>BQIU01000003.1 GCA_021603905.1 Nitrospirales bacterium
CTGCTCTTCTTCCACGAAGAAATACGTATGACAAGCACGATCGAGGAGAGCTCGATCAAGTGTCGGAGGTATATCTTTAAACTTTGCAATGCTCACAATTTGTTCAATTAAATCTCGCGGGTGACAGCTTCTCATATTGAGATGGTATTTTTTGTAAATATGTTCGAAGAGGTATTGGACAGCCTCGGGCATATACGGAACACCTTTTTGTCCGCACACCACTTCAAAAATATGGGCATACTGCTTTTCTGAAGGGTCCGCAATATAGACCTTGTTCCTGATACGTCGAAGAAAAGCTTCATCAGCTAATTTTTGTGGCTCAAGATTCGTGGCAAAAATCACAATCGTATCAAATGGAATTTGAAAAACTTTTCCGCTATGCAGTGTTAAATAATCGACCCGTTTCTCCAACGGCACAATCCACCGATTGAGTAAATCCCGCGGACGAACAAGTTGACGACCGAAGTCGTCAATCAGAAACACGCCGCCATTGGCCTTGATGTGGGGTGGAGCCTTGTAATATTTTGCGATGGGGTTAAATGACAAATCCAACATCGCCATGGTCAATTCTCCCCCGGCAAACTCCACGGGTCGGTGGCATAATTCCCATCGTGCATCGCGTTCAACTTTTGCCTCGATAAACGAATGTGGCGATTCAGGAAGAGCGCCAGTGGTCACATGGGAAATTGGGTCAAAAACCTGGATAATTTGTCCATCGACTTCAACAGCATACGGTATATAAATTTCTCCGCCCCCAACCATTTTCAACATCTGCCCAATGGCCTCGGCAATCACGGTCTTCCCATTGCCGGGAGGGCCGTAGAGAAAAATGGGCCATCCAGAATTAATCGCTTCACCTATTTGTTCGACCGTTTTTTCAGGTAACACTAAGTGGGCCGTGGCTCGTTCCACGATCGCTCGATTAATTTTCAGCTTGCCAATCGGTTGACGATTGATCATCTTCGCATAATGAGAGAGTGGCACGGGAGCAGGGCCGACATACCGACTGATCTCCATAGACGCTTGTCCCCGCCTTCGGCCCTCATCAGTGAGCGTATAGCGGTAGAGCACTCCAAGCGGTTCGCCATGACCCCGAACCTCACAGAGCTTGTCTTTTTGAAGAATGGTGAACAGTTCCTTCATCACACTGTAGGGTAATTTCAAGAGTTCTCCCCCGGTTGCTTCTGTCAACTCACCGGTTGCCATCAGTGTTTTCAGGAGAAGCTGGACCAGAAGTTCTTCAGATAGCCCTGTCTCTTTCAAAGACGAAGGAGCCACAGGAGTGTTCGACGAAGAAGATAAAACTCCATTCACCTCTGGCATTGATGCAAGTCCGGCAGCAGTACTCATAAATGATCTCCACATGTACGATTGTAAGATAGAAATTGTGTATCAAAAACATTGATGACAGACTCAGACTTTCCTAGCCCTTGCCTTAGGAGTCCATGAGAGTTGGAGAAATCCGCCACATGCGGTATCCTTAGACAAGATCCATGGCGTGCGTACTCACTCACAGCAATTTTCCTCGACTCATTGTCTGCAAACATTTGTTGATCCTGACGATCCTGACTCTCGTCGTGGGATGTTCGGAGCCTCCTCCAGATAATACCCTCCGATTTGGACTTGCGAATACTCCAGCAAACTTGGACCCTCGATTTGCCACCGACGCCACTTCGGCACGATTGAATCGGCTGCTCTACTCCCGTCTAGTCGATTTCGACGAAGCGGCCCGTCCAATTCCTTCCCTCGCAACCTGGGAGCAAGTCTCTCCAACCCACTATCGTTTTTCTTTAGAACCGACTCGACAAGCGTTTCATCATGGACACAAGCTCACCGCCAATGATGTCAAAGCCACCTATGAGTTCATCTTAAACCCGAACAACGTGTCTCCTCACCGCAGTTCCCTCACACTGATATCAGACATCCAAGCGCCGACGGATGACATTGTCGACTTTCATCTCAACAAACCGGACCAGCTCTTTCCTAGCTATCTTGTTATCGGCATTCTCCCGGCGAACCTTATTCACAGTCGGCACCCCTTCCATGAGCACCCGATTGGAAACGGCCCCTTTCTCTTTATCAATCGATCCGACGACACACATTGGCGGCTAATGAGACACGTAGATCATCAATACGTGGAGTTTCTTCGTATTCCTGATCCAACGGTCAGAATTTTAAAGCTGTTGGCAGGGGAAATTGATATGATACAAAATGACCTTCCGCCTGAACTGACGAACTTTCTCGAAAAAAACGACAACCTTCACATTCAAAGGCGACCGGGAGCCACATTCTCCTATCTGGGCTTTAACCTGCAAGATCCCATTGTTGGCCAACACGACGTTCGCCAAGCCATTGCTCATGCCATCGATCGAACCAGCATCATTCATCACCTCTTAAATGATACCGCTCACCCTGCTAATGCATTATTCCCACCAGAACACTGGGTTGGGAACAGCACATTGTCCGGATACGAATATGATCCACAACGAGCTCGGACCTTGTTACAACAAGCTGGATATAGTGATTCACATCCAGCTCGAATTTCGTATAAAACCTCAACTGACCCTATTCGTTTGAGACTTGCGACCATCGTGCAAGATCAACTGGCACAAGTTGGGATTGAAGCATCTATCCAAAGTCACGATTGGGGGACTTTTTACGGAGATATCAAGACTGGCCGGTTTCAAATGTATAGCCTTTCGTGGGTCGGGCTAAAAACACCAGATATTTTTCGTTACGTATTTCACAGTGACTCCGTTCCACCACATGGGGCCAATCGAGGAAGATTTATCGATACCCACAGCGATTACCTTATCGAACAGGCACAGGCAACACAGAACCTTCACGAAAAAGGCGCCATCTATCGACAGCTTCAATCTTATCTTCTCCACGCGCTTCCGTATGTGCCTTTATGGTTTGAGGAACATGTCTTCATTGCTCGTCGTCACATCCGTGGCTATGTCCTTTCCCCTGATGGGAATTATGATGGACTCCTCACCGTGACACGGTCACCATCAACTATACTCGTCACTCAACATGACTCTTGACCTGTATGACTAGATTTATTCTTGCGAGGTTCGCGAGTGCTGTCCTGATTATTTTCGGCGTGTCTTGCCTGGTCTTCATTCTTATCCATCTCATTCCAGGAGATCCCATTGATGTCATGCTGGGTGAAACGGCGCATCCGACGGACAAAGAAGCATTGCGAAACGCGATGGGGTTTCATCTTCCTTTGCACATCCAACTCTTCCAATATCTCCAAGGTCTCTTTCGCTTTGATCTCGGCACGTCAATTCACTCTGGCCGCGCGATCACTGACATTTTACTGGAACGATTACCTGCCACCTTGGAGCTTGGAGTTGGCGCCATGGGCATTGCCATCCTCATCGCCTTTCCGCTTGGCCTCTTTGCAGCACTGCGTCAAAAAACGTTTATCGATGTCGGCGCAATGACATTCGCACTTGTGGGAATCTCCATTCCAAATTTCTGGCTCGGCCCTCTGTTGATTATGGTCGGGGCCTTATGGTTAGGCTGGTTCCCTGTCAGCGGACGAGACGGATTGCTCTCACTGATCCTACCCGCACTGACACTGGGAACGGCCATGGCCGCAATCCTATCTCGGATGATTCGAAGTGCGTTACTCGAAGTCATTCATGAAGACTTCATACGGACGGCACAGGCTAAAGGCCTGAGCGAAACTCGAACAGTCTTTCGCCACGCTTTGCGTAACGCCCTCCTCCCTGTCCTAACGTTACTCGGACTTCAGTTCGGCGCCCTGCTTAGCGGTGCGGTCATTACTGAAACCATTTTTTCCTGGCCAGGGATCGGATCATTGATGATTGAAGCCATTCAACAGCGGGACTACCCTATCGTTCAGGCAACGATTTTGTGTATCAGCGTGATGTACATCGGCATTAATCTTTTGACGGATTTGCTTTATGCCTGGGCCGATCCCCGCATCCGTCTTCGAGGAACCTCATGACTCGACTGTGGATTCCTCTCTTCATTCTATTCATCTGGAGCAGCGTCGCGATCGTCGGTCCGGCATTACCGATTTCACCCAACCATATCGATTTGACACAGATCTTGACACCACCCTCTACCACAGTATGGCTCGGGCATGACGATATTGGACGTTCAATCAGCGATCGATTGATCATCGGAGCTCGTACCTCCTTTGTGGTGGCCCTCTCAGTTGTCTTAATTGCCTCAATCTTTGGAAGCTGTATCGGAATCGTCGGAGCCTATTGGGGTGGGTGGATGGATCATTTCCTAATCAGAATCATTGATATTTTCCTGGCTTTTCCCGGGATACTGCTTGCCATCGCGTTGGCAGGAGTCATGGGCCCGAGTATCAAAAATGTGGTCTTCGCTCTGGCCTGCGTCGGCTGGGTCGGCTATGCGCGTTTAGCCCGAGCCCAGGTGCTCGCCCTTAAAGAC
Organism: Nitrospirales bacterium; assembly: GCA_021603905.1. Taxonomy (GTDB): domain Bacteria; phylum Nitrospirota; class Nitrospiria; order Nitrospirales; family UBA8639; genus JAGQKC01. The sequence goes on from BQIU01000003.1 coordinate 4,441, forward strand.
GCAGATCATGTGATGGCGGCACGTGCACTTGGCGCATCATCTGGACGAATCATGTTTCGCCATTTGCTCCCTTTACTCAGTGCTCCCTTAATCATTGAATTGAGTTTTGGCGTCGCCAGCATTGTCGTCGCTGAAGCCGGCCTCTCATTTTTAGGCTTAGGCGTCCAACCCCCTGATGCGTCCTGGGGCAGCATGATTCGCGATGGAACCCGTTACATGCTCGTCGCCCCACATGTCGTCATGGCGCCGGGCTTCGCACTAATGATCGTCGTCTTCGCAATTAATGTTTTGGGGGATTGGATGCGAGACTGGTTAGACGTCAAATCTCTTTTTCGTAAGAAGTGAAAGAGAAACGCCGTTGTGTTACGGTTATCGATTGAACCCTACAGAACCTACAAATGAAACCTTGAGGATCATTCTTCCGGCAACCAGCACAAGCAATATGCAACAATCGATTATTGGCTTCCATCTCGACGACGTTGGCGATTGGGTCGCTGATCTAGCCTGCGGACACGGACAACACGTTCGACATAATCCGCCATGGAGCGTCCGTCCTTGGGTCGTGTCGGAAGAAGGACGCCGTGCTCATCTCGGGGAACAGTTGAATTGCAAACGATGTGAAGAGGAACCGGAGAAAGGCGATTCAACATGATACATGCAATGTAAAAAATGAGATTTTCTCGCGTATGACCACTTCTTTATTTTTCACACTACCAGTTGCCTTGGAGATTATTCGTCGGGAATCTCCATCACGAGGCGGTACATGACGTCACTAAGTTCCATTAACGAATAGGGTTTTGTCATGACGGCATGAAATCCAAACGTTTGATATTGAGCCATGATCGGATCATTGGAATAGCCACTCGACACCACCGCTTTGACATTCGGATCAATTTGCAACAGTTGCACCATCGTCTCTTTCCCGCCCAATCCTCCAGGTACCGTTAAGTCGAGGATGACAGCTGAAAACGGACTATTTGTTTCTTGGGCTTGTCGATACAACGTGACAGCTTCTTCTCCGTTTTTCGCCATTTCAAAGTGATACCCGCACGTACTGAGCATCTCACTGGCCAGTACCCGAATAGATTCTTCGTCATCCATGACCAAGACTTTTCCCGATCCGTTCTTCTTCCCAAAGGGAGTCGACGATACGACAGCGGTTTCTTCGAGGCAAGCAGGAAGATAGAACGACACACATGTCCCAACACCAACCTCCGAGTCAATGGTCATATATCCCTGATGCTTACTGATGATAGTATACGCAGAAGTCAATCCCAATCCATGATGATCAGATTTCGTCGTAAAGTACGGATCAAAAGCGCTGGTCAGGTCATCATGACGTATCCCCGAACCATTATCAGAAAATGACATTTTGACGTAACATCCGGACGGAGCCGGAACGACAGATGAAGGTGAGGACTCGTCAAGGATGAGATTTTCACCATGAACAATAAGACGTCCATTATGAGAGAGAGACTCGACCGCATTCGTTACAATGATTTGGACAACCTGACTTAGTTGTCCCGCATCAACCTCGACGAATCGAAGCGGTTCATTATACACAAAATCCCGAGCCACGGCCGATCCCGACAATGAAAACTCTACCGTATTTTTGACAAGCCCCTCCAACAACGTCACCTGCTTAATCGGTTCACCACCCTTGGCAAACGTCAAGAGTTGCTGTGAAAGAGCCTTCGCACGAAGGCTCTCAGACTCTGCAACTTGCAAAAAATGATATTCCGAGCTTTTTTCCAGTAAGAAATTTTTAGCTAAGGAAATATTCCCGAGCACACCTGTCAACAGATTATTGAAATCATGGGCAATGCCACCTGCGAGCGTCCCAATCGCCTCCATTTTTTGTGACCGTAATAATTGTGAGTCCATCCGTCGTCGCGTTTCTTCAACCTTCTTACGTTCGGTCACATCACGAGTTACGCCAACAAATCCAATAGCCCCACCCTGTTCGTTTCGAATAAAACTCGCCTGAATTTCCGCAAGAATGCTCGAACCATCTTTACACCGATGTTCAAGTTCCAAGGTTCGAAATCGAAACGGATTGGCCGTGCTCTGTTGTTCAATGGCGAGTTCTTCATTAATCACCATTCGCGCCGCTTCCAAAGCACGAGGCGTCAACAGATCCTTCAACGAAAGCCCCATGGCCTCTTCTCTGGAATATCCAAGAATACGCTCAACTGACGAGCTCATATAACTGAAACGCCCTCCATCCAAGGTCATCACCCAAATCACATCCGTAATATTTTCAGCGAGAAATTGAAATCGGGCTTCAGAAATTCGTAATGAATACGTACGATCTTCAACCAACTGTTCGAGATGATCGCGATGTTGGACAAGTTCCCGTTCCATGACTTGGCAAGCATTGACTTCTTCAGACAGCACGCGATTCAGGTCTTTGGCCTTATCACGTTCATTGGAAAGGTGCGCAATCAGGCTGGAATTTTCCAAGTGAAGACGGATCGCATTCATCAGCACCTGATGATTTCGTCGCATGGTCATGATCATCATCACCAGAAATAAGACCCCGACCAAACCCATCGCGAGATGAAGGTGACTCCCTTCAGATAAGAATCTGACAATAATTGGAATAATCGATAACAAGCTATACGCAAGAAAGACTTCCTTGGAGGCCGCAAACACCGCCGTCGCACCAGCAACCATGCCGCCGAGGATCAAACCTAAAAATATTTGATGAGGGATGGAGTCATGCGGATAGAGCAAGACGGGGAATGCCCCCCAGACCATACCGGACCCAATACTCCTGGCCAAAAAATGTGAGCCCCAGACCTCAGCTTGGATCCGGGTCTTATCGAGTTGTCGATATTGATAGGTCAACATACCACCAATAACATTGATGGCGAGCACACAACCCAACCAGATCAGAAGGTGCTGGTTCGAGACGACATCCCATTGAATACCCGCAAGAATAGCGGCATTGACTAACGACGCCACCATGCCAATGGGGGCTTGCGAATATAATTGCTCCACTTGCCGAGCGTACACATGCTCTGGCTGTGCAGAAATACCGTATTCATCGCCTGACATGACAGTAGAAAAAGATTGAGTCGGCATGGCATATGACAGTGAGGAATCTTAGAAGAAGAACCACTCGCGTGGCACTTCAACACCACAGCATAGTAGAACGAAGAATTGAGCAGTCCCTGTGACATTTGATATGCCAGATATTCAGATTGCACTCGATCTGCTCCAATGTCAAGCAGCCCCCAGAAACGTTGAGAACGAGGAATTCCCGAGAGAGCAGATAAGCCTAGAATTCCAATTTCAATGCGCAATTATTGCATATGATGCTCCGGACCTTTTCACACCTCACGCTTACCTGACACATGACTGTCCATCGCAATAACACACTCAAACATTCCATTTCATATTAAAACCTTGGGGTAGACAGCACCATAATAAAAACTAAGCAAAAGGTAGTCCATGCACATCGAGACTAGGACATTTGGGTCTTTCGCGCGAAAAATGTCATGTCTCATCGTTGAGAATACTAGGCCTTTTCATTGATCCACCGCATTGAGATTATTGAGCTAGACAGGGAGGCGTCATTCTCGAACTAAGCTCTGCGAAACACATCTCGACATCCCTGCATTGTCGCGAGTAATGAAGCCCGTAGCTTGTCTCATATTAACCTCAAGTGATACGCTATCAATTTGATACGTCAACTTTAATACCCAATAGGAGACAAGTCTCACAGAGGTTCACCATAATGACACAGTCGCCAAAACAGTGCGTTCCTTTTTCATGGCGCTGGATTTACACGTTTCTTTTAACCTGGATCATTTCATTGCTCATCTCCCCAACCCTTGTTTCTTCCAATGGCTTTCAATCACCCGAGGAATGCCTAGCCTATGACAATGGCGCTCATTTGAACTGCCTCTACGCCTACATTGAAATTCAACAAGATAAGATTGTGAAATTAGAGACCCAGCTCAATACAGAAAAGCGAAGCTCACAACAGCTGCAGGATGACGTTCAGCATCAACACGACCTAAACAATGTGCTTCAGAAACAAATCAAGAATCGTGAAGATCGTTTCAACAATTATCGTTATCCTCGAATACGCAGTTACTCAGGGCTATACTATGGTTTCGGTCCGCCGCGATATTACCGACGTTTCTTTCAACCTCACCTTGGCTTTCATGCAGGACAATTCTACCCAGACTGGTATTGGTAACTGAAACGGTCGCATCGGCTTCACGACACAAAGACATTTCTTGAGGCGCAAGATGGCATCGACTCAATACTATATGCCTCCCCCTCACCACCAGACCTCATCTTTCATCATTTCTACTCAAAAAGGTGCTTCACGCGTGAATTCTTGTGTGCGGCATTTGTGCTAATGCTGAACCCAGGACCAGGATGTTCGAGCGCAGAGGAAGCGCCGCATTAGGTGCATTTGACGGAGCCGCCATAGACGCGGGTGGCTACGAGTACAATTTTAAAAACACAGAAAGAGCGAATCGATGAAGATCTCAAGAACGGGAAAGTTGATCAGAGGGAATACAATATTCGGCAAGATCAGATCACGCGAAACCCGTTGATCCAATAACGTTTGCCAAATAGCCCTGACGTCATAATAGGTAATCATGACGTCAGGGTGCTCTCTTACTGGATCGAGAAACCGTTCATCTCAACCACTGCACGATACGTTTCCAACTTTCTCGATTATTGACATGCAAATTAAATGAATGCCCGATGGTTGAAAGCGTTTGAACCTTGACCTTGGGGGCACGTGGATAAAAACTTGCTTCTTGATCCGCGAGTCTCGCAGGAGCGATGACATCAAACTCGCCAAGTTGAATCAGAACTGGAACTCGAATCCGATTCGACCGAGAGAAATCCTTGATAAACGCTATGTCGTTGGCATTTCCTCTTGCCATGGCTTCGAGTAATGGAAGGCCTTGCGTGAAAATACCCCTGGGGGTCTGATCTGCGATCTTGCTATTATCAAACATAATCACTGCAGGATCAGCTTTTGGCAAAAAGTAAAACAAATCTTCGCGCAGTTGAGGGGGGAGCTGAACATAAGGATTTTGCAAAGCAGCGGCTAAAAGATCTGGCGGTAGCACAACATGTGGAGCGAAGGCCCATGCCGTCACCACCAGTGCATCCGCAGCTTGAGGAAAAGTCCCCAATGTTGCCACGCTCAGAATTGCACCTAAAGAATGACCAACCAGAATCACTTTTTTGAAAGAACGTTGAAGCGGATTTTTCTTAGTTTTCAGACTTAACAGGATTTGTGCGATGGTGAAAGAGTATTCTTTGATATTCAGTAAATCTCCATCTGGCACATCAGATTTTCCACTACCCAGCAAATCAAGAGCCAAAACCACAAAGCCATTCTTGGCCATAAAACGAGCATATGAATAGCTCCGGCCGTTGAATCTCTTGCTAGCCCAGTATCGGTGGCTATAGGTCAGTCCATGAATAACTGTCTGAACTGGCTGTTTACCCACGTTCTTCTTCATAAGACATGCAATCACCCATTTTCGTTCGGTGTGCGACAAACAGCCCTTGACACGTTCGACCTTAAAATAAAAAAATCCCACCATCTCAAAACTTTTACCAGTTGAGAGCTTTACCGGGAACTTCATTTTCTTTTTCACAACTTTTCCTATTAATGCAGAGACTTTTTCGGGAGTCCACGTCTGCTCTTCGTGAGCCAATGTCACAGCCGACGTTGCCAGAAGAACACAAACAACACACGCTAGCGACAACAACATTCGACGAATCATAAGAAACCTCCTTCTGGGAATTAAATGACTAGAATGAAACCACAGAGGGGTATTGTGAATGGAACGGATTGGTGAAAATAGCAAAGAAGAGGGAGTTGTTTCCAGAAAAAAATAAAGAAATGTTATAATTTGAGGAACACTTTACGGAAAATAAAATAATTCTTCTGTTTAATCCAGGCTTGTCATACGTGTTCTTGAGAATAATTACTATCCGAGGCTCTCGCACAAATCAGGCAAACCTTGATACACTACAACGAATCCAATTAATTTCCAGTCTATGAGCAGAGGATGCTCTGACAACAATTGACCTTGAATATCACGTAGTGAATATTAAAATTCAGCTATTTGGTATTCTACCGATTCGGAATAGCTGAAACGGCTATAGCGACTCTTCATGATTGTTCCTAATAGACATATGCCAGACATGTGCATACTCAAACATCTTTTCGCTATACATCTGGACCGAAACACTCATCGAGGGCGATGGGTCAGACTCATGCTCTGCTGCAGTATCAGCTTGCTCCTCACTTCCAGCTTTGCCTTTTCTTCCGACGTACGCCCCGCACTCCAACCACATCTGAAAGGGATTGCGTCATTTGCCAAACCATCACCAATGGTGTCGATCCCAGCTGGTCCATTTCTTATGGGAACCGAACGGCGTGATGCCGATGCGTTCCATGTCGATACACAGTACGATGACACCGAATTTCCACAACGTCGTATTTGGATTAAGGCATTTGACATTGATCAATATGAAGTGACACTCGGAGAATTCCTCGCGTTTCATCAACAGCACAACCACATGGTCTCTGACGAATTGCAAGAATTGATCTGGCACTTGATTGACGTTCATTTCATTCCAGACGAAGTTTTGGCACCATGGCCAGCCTTGTACGTCACCTGGGAAGAAGCTTCGGCATTTTGTCAAGCTCAGGGGAAACGGTTACCAACCGAAGCCGAATGGGAAAAAGCCGCACGAGGGTTGGAAGGACGAGCCTTTCCCTGGGGACAAGACCCACCAACTGAGACTCTTGTGGTCTTCGGACAATATCATATGCATCAAATTCCACTGGTCGCCGCAGTCGATAGCTATCCCGAAGGACAGAGTGTCTTTGGGGTGTATCATATGGCCGGGAACGTCGCCGAATGGGTAGAGGATTGGTTCGGATCGGACTACTATCCCATCATGCCGGATCGAAACCCGACCGGCCCTAAGAGTGGTCGCTACAAAAGCGTGCGTGGCGGGTCATGGAAAAGTAAGGTTGTGATGCTCAGGACTGCTACGCGAGGTGGCGCCTTTCCGCAACAGCGTGAGGCCACCATCGGATTTCGTTGTGCAAAAACGCACCCGTAGTTCGTATCTTGTCATTCGTTGCTCGCATCTCGTTAGACACTCGTCTCATTGCCTGTTCCGCGATACGCTTCACGCTTGCGCGCCGGAGCGCTACAGTGCGCAGGCACGAACGACGAGATGCGATTTCATTCTGATGAGGTCGTGTGGCAAGCAGATTCAGTCAGAACCTTTAGGTTCTTTACAAGCGACAGGACCACTCTCGGGCATCGCGAGTGTGGATGCGGACAGAGGATGGGAAGAGGAGGACGTCTCGATGACTCCATCTTTAACTCTGATCAATTTTTCGGTCCTCTCGGCAATGTCAGGTTCATGGGTGACCAGGACAATCGTAGCACCGGATTGATGCAACTGCGTGAAGAGATCCATGACTTCATCCGAAGTTTTCGTATCCAGATTGCCAGTCGGTTCATCGGCCAGAATCACTTTGGGGTTTGTAATCAGGGCTCGAGCGATTGCCACACGTTGACGCTCTCCTCCCGATAACTCATTCGGGAAATGATCGGCACGATGGTCTAGCCCCACTCGTTCCAAGTACTCTCGGGCTCGGTCTTGACGAAGAGCCCGTGGAACCCCTTGATAGGACAACGGCAATACGATATTTTCCAGTGCCGTTTTAAACGGCAATAAATGGAATGATTGAAATACAAATCCTAAGAGTGTGTTGCGATAGATGGTGGCTTGCGATTGCGAAAGATCTTTGATCGGTGTTCCCGCTAACGTGTAGAGGCCAGAATCATAATGATCAAAGATCCCTATAATATTCAGCAGGGTGGATTTCCCTGATCCTGAAGGACCCATGATGGAAACAAACTCACCCTGCGCAATGGTAAGATCAATACCTCGCAAAACGGGAACCACACTTGAGTGGTCCTTATATGCTTTGCTCACCTGTTGAAGCTGTATCATCGGTTCGCTCATTCAAGCATCCTCTCCAACATGAGCAGAATTTTTCTTCGGTGAAACAGTTGCCCCCACAACGCCGGTTTGGTCAAAAACTCGACAAACGTCTCAACAGCTTACTTTGCAAAAATGATGGATCGTATCCCAGAGGGGAGAAAATCAACTTCGCCGAAATCTGAATCACCGCGAAATCGCCCGTCAATTCCTAACGGAAACTTCCCTGTTTTTCCATTCGTTAAATGAACGGTCAGTTCGGGCTCCTTGCCATTCGGTTGAACATGAATTTCTTTAATCGAAGAAAATTTCACCTGGATGGTGGCCGCACCTTTTTTAACAGGCACATGGTGCAATTCATGAGGAACAAAGGCGGTCTCATCCAATCGCTCTTCATAATAAAAACGAAAGTTTTGGATCTGACCTTCAACACCTTCAGCATCAATGACGGTCGCCTCAAAGGGAGGTGCCCCTTCAACTACAAAAGGTACGCTCAGAACACTACACACGACCATCAGACTACCGATGAGCGACGAACTGGACCAGGACAAGACTGAATTCATGCGACTCATAAGAGACCTCCGTATTAGTAGAACGAATGAAAACATCAATAATGATTAACATCGATACTCTGTGTACGGAGAACCTTCGATGCACACAAAGCCCGCGTTAAACGCATGACCCAAGCACTTCCCGGTACAGCCTCTGACGAATCCACAGACAGTTGAAGTGCCTGCCCTCCGGGTAACGCATTAATTCAATTTATACACAATCGGAAGATCCACCATCACAATTGGATGCTGGATTCGATGTTGTAACGTCAACGGAGACGCCATTTTGATCGTGTTCAGAGCCTCTTCATCCAACAAATTATGGCCAGAACTTTCGAGGAGTTGCACCTCTTGAATCTCGCCAGCGGCATTAATTAACACGCGTAGCTCAACAGTCCCTTCCCAGACTTTTCTTCGTGCACGAGACGGGTACCGCTTTAACTGTTGCACTCTCTTCAAAAGCGTATCGGCAACCCACCCATAGTCAGCGGAAGGTAATGGAGTCTTCTCCAACGCACGCTTCACAATCTCTGTCTGTTTCTTTTTGATCACCGTGCGCTCAACAGATCGGCGAGAGACCGATTTGACTGGAGGCGCCTTCCTCTGAGATACAGGAGTTTTCGACACCGAACGCGCAGGAGCAGGAAAGGGCTTCACACGCGGTGCCGATCGGCTGATCGACCCGGTGACAATTGCCGGAACCTGCTTCAAGCTGGAAGATCGAGCTTCAATTTTACGGGTTGTTGGTTTTGTCCCATTGCGAGACGCCACCGGGACCTGCTGAACCGATGGCTGACTCTTGCTTTGGCGTACTGGGGTGGAGATCGGAGTAGACTTCATCGCAACCGCACGATGAGATGGCTGACGGGTTGGCTGCATTTGAGCTTGAGCGACCACCGTTTGCACCACAGGAGTGTGGGCGGTTTTTGGTTGAGGAATCGGAGTCGTCACGCTCTTGACTGGTTGCTTGACTGGCTGCTTAACCGGCTGAGTTTGAGGGCGTTGGGCCTGAACAATTTCCCGCTTCACAGGTTCTTGCTTGACGGGAGTGGGAACAACCTGTTTCACAGGATTTTGTTCAACAGGCTGACGTTTAACCATCGGCCTAGACTTAGGGGTTTTTTGAACAGCTTGAGGCTGCTTCACAGGTTCAGGTGGTAGCGTCACGAGTGAAATATCCAATCGAAACGGATCTGGTTTTTTCACTTCCATGACTTGCGACATGGTCAAGACAATACCCGCGATCAGACCGGCATGGATTACAACCGAAAGCAGCCATCCGTGAACGGCTTGCGGGGAATTTATGGGAAACCCGTCACTTCGATCACTCATGACTAGCAGACCTCACGACATCCCAAGTATGAGGCCGATCATGAATGATCATGACAGATACAGCGGCAAGAACAGCGCATATCGAACTTTTTTGTTTCACAAAATACGAATGTGTCTATGAAGGATGAAAACACGCAGAGGTGTTTATGTAGCTTGATAGTTGAGGCCTGACGAACCCACACACGCTCCAAACATCCCTTTTCGCAAACAGTCAGAAGGGCCCACCAATATATACTCACCCCCACATAAACTAAGACGAATGAAACAACGTTTTCCTGCCCTCTAAAATACATTTATTTTTTCATAAACTTCCCGTAAATAGGTGTAAATACGTATAAATTAGCCGCAAACAATTGAATTGTTAAAGAAAATAAATATTCAAATTTCCGCACACGCAAGGTGTCTCCACGACAGAGACAACGCACACCTACTATATTATACCTATCAACATTCCTCCAACTCTCAACCCATAAAAACACACATGGGCACGTACTAATCACCAGGGATTTCGTGATTGCAAGAAAGTCGCACGAGTAAAACCGCAGGCATATGGGATCAGAGAGTCACATAGATATAGGATCAGACATGATTCTTGAATTTTAAAGACACGTCGTAACCCTTCTGCAAATAAAACCAATACACGCAACATGCATTCACACGTACATTGCGAACGCCTCGACAATTTAGTGGGATAAAGTGAGAGTAAGATGTTGAAAGGTTTGACATGACAACCTCGTCTAGCACAATCAAATTGACCTATGAGGACTATCTGGGCTTTCCTGATTATGGGAAACGCCATGAACTCATCGGTGGAGAACACCACGTGACTCCTGCCCCCATCACAAAGCACCAGCGTATTGCAAGCAATCTACAGGGTTATATCTTCCAGCATTCTCAACATACCAAGCAAGGCCGCATCTTCTCGGCTCCGACCGATGTTGTCCTTACTGACACTGATGTCGTGCAGCCCGACATACTCTTCATCCGTTCAGAACGGCTATCCATCATCACCCGTCAAAACATCCAGGGAGCGCCTGATCTGGTCATCGAAATCCTGTCCGAAACCACGCGTCAACGGAATGAACGCTTAAAGCGCACCCTTTACGAACAGCACGGCGTCAACGAATACTGGATTGCCGACCCGGAACTCGACAGCATCAAAATATAACGCCTCCAAGAAGGCCGCTATGGCCCCTGCCAAGAATTTACATTGGAACACCCACAAACAACTCTTACCACGTCGCTCCTTCCAGGCTTCTCTCTGCCTCTACCCAACGTATTTGAGTAACGACTTAAAGCTTCCTTGTATTCAACAACACCTAAGGAAGATAGACTGAATTTGCAAACGTTATATTAATGATCATAAGGCAGCATAGTCGACAGGGGGTTTCAATCAAGGGTAAGCGCCCGACTCATCGGTTGAGCACATGATAGGCAAGCCCACCCACGGACAGTCGAGGACGATTTGGCATCTTTGCTTGCACTCGACCAACCCGAGAATTCGAAAAAAGACTCCCGACCCCTGATACCAACACGATCACGTTAATGGCACAGAACCCCCAGAACACCAGACTCGTCAGGTTGCCGGATGTGTGTAAGGCCCGATTAATCAACGCTAGCAACCCCGCTCCACCAAGCCCGCTGACGACACCAGCCTAACCAGCCAGCACCACCTTGCCCCACGAGGCGCGTAAGAGAAACAGGATTACCTGCATTGACCTGCTCACATATTCGATTCCATCAAGATTGATATCACCATTCTATTCCGCTTGAGGATAAGACGAAGCATGGACCGAATTCCTACCCATTTCGCTTCACCCTTCACGAATAACGCTTCACTCGTATTTTTCATCTTCCTCCGCTTTACCTTTCACGAATAACGCTTCACGCTTTTCAATCCGCCCACGGCGGTGTCCACTCAAAATCCGGATCAAACTTCACACGCAGCGTCCCGAAGACGCTGACTGGAGCGCCAAATTGGTTGAATGCATTTGCGAATCCTCCGCTTTCGATATAGGTCGCATCCAGCAGATTGCGTACATTAATGGTGAACTCATAGGCCTTCCGAGGCGGCCGGTAGAACACCACCGCATCAACTCGTTCGTAGTCATCTGTTGAGGGAAACGGCGGAGCGTCAAAGGTTTCCAACACAAACCCGCTCTGAAAGAAGACGCCCCCGCCAAAACCGAATCCTTGTAAGGGGCCTGATTGTAATTCGTAAGTCGCGAAGACCTTCCCGACATACGACCGAGGAATTCCAACTGGATGGGACCCTTCGTAGAACCCATCATTGTCGTCAGTGACCTTAGCATCGATAATCGAAAACTGCCCCAACAGGTTCAGGCCTGGCCATGGCTGCCCGTTAATGTCTAACTCGACACCTTGATGCCGCTGCTCACCAACGGCTCGCGAAAATCCTGGGTTACCAAGATCCGCAGCCTGGATATTTTGCCGATAGTTTCGGAAGACGGCCGTTGTCAGACGAACGCGCCCGTCCAAGAGATCTATCTTGGCGCCCACCTCGTAATTCTCCCCCGTTTCAGGAGGCAGGAGCGAGCCGTCTGCCTGAACGCCGAAGAAATTTACGATAAAGGACTGGGCAAAACCTCCATAGATTCGTATGCCGGGAAATAGTTCATAAATTGCTCCCACACGGCCGGTAAGCTCGGAATCATCACCCTTACTCGTTCTATCTCGCCTAAAATCTTCAGCTGTCGTCTCAGCCCAGTCCTGTCGTAATGCGCCAACCAGCGTCAACCGCGGAAGAGGACGGGCTACGACCTGGGCAAAAACCCCCGTTTGCTTGAAGTCTATCTGTCGATTATTAAAAGCAAAAAGACTATCGTCTGGCAGTACATTAAATGTATTAACGGGGTTAAAGATATTATTAATTCCGACGTATTCGCTGGCGGCAAAAATATCGACTTTGTGGTCACGATGATCGACCCCCACCAACACCTCGTGTTTCTGTCCCAGTGCCTCGAACTCATGACTAAGAAAGATCTCTCCAGCATAGGTTTCCCATTCGTTACGTTGTAAGCCAGAGTAAATAGGCATGTCACCGCTCGGGGGGAGTTCTGGCGAGGGATAGGCATACAGAGTTCTGTCAACTTGGTCGGAAAGCGAATATTTGCCTTTCATTGACAGTTTCAAGTTATTGACAAAGTCGTGCACATAGTGAGCTTCATAATTTTGCCCGTCAAAGTCCAAATCTGCCCCGTTGGAAGTCCCGCCACTAATGTTGTGAGTGCGCGGAATATCGGGAATTTCGACATTCGCCAGAAGCGGAATCCCTTTATAGTTTGAGCCATCAAATTTTTGATAGTGACCAGTGAGCAGCAGGATACCGGTTCCGTCAAACAGATCGATTTCTACGGACGGCGCAATCGTGTATTGCCGGACATCGATATCATCTACGAAATGTCCGCCTTCTTCGACTGCAAAGATAAAACGTCCGCGTACATTTTTATGCTGAGGCAAGACGCCATTCGCGTCGATAACCCCGCGATAAAAGTCGAAGGAGCCCGTCTGAAAATCGGAGGTAGCAAAATTCTCATCTTGCGGGCTTTTCGTCACACGGTTGACCAATCCACCTGGACTGGATGCCCCACCCGCGATGGATGCCGGGCCTTTAATAATCTCATAGCGCTCGATGAGTGCGGGGTCCGGGGCAAATGCCATGCCGACTGGCAACCCGTTCGACCTGAGGGCACCTAATGAACCAAACCGATTGTTCGAGCCAAACCCTCGAATACTGAACTGTTCAGATCGCCCCAGACGAGTGGTGTTACGACGCGTCACACCGCTGACATGCTCAAAGGCTTCGCTCTGCGAGCGGGAAAAGGTGTCTTTGATGACATCACGGGTCACCACTCCGATGGACGTGGGCGTTTCGTTAATTGGCAGCGCCGTGCGAGTGCTGCTTGTTGTTTGATCTGCTTTGTAGCCATCCACGGGGGGCAAAAACCCCGTAGGCCGTGTGATCGTATCCGTCACTTCCACCGGCTCTACTTGGACAACAGGAGCGTCAGACTTCTGTGTGGTTCCCGCACCCGCCGCCGCTCCTGCGATTCCGGCAACTCCTGCCGCACCGGTATCGTCCTGTGCAAACAATGTAATGGTGTCGACATCGGAAAAGCGGTACTGCAAACCTGTGCATTGCAGCAATCGTTGCAATGCTTCTTCGGAGGTATACAGCCCTTCGAGCCCTTGTGTTTCACGCCCCGTGACTAAATCCGAGGGATACAAGAGCTGCACTCGGCCTTGTTCCGATAAGGCCAAGAGTGCTGGCTGTAATGCTCCGGCTGGAATCGTCAGTGACAGTCGCGCAGGCTCCCCTTCTTCCTGGCGCGCGGCAGACATTGGATGATGGCGACCACCAATGGATAGCTCGGGATCTTGTTGACGGGAATGACGGGATGGCAACGACTTTCCTTCTTTCGCCAATGCGGGGTGATAGGTCCCCACGGCTAACGAGGAAAGTCCGACCATGATTCCCCATGCCATCCGCTGGGTCCTTCCAGCCGTTACGGAATTCGTCGCACTTTCAAAAACTGCATGAACTGCTTTAGCAATTGCCCGTCTTGCAAGCTTTCGCCGCTGTGACTTCATACGCTTTCTTTTCATGTGTCTCTACTAAGCCTTTCAAAATAAAAAGGTGGGATCGGGAATCGACGTTCTCTGTCCTCTGCAAGACCCACGATAAATAAAGAGTAAAATGTATGGATAATTTCACACGAGCGATCAAGTCGACTGTATACATTTCACCGCTCGATAGAGAGAAGACGCCCCAAATCCCCATACCCTGACGTTTCAATTAAACTTATTTTCCATATAAGTGGGGTCAGACTCGAAATAATAGACTTTCGAGCCTTTCTGACATCCGATTCATGAGGGCCACTCTTACGCGATCGATAAAAATATAGCGTTTAGATGTGAGGTTGGCGGGCGAGGAGAATGAGGTTCTCGTTACGACTGACGACACGGATCGAGAAGGTATCTTCCAGTGCCTGTAAAAATCCCTTGATGTTATCAAGATGAAAGGCGCCACTGATCGGTAAGTCTCTCAGTTTCGGATCGTCAATTCGAATCTCATCGGCTCGGTAGCGAGACCATTCCTTCAGAACATCCTTGAGCGACTTTTCAACAAAAACTAATTTTCCCTTTGCCCATGCAGCGGTTGCTTTTTCATTAAACGGTTCAACTGCAGACAGTCGTCCTTGCGCCGTATAAAACAGATGTTCCCCCTGTCGAAGAACGGTTGGATGCGTTCCCGCTCTTGATTGCTCTGCGTGAATGAGGGCCACTTCGACTTCTCCCTCAAGAACGGCCACGTTCACCTTCACAGAGGATTGACGGACGAGAAATTCTGTGCCGATATCGTGAATAACGCCATTGGCCACATAGACATCAAACGGTCGTTGCGAATCGTGCGCGACAGTAAACAAAGCTTCTCCGCGTTTCAACGTGACCCGACGTTCGTCAGTGGAAAGACGAACCGACAACTGTGAATCGGTATTCATCAGAATCGTTGACCCATCCGCTAAGTGAATCGTACGTTGTTCGCCTTTAGCCGTTTGATACGATTCGTGTACTACCAAGGAAAACGGCTGCCACCACAGCAGCAGGCCAATCATAAGGGCGGCAAACCCCATGACCGAGACCACGTGCCCCCCATGCGTTTTCCAGCCTACCGAATCGGTTGATGGTCCATCTCCATGCTGAGACCAATAGATGTCAGCTTCGGCTAGCTCTTTAACTAATAGCGGGGAAACATGGTCTAGTTTGTCCCATACCTCCACAGCCTGCTCAAATTCCTGTTGATGCATGGGATCCGCGCTAATCCATTGCTCAAATTGGAGGCGATCAGTCGGCGTCGCATGCCCTGACTGCAGACGAACCTTCCAGGCCATCGCTTGATCACGAACAGAAGGCAAAGTTGGCTGGTGAAGATCGTCAAACATCATTCGTTGTCCACATATGCATGAGGAATTATTGTAGCATAACAACAGGACTCATCCTGCATGGTCATCAAGCGACTCACTGCTCAACTGCCCTTCTCGATCCTCCTGTGGAACATTTCCAGCAATTGCCCACGACCTTCAGATCAACTTACAGTGCACTCAAGGTTATGACGTATGGAACGGAACTATCCTGACCTTTGACAGTTATTTTGCTTAGATTGGGAAGGAGATAGAGGGATTGGAAGAAAAAACCGACTGCCTGGCACAAATCTCTAGCAGGTCGGTATGCAGATGTTGCGAAGCGGCTATCCAGTCGTTCAGACTGACAGGACCCAGTGTTATTTCAAGTTATGAAGCCTCTGCCGACAATGGGCCACCCCTTTGATAATATGTTTTTCGACCATGTTTTGAGAGATACCCAAATGAGCGGCAATTTCACGGTGTGACTTTCCACGGACTTTATGCAGAAGAAATACATGGCGACATTTGGGTGGTAATTCCGCGATGGCATGACTGAGTATTTGCACGTCTTCTTTTCCAGCCACAACTCGTTCTGGGTCGGCATGCCGCGACGGCAGATCATGCGCGTCTTCTAAATTCACACTCCGGTTGGATTGCCTTTGATCCCGACGAAACAGATCGATCGTGATATTCGTCGCAGTTTTGTACAGTAACGCGCGAGCATTCATGATAGGTTGTGATGACGAACTTGTCAGCACCCGCAAAAAGGTTTCTTGCACCGCATCTGCGGCTTGATCGCGTGACCGAAGTCGACTGGTTAAAAACGTCAATATTTCCCCGTAGTATTCTTGAACCAGGGTATTGATCGTGGGACTAGTACTCATACATCACAGACAACAGCGCAAGGGTTAATTTAAAATCAATAATAATATTCATTCTCAATAATATAAAAAATGCAGTACACTAGTAAACCATAAATGATCTTCTTTCCATTTGGCCATGTTCAAATTCTAGATAAACATGCGTGACGATCGGATCACAGCTCAAAAATCCCTGTGACCACCTAGTCTTCCTTTTCAAGGTACAGGCGGCAAGACTGGAGGGCTTTACGCAAATGCTTCTCGACCATGTTTCGGGAAATGCCAAGTTGCTGAGCAATATCCTGATATTCCATCTGCTCAAACTTCCGCATAATCAAGACTTCCCGGCAGCGAGGAGGCAACGCATCAATCGCTTGAAGGAGGAGCGCCAGGCGTTCACGACCTTCCACCACACGATATGCGGACGGCGCTTCGTACGGAATACACTCCTCTAGCGGTTCAGCGATGACATGCTTGGTGCGAAGCTGCTCTTTTCGATACAAGTCCGTGGCAAGATTATTCGCAATCCGGTACAGGTAAGCTCTCGGATTCGCAATAGTGAGCTTTTGACTGATTTTTTCTACTCGAAGATACGTTTCATGAATGACTTCAAAGGCAAGCGAAGAAGAGCCCAGTTTTTTGGTGAAATACCCGACGAGTTCCCCGTAGTAATATTCGACAAACCCTGGAAGGGTCGACGAATTATGTTCGACCATCATAGGCGTTTTCACATCAACTCGCTGCGCACCCATCACAGATGATCCATGTTCATTCGTTTCGCAAGCACGACACTCACCTCACCGAAGAATCTCAAAGGGCAACCGTAAAGTCCCACTATAGCCGCGTAAGGTAACTTCCGATGTTTGAGACTTAGTCATACGCTGTCTAGGCGACCTACAATTAACACTTCAGAGGCAACTCAGTCTTACTATTGGCAATCCCTTCAACCCTGTGAAAAGAATGCAACAACCGTCGCCTAGGGTTCCTTTCTTCATACAACTGGAAATTAATTAGATTCGCTATAGTTTACAAAAGAATCACAACGCATCAATATGTTCATTTGCCAGATTTCCATGTTCATTTACCAGAAGGCACGATTGACTTACGGCTGAAACAACAGCGGATTGTTTCTAAGAAAATAGGAGTACGGACAAACTCAAAGGTAGGGAGAAACACTGGAGTGGAACCCGAGAACCATCGTCATCACAGCCTGGATCAAGCACGAATGACTGAACCTGAGGCGGCTGACTGATCATTCAGTCACAGGGAGAATACGAAAACGCTCCTCTTCCTGCAACCCGTCTTGGACTTCAATCACTAACCCATCGGAAAGACCGAGAGTTAACATGCGATCTTCAAACTTCTTCGGCTGAATTTCTACAGGCACAAATGGCTGACCATCCTTGAACAGCAGATTTCGCTCAGAAATAGCGAGCACCTGCTCACGACGGGCCACGACAATGTTGGCCACCGCACTATAACCAGCCCGGACAAACCGATCGGCTCTCAACGTGACGCTACTGCGCACTTCGAACGTCGTCCGTCCATCTTTGACCAGGGCTTTGGGTGAGAGAAACTCAATGGCCCCGGTGAACGTCGCCTCGGGAAACGCACCCACGGTTAACGTGACAGGCATGCCAACCGCAAGCAAGCCCGCATCGGGTTCATCCACTTGCCCTTTAAAGAGTAAGTCTGCCATGTCGGCAATCGTCACAATACTTGTCCCGACATTAAACTCATTGGACTCAATAACAAACGCCCCCACTTCCACTGTACGCTCTAAGACCAAGCCGCTGACCGTGGCCCGAATTTCCGACGCACTTTGATCGAGTTCCGTGGAAGCTCCGGATCGAACAATTTCCACATTCCGTTGGGTAGCGCCTAAGTTCTGTTTAGCCAGTTGAAGTTCCATATGTGATTCTTCGAACTCTACACGCGGGATATACCGCTTCTTATAGAGTTGCTTCGTCCGCGTAAATTCCCGCTGTTGATGCTTGAAACGAATTTGTGCATCCCGAAGTTTGGACTCCGCCTCACTCACATCAATCGGATCGGGATAGGGTTGAATCAATGCCAGAAGATCATTCTGCGTCACGGCATCGCCCGGCATCACATAGATCTCCTTAATCACGCCGGAAATGTGTGGTTTGATCACCACTTCCTGACGAGGAGTAATCGTTCCATTCGCCACAATCGTCCGTTCAATATCGGCGAAGAACGGCACCGCCGTTTGATACTCATCCGACGTACTGGCTGACCTGGTATACAGAAAATAGCCAGACACCGCCGAGAACACAAGAACCGACACGACCAGCAAGAGGCCACGCATCATCGCCGCACCTCAAAGTGCCTCATCGCACTCTCACCGACAACAGAATGTTGCTCGTCGCGTTCACTCATGCCGCAAGGCCTCAACAATATTAATCCGGGCAGCTTGCTGCGCCGGAATATAGCCAGCTCCCACTCCTCCCAAAACCAGGACCGTCAACGCCCAAAGCGCCACACCAAGATCGACTTCAGGGTCTCGAAAATACTCCAACTCCACGCCCAACGAACGAATGATCTCAATCCCGACCACCCCCGCCAGCAACCCAAGATACCCTGCCGACAACGTCAGGACCAACGATTCCGACAGGATCATCGATAAAATCTTGGGAGGCGTGGCGCCGATGGCCTTGCGAATACCGATTTCCCGTGTCCGCTCTCGAACGGCAATAAACATCACGTTGGTCACCCCAATTAGCCCGGCGCACAACGTCCCAAGACCGACAATACCCACAAAGATATGAATGCCGAAAAAGAGCGATTGAAACTTGCGATAGGTTTCCATCGAATTATACACATAAACCGCGGCAAAATCCGTGGGGGCAAAACGAAAGTGACTCGCGAAGATGGTGCGAATCGAACGATCAAAATCCACAGCATGAAACCCGTCCTTAATCGTAAAAATAATCGTCTCTAATGTTGGATTGGGATCGACCGAGCGCACATACGCTGTGTACGGAATATAAATTCGACGCAGTTCGTTTTCCCCGCCCACGTCCGTAAACGTCCCCACCACCAAATAATTCATTCCATGAATCGTGATATGCTTGCCAATCGGATCGTGTCGATCCCCAAACAGCAAGTCCGCGACACGAGCGCCGATAATCGCCACCCGACGCGACTCCGATACATCCAGTTCATTCAGAAGCCGTCCCGACAACAATTGCGTTTGCTCTACGACATGATACCCTGGGGCAATCGCTAAGACGGGGAAGACCCCGCTTTGTCGCTCAAACACAATCGGCTCCGTCGTATTCAACCGAATACGCGGCGTGACATTTTCAATGCCGGTCAGGGCTGTACGTAACAAGTCCAGATCCTGAATGGTTAACGTAATCTGCCGTCCCGGGGTTAAACCGTCAAAGGGCACCGACGTTTTCCCGCCCTCAATCCACACACTATTGAACGCATCATCCTTGAAGATTTGAGTCACCCCACGTTCCAACCCTTTTCCAACACCAAGCAGCAGCACCACCATAAAAATTCCCCAGAAGACTCCGAACGCCGTCAGAAATGCACGGAGTTTGTGTCGACGGACACTCAGAAAAATGTCTTCCCAATGGTCAAGGACGCCCATCATCAACCGCACACTCCTCTCAACCAGCCCACAACACGTTCAGCGTCAATACCAAAGGTATGGACCACAGATCAAACCTGCCAGGGATTACAACATTCAGCAACAGAAGGAGAAAAACTCAGCAATGGCCCATAAGCCGAGAGGGAGGATGAGCGGAAAGACGTCACACCGACATACGGTCGTCGTGGAATCCGGCAAACGCCGCATCCAAATCTGGGAGGTATTCCTGGTAGGTTTTCCAACGGTCCACCGAACGCGTGTAGATAGGTTGCCGCACTTGCCAACGACTCGGGGTTTGGACTGCACGATCCACCTGGTGAAAATCAAGACACCGATCATCCCATGGCACGCCCAGAAAATTTGTCAACCGCCGCGCCTGTCCTTCAAGATCCGCCACCGTCTCTTCATACCGCACATCCAGAATAAAAAGCGGAAGTTCTGCATGCCAATGCCGCATGATTCGTCGAGACTCCCCGGTAAACCAGGCCAAATCTGAAAAATCCGTCGAATACCGTTGATCAGGATTGAAGTTTTCCAACCAGATCGACAGCGCATTATCACGAACACCGCGATGACAGTAAATCACACGGGCATTGGGAAACAGTACCGCAGCAAACGCGAGCTGGAAAAAATTCAACGGCTGCTTATCGCTGATCCGCAATCGTCCCCTAGGCGCACCTTGGCGCAGCGCGTCGAGATAGCGATAGGAAAACTGTCGACTCTTCATTTCCGTGAGCCGAAGCGCCGCTTGCCACGGAGCGTCCCCTTCGTCATGAAGCGCCTGCCCGGCCAACCGAGCAAGATCCGGCAATTCACCCGTTCCATGCATCTGCGGATGCGCCGACAATATTTGCTCCGTCAAGGTCGTTCCAGAACGCGGCAACCCGACAATGAACACCGGTTGATCAGTCCCCACACCGTAATGCTGCCGTGCCTGAAAAAACTCTTTGGTATAGGTCTGCATAATGTGATCCACGCGTGCCGTTAACGCGTCGCGATCGAGGGGACCTGCTTTCTTACGACGAGCCGCATTGCCCAGCATGCCCGCTTCAGCCGCGAGCCGAAATTGACGACGGCGATCATGATATTTCGCCAACCCATAACCCAACAACGCCTTCGCTTCTTCAGGCGTCTGATCGCTGCCGAGCGCCTTATGCGCATGAACCAACCACATCCCACTCTGTTCATCTTCCTCATCTTTCACTAAACTCAAGTATTGTCCCAGCGCCAAGGCATTTCCCGGATACCGGCGCAGGACGTTCCGATAACACCCCAACGCGGCTTCAGCCTGACCAAGGTCTTCTAACGTACGGCCTAACCCAAACCAACTGGAAATATCATCGGGGTCCAACCCCAGCGACTGCCGAAACAAGGCCTCAGCTTGCTTAACATTACCTTGTTGAGATAACTCCTGCGCCAACCGGCTGCGGGCACGGGACATCGACGGATCGTGTACGGCTGCCCATTGAAAACACTGAATAGCATCTTCAAGCTGCTCGGCCTCAACCAATAAGTTTCCAAGCGTGAGATAGGTCTCGGCACGAGTCGCATCAATTTGGAGCGCCCGCTTGAGTGCATCAAACGCACGCTCACGATCGCCAGTTTTTTTCAGTGCCGACCCAAGATTATGCCAACCATCGGCATACTGAGGATCGAGTTCAACCGCTTTCGAAAAAGACTCGATAGCCTTGGGCCACGCTTGCCCCCGGATATAGACCCGACCAAGATCCGACCAGGTGCGGGGATCTTCGGGAGCCAATTCAGTCGATCGAATGGCCGATTGCAGCGCTTGCTCCCGTTCACCCATGAGAGAATGGATTTGCCCGAGATACCGGTAGGCATCGGGGTCATTTAAATTGATCTCCAATTGTTCCCGACACAACTGCCTGGCGGCAGACCAATTCTGTTCTTCAAGGGCTTTTTGAACTTCTTGTAACAAAGGAGATTGAGGGCGCTCTGATTTGATTGCAGTAGAGGTGGTCATAGGTAGTACACAGCCTTTGGCAGAAGAGGATGTTGGAAGAATTCAAAAAATCGATACACCTGGGGGGTGAAGGTACTTCGCCCTCCTACACAATAAGACGATTACAAACACCAAATCCTGACCCCCCAGGCAAGATTTTTACAAATTCAAAAATTCCACGTCCAATATGCACAACTCACGCTATCCCGTGCCTTTCTAAGCAAGCAGTATGAGTAGGTAGTGCCTGACTCGATAGTAATGACATGCCTGGGCAGGGTATCGCCTGAACCTCAAGAATGCAGACTTCTCAACTAGAGTCACAACATTTCTGTTAATTTTGATATTTGCTCAGTACATACAAAAAGTGTACATTATCATATATAATGAAGTATGAATGGGATCCTCAGAAAAATGAACTCTTAAAAAAGGAAAGAGGTGTTTCGTTCGAACAGGTTATTTTTCATATCGCTCAAGGTGATGTCTGGAAAATTGCTGACCACCCAGATCAAAAGACCTATCCTGGGCAAAAAATCTATTTCGTTGTGATTGAAAAATATGTTTATCTTGTCCCATATGTATACGACAAACACCAAATTTTTCTCAAAACAATCATTCCGAACAGGAAAGCCACCAAAGAATATCTGCATGAGTCCGGAGGTGTCACATGAAATATAATCAAGAAGAAAAACTCATTATCGATGCATACGAAGCAGGGAAAATGCCAACCACGACCCCTTCTAAAAAAGAACAATTAGCCATGCAAGCTGCAGCTCATAGTACATTCAAAAAAGACAAACGAATTACAATACGCCTGTATGATCACGATTACCAAGGCATTCAGAAAAAGGCAATGGAAATGGGCATCCCTTATCAAACGCTCATTTCCGGTGTCATCCACCGCTACATCGAGGGTGAGCTAGGACCAAAATGAATGGGAAATCAAAGAGAAAGACATGCAGGCAGTTTTACAGAACTTCTGACAGTTGAGATGACGGGTTGCGAATGAAACAAACGACCTCAGAACAATGAGAACCATTCTGAATAGGTTTCGACATTACCGTATACAACCACACCACAATTCCCTCCACACATAATCGGTAACCGCTCCTTTGTATTCAAACCTCACCAAAGATTCAGCAGTCTAAAATTCACCTTCACAAGTCTTAAATCATGCCTGATCCCAATGGCTAAAATAAAGATTACTTCAAAATCCCAGTTCAAACGTTCGTTCACTTTGTAATTTTCAATTTGCCTTTCCCCACACTTTTTTTGCCATTTTCATTTCCCCATTTTGTCACTAGCTCGCTTCACGCTTCACGAACGACGCTTCACTCGCCCTTCGTCTTCCGCTTCACGCTTTTCAATCCGCCCACGGCGGCGTCCATTCCAAATCTGGATCAAACTTCACCCGCAGGGTCCCAAAGACGCTCACCGGAGCGCCGAATTGATTGTACGCCGCTAAACCTCCAGGACTTTCAATATAGGTCTTATCCAACAGATTGCGCACGTTGATCGTAAAATCATACGCCTTTTGCGGCGGTCGATAGAACACGACAGCATCCACGCGTTGGTACGGATCCGTCCCAAACCGGTTCGGTGCCGTCAATTCGAAACCACTATGAAAAAAGACGCCGCCGCCAACTCCAAAGCCTTGCAACATTCCCGACTGCCACTCGTACGTTCCAAACACTCGCCCCACATAGGACCGCGGCACTCTTGTCGGCACGCTCCCTTTCAGATTGGCATTCGTATCTTTCGTGATTTCCGCGTCAATATATGAGACATTGGCTGTGAGGTTCAATCCGGGTACTGGTTGTCCGTTGACGTCAAACTCGATGCCTTGATGCCGCTGCTCCCCAACCGTGAGGGAAAACCCGGGATTGTTTGGATCGAAAGCGGCCACATTTTCTCTATAGGCGCGAAATACTGCAGTGGACAACAATAGTTTCCCATCCAAAAGATCGAGCTTCGCGCCAACCTCGTAACTGTCACCGGTCTCTGGTTCGACTAAAACACCATCCAACGTACGCCGAAAGGGAGTGACCTGAAAGGATTGTGCATAGCCCGCATAGACATGCAGACCCGAGACAATCTCATAAGTGGCTCCGACACGGCCGGTAAAATGAGAAAATTCACCATTTCGTGTTTCGTTGGTGCGCACATCTTTATTTGTCAGATCTGCCCAATCGTACCGACCGGCCGCCACCAACGTCAGCGGAGCGAGAGGACGCACCACGACTTGCCCAAACAATCCCGTTTGAATCAAATCCACCGTCCGCGGATTGAATCCGCCTCCGCGAGCTAATAAGTCTGCGTCTGAAGAAATCTGAAAATTATTGGCCGGATTAAAGACATTATCAATACCTAATTCGGTGTAAGAAAATGCGTTAAAAAAGTCTTGATTCATATCGCGATGATCAGCCCCAATCAACACTTCATGGCTTTGCCCGAACGCTTCAAATTCTTTACTGACAAAGATCTCCCCAGCATAGGTTTCGATATCGTTTATCCGCAACGTGTCGGTGATCCTGGCATCGCCATTCAATTGAATACCATCAAAACCAACCACATCATATGCATAGACACTCTTGTCACGCACATCGGAATGGCCATACTTCCCTTTGATTGAGAGGGTCAAGTTATCGACAAATTCATGAAGATAGTGCATTTCATAATTCTGTCCTTCAAACGTCAAATCGGCACCTGTCTTCGTTCCACCACCGATATTCCGGGTCCGTGGAATATCCGGCACCTTGCCATTGACTAACAACGGAAATCCTAAATAACTGGAGCCATCAAACTTTTGATACTGGCCGGTCAGCAGCAAGGTCCCGGCCCCGTCGAAGAGATCAATTTCAAGCGACGGCGCGACGGTGTATTGCCGGACATCCACATCATCCACAAAGTTTCCGCCTTCTTCTACCGCAAAGATCAACCTCCCTCGCACATTCGGTGTCAGCGGCAAGACCCCGTTGGCATCCACCACGCCTCGGGACAGTCCAAAGGAACCGGCTTGAAATTCTGAAGTAGCGAAATTGGCCGCTTGCGGCGTTTTCGTAATGCGGTTCACGAGACCACCCGGGCTGGACGCCCCTCCAGAAATCGAAACCGGCCCTTTGATGATTTCATACCGCTCAATCAAGGCCGGATCCGGCGCAAAAGCGCCATCCGTCGCCAACCCATTTTGCCGAAGCGAGCTGAAGGCATTGGCGAAATCCCCAACGAAGAAGCCTCGGATATTGACACCTTCGGCCCGGCCCATACGACTTGACGACCGCGATACCCCACTGACATGCTCCAGCGCATCACCCTGCCGTAGCGAATACGTGTCTTTAATAACATCTCTCGTCACCACACCGATCGACGTGGGCGTTTCAGTAATCGGCAAGGCTGTGCGTGTGCTACCAGTTGTTTCGTCCGCCTTGTACCCATCGACTGGAGGCAGGAAGACTTTATTCCGTTTGATGGTATCCGTCACTTCCACCGGCTGGACTTCGATAACAGGGACCTCAGACTCAATGGCTGCTCCCGCCACCGCTGCGGCTCCTGCGGCTCCCACCGCACCGGTATCGTCCTGCGCAAACAGCGTCACGGTATCGGCATCCGAAAAGCGGTAGATCAACCCAGTCCCATCCAGTACCGCTTTTAAGGCGTGTTCCGGCGTCATCTTGCCTTGTACGCCATGTGTCTGTCGTCCGGTTATGAGTGCCGGTGGGTACAGAAGTTGTAAGTTCGTTTGCCGTCCCAACGTCAACAACGCCGGGTGTAAGTCTCCGGGTTGAATATCCACTGACAAGGCTGGAGCGTTCAGAGAATCTTGGTCCGCTACCATACGTGGGCTGGCATCGCGAGCCTTCGCTGTGTCCTTCCGTATATCCCACGCATCTTCAGCAAGAGCGGGACTGTATGCAGTCAGCGCTAAGGATGAGAGGCCGACGATGAAATTCCAGGTCAAACGTTGCCGGTGCGGGTACACACCGGTGCGCTCGCGCGCAATCACGCGTTGCGCAGTCTGACGTATCGTGGATGGCCGCTCTGCGCCTGACCGCTGGGTCTGCATGGTGTGTCGAGGCCCTGTTCTTCTGTCACGCATTCGGTGTGTCCTTCCTTATTCAAATCGACAATAAAAAAATAGGAGTGCTACCTATGGATAGAGTGGGCTCCCTATTCGTGTCCCTTTCCTCCTCACCCGTGAGACCGGCATAGCTTGCAGCCCGTATCCGTGATGACGAAAGACTGCTGCGCACCTGACCTCTACATTGTCTTTTGTGCAGTCGAAAATCCAAAAATGGAACGATTGTGAGGATTGAGCCGTGACGAGAGGCGACGAAACGGAAACAATCAGGAGGAAGACTTGCGGTCTAAGACGACCAACTGCGGATTGATCTGCGTAGCCGTAATGGGAAAGGCTTCTTGCAGTGCCTGCGGGAAACGTCCAAGATTTTCCAGATTGAAGATGCCACTGACGGGCAAATCCGCCAGAGTGGGGTCCAGCAAGCGAATTTCACCTGGTGCGTAGCGGGCGAGTTCGTTGAGTACGGTGTTCAAGGTTTGGGCATGAAACACCAGCTTGCCTTCCGTCCAGGCACTGGCGATGTGCTCTTCGAACGGCTCAATGGATGACATATGCCCTTCAACGGTATACCGCACCTGCTGGCCTTGCGTGAGCAGGCGGCGACCTGACGCTGTAGCCGAGGACGCCGGCTGGAGCACACCAACCTCCACCGTGCCCTCAAACACGAAAATCTCCACCTGGTCCGACAGATGTTTGACGATGAATTGCGTGCCAAGATCGTGAATCATGCCATTCCCCGCCTTGACATGAAACGGTCGGTGTTCATCATGCGTGACAGTGAACCTGGCTTCGCCCTGTTCCAGCTCGACCACCCGTTCCTGATTGGACAGGCGAACCAAGAGCATGGTGTCCGTATTCAGCATGACGATTGATCCATCAGCAAGCGTGACAGTCTGCTGCTCGCCCTTCGCGGTCTGATAGTGAGTGGCATTGGTGCCGACTCCGACCCACCACCACATGGCCAGCACTATCACTGCCGCCAACGCACTCCAGGCCCCAAAGTTCAATGGCAGAACCGACCACCTGCTGAGGGACTCCGGCTGCGGCGTACGGGAGTGAGCGAACCAAAAGGCCTCGGCTTCCTCCAACTCTTGCGTGAGCAGAGGTTTCACGCCATCGAGTTCCTTCCATACCTCATGAAACTCCGGGGAAATGGGATCTCGCCGTTCAGGCGCACTCATGCATGCGCTCCTTTCCCTCCATGCCTTGGGCCCGTGGTATCCATAGGTGCCACAAAATGTTCCTTTCACTATACATGATGACGCAACAACCCAACCGAACCTGATGCGTCACGATTCACGGATTCACTTGCTGGCTCCCGTCAACCATCCCCCTTCGACCCGTTGTTCGATTACTCGCGAGGAATAGAAGACTCATACCTTCTCAGGCTGGTTCGCGTCGAACGGCTCGACGCGGAAACCAGACTGGAGTCGTCCAACCATCTCTTACAATGGGCCAGGGCTTTCATGACATGTTTTTCCACCATATTCTTCGAAATACCCAATTGTATGGCAATTTCCATTTGAGAACGTTCTTGAAATTTATGCAACAAAAACACGTGCCGGCATTTCGGCGGCAACTCTTGAATGGCCAGGTACAACCGATGCAGACGCTCCTTGCCTTCAACCCGCTGCTCCTGATCAGGCTCAACGGTCAGCGCCGATTGAATATCGTCTGATTCCAACGACACATGGGTATGCTTTTGCTCTCGTCGAAACATATCGATGGTTAAATTTCTCGCGGTTTTATAGAGAAAGGCACGTGGATTGTCGATAGGGTGTGACGATTTCTGGCTCAATACGCGCAGGAATGTTTCCTGAGTCGCATCTAAAGCTTGCTCATGCGACCCCAATCTTCGAGTTAGAAATATCAGCAATTCATCGTAGTATTGACGGAAGTGCAACAACGCGACCTTGGATTTGGAATCAGACATAGACGCATTTCAAGAATCCCCGCCAACCAATGCCGGCAAAAGCGAGGAGTAACCAACCGTGAATAAACTGCATGCGTCAATAGCATACGGCGACCGCACATGACCATGCTCATTTTCCAGTTGCGCATACAAGCATGGCCTCACAACAAGAGAAGAACACGTCAAAACACAAACCTTGCGACTACCTTTTTTTCAAGAAAGTACCGCACAACCCGAGAACCAGCCCACGCCCAAGACCTCAAACGCCAATGGGGTCAGCCTGAGGTGGCCCCATTATTTCTTTGTACAAATGCTTAAAGCTGTTTCCCATCCACCACATCCGGTTGACTAAAGATACCGTGGTGTTCTTCTATATAGAATATAAGGAAATCAGTTTATGGCCTGCCTAAGTTTGACGAATATTGACGATATCCGACGCTACAGGCATAACAAGTACAAGATGAAGAGGGAAAGGGAAAGTACTCATGAATAATAGTCTTAATGTGACATTAACCGATGAACTTCGCGCATTTATTGATCGAAACTGTGGAGATGGGACGCTTTTCTCCACGCCAACTGAATTTATGCGCGATGTGTTGCGAGAAAAAAAAGAACGGCTCGAGGCCGCTGAGGTACGAGCTGGGATTCTCGAAGGGTATCAGGATGCCATTGCGGGCCGAACCACAAAATTTTCCGGAGACCTCAAAGCCGATATGGCTCAATTTAGAAAGCGTAGTTCCTAATTGTGCCGATCTCCATCAAACTCACGGACAGAGCCCACTATGATCTTCAGACGATTGAAGCCTATTCTCTCCAAAAGTGGGGACGGACCGTCATTAATCGCTATCTTGAAGATATCCAAACGGCCTTGTCGCTTCTGCAAGAAAACCCTGAATTGTTACGGAACAAACTCGACATATCTGAACACTTTCAATTTTATCGTGTTCGCAAACATTTATTAGTCTGTCTCCAACTGAAAGACGTTCTTCTGGTTCTCACGATCAACATGGACAGATGGACTTATCTCGTCAGCTGGGAGAGTTAGAACCCACGTTGATTCAAGAGGCCGACCTTCTGTATCAAAGACTCGTCACTACCGAAAAAAACGTCGCAAGTCCCGTCACACAAAGTAGTTGGCCTTGCCTAACCAATGTGGCTTTACTCTTTTTCTCGCGAGTGCCTCAACGAGAAAGATGTATCACAAACGTACATTTTCACATAAATACGCATGGCTCCCCAAAATAGAACCATTCGGCTATATATAACCCACTCTGCACCTCACGGCACACTTCCTCCGTCTCACCTTCCATGTCTCATCTGTGACGTTTCACAATTGACGAATGACGCATCACGCTTTTCAATCCCCCCATGGCGGTGACCAATCCAGATCCGGGTCAAATTTCACGCGCAGGGTGCCGAAGACGCTGACTGGTGCGCCGAATTGGTTGTAAGCGGTGGGTGTCCCAGGGCTTTCAATATAGGTCGCATCTAAAAGATTACGAACATTGATGGTGAAATCATAGGCTTTTTGTGGTGGACGATAGAACACCACGGCATCCACTCGCTGGTAGGCATCGGTCGAATACCTGTTGGGAAGCTCTAATTCAAACCCGCTCTGAAAGTAAACCCCTCCTCCAAATCCCAAACCTTGTAGTGGGCCTGACTGCAGTTCATATGTGGCAAAGACACGACCAACATAATGCTGCGGGATCTGGATTGGAGTACTACCTTCATTTGCCGTCGCGTTGTCTTTGGTGATCTCTGCGTCGAAATAGGTGAACGCTCCGATCAGGCTCAAGCCCGGTAACGGCCGGCCGTTCACATCGAATTCCACACCCTGATGACGTTGCTCGCCCACCGCTCGTTGAAATTGCGGATTGGCAAGATCCGTCGTTGCGACGTTCTGTCGATAGGTGCGGAACAGCGCCGTCGTGATGCGGAGTCGGTTATTCAGCAGATCAAATTTAGCGCCAATTTCGTAATTTTCCCCTGTTTCAGGTGGTAGCAGTGAGCCGTTCACGGTCGTGGAAGTGGTATTGACTTGGAAAGACTCTGAATAGCCGGCATAGATCCGCATCCAGGGAAACAGTTTGTAAGTTCCTCCAACCCGGCCCGTGAATTCGGAAAAGTTTTCATTCAGAGTCTCATTTGTCCGCAGCGTCGTATTGTCCACATCCGCCCAGTCGTACCGACCAGCTGCCACCAAGGTGAACCGCTCGAAGGGACGGACCACCACCTGACCAAAGATACCAGTTTGTATAAGCGTGCTGCTTCGCGGACTTCCTGCGTTGCCTTCAAGCACCTCATCAGACGGGGCCTGAAAAGTATTAGCTGGATTGAAAATGTTGTCAGTTCCAAGATAGGCATAGCCGAGCAAAAAATCATCCTTCTGATGGCGAAAATCGGTCCCAACCAACACTTCGTGTTTCCGGCCAAGCGCCTCGAATTCTTTGCCAAGGAAGACTTCTCCGGCATAGGTTTCAATATCGATTTTACGCAACCCCGAATACACATAGGAAAGACCGCTACTCGGAATGCTACCTCCGTAGTTATAGCCGTAAATGGCTTTATCGGTGAGATCGGATTTGGAATACTTTCCTCGCACAGAAAGGGTTAAGTTATCAATAAAATCGTGATTGTAGTGCAGTTCATAGTTCTGTCCTTCGAAGTTGGTGTTGGCTCCATTTCTGCTGCCACCGCCGAAATTGCGAGAGCGCGGGATGTCTGGAACTTTCCCATTTTCCATAAGGGGAAACCCAATGTGACTCGAGCCATCAAACTTCTGATAATGGCCGGTTAGCAGCAAGGTACCAGCACCGCCAAAAAGACTCATTTCCAATGAAGGGGCCACCGTGTATTGCCGGACATCGACTTCATCCACAAAATTGCCACCGTCCTCAACCGCGAAAATCAACCGGCCGCGCAGGTTCTTGTTCTGGGGCAGCACGCCATTGGCATCCATCACCCCTCGCAACAGGCTGAAGGAGCCGGCTTGAAACTCCGACGTGGCGAAATTCTCATCTTGGGGAGTTTTCGTGACCCGATTCACGAGACCGCCGGGACTGGAGGCCCCGCCGGTAACCGAGGCTGGGCCTTTAATAATTTCGTAGCGCTCGATGAGGGCTCGATCTAGTGAGAATAGGCTGTCAGCGGCTAACCCGTTTTGCCTGATTGAGCTGGCATTGTTCGCCCCACCCATATTAAATCCACGAATATTGAATGATTCTGACCGACCGAACGCTAAGTTGCCACGCGATATGCCACTGGTCTGTTCAAAGGCGTCATTCTGACTGCGAGAAAGCGTGTCTCGAATAGCATCCCGAGTGACGACACCGATGGAAGACGGGATTTCACTAATGGGCAAAGCCGAACGCGTGAGCCCCGTCGCTTGATCCGCTTTATATCCATCGACGGGAGGCAGGAAAACCTTCGTTCGTGTGATCGTGTCGGTCACCTCTATGGGCTCGACTGATACCACGGGAATCTCAGACTCCGTGGCAGCTCCAGCTATTCCAGCAGCCGCTGCGGCCCCGGTAGCACGTTTAGCATCTGACGAAAAGAGTGTGACCGTGTTGGCATCAGAGAAACGATAGGTCACGCCTGTATCTGTGAGTAGTCGTCGTAGCGCGTCCTGATTCGAATGCGTGCCATGCACGCCTGGGGTTTGAAGCCCTGCCACAAGGTCGGATGGATATAGCAGCTGCCATTCGACCTGACGTGCATAGGCCTTCAAAGCCTCGGCAAGACTTCCTTCCGGAATATCAAATGACTGCGTGGTCGCAATCGGCCGATCTTGATCGGCCACAAGCTTTACGGCGCCCGACTTCGCCTTCCGAGACTGAGTGAACGGCCTCGCAAGCGGACCTGCCTGAATCAACCCAGAGGGATGACGGTCGGCAGCCACACCACCGTTTGGCCTGGGCGGCGCTTCGCGCCAATCCTGTGCCAAGGCCGGATGATAGGCCCCCAACGCCATTGAAGAAACTCCAACGAAAAATCCCCATACCAAACTGTGTCGATGATAGCCCGTGACGGTATCCGCCGTCGCGTTCACAACCTGATTGAGACGCTCGATCATCGCCTGACGGCGATGTGTTCGTCTCCGTTGCTTGACCTTTTTTTGCCGCATACGACTCGTCCTTCCGTATATGGTCTCAACCATTGCCCACCGACTGGCATCAATGGAGGAGACAAAAAAGGGGATCGGGAATCAGCGTTCTCTGTCCTCGTTAAAGTATTGTGAGAATGAAGATGAATGAATGATGCCGTAGGGGGCCTGTGTCGCGATACATTCCACCCTTATGGGCGACAGAACAATGTTCAGTGATCATGAACTATGACGAGTTCAATTCAAAAAACGGGACCTGGTCTTGAGATTTTTTCAGACAGGAGGATCAGTGGTGCCCAAACCAACCTCACGATCACAACAGATAAAGGGCACGACACAATTGAATATGGAGAGATTTTTTAGGTGTGAGCCTTGCGTTCTAAGATGACATGCTGAGGCGTGATGTAGCGTGCGCGAATGGAAAGCGTCTCATCCAAGGCTTGAAAAAAGCTCTGCAGGTGATCAATACGAAATTTTCCACTGACCGGTATGCGGCCAAGGCTGGGATCCTGCAATCGAATGTCTGCGATGCCATAGCGCGACCATTCGTCAATGACTTCCTTGAGGGGTTTTGCCTCAAAGTAGAGTTGCGCTTCCGTCCAGGCCAGGACCATGTCCCGGTCGAACGATTGGATGGAAGACATCAGACCTGAAGCCTGGTACACCAACTGATCACCCTGCCTGAGAATTTTTGATTTCTGAGTTGAGCGAATGTCCGTCCCTTCTTTAATCTCCACCTCAACAACCCCTTCAAGCACTGCCACGTTGACATTCGTGGAAGACTGTCGGATAAGAAACTGCGTGCCGATATCTTGGATCATCCCGTTTCCAGCATACACCGTGAAGGGTCGTTGCTGATCATGCGCGACGGTAAAGAGGACTTCTCCTTGCTGCAATTTGACGACACGTTCATCATCGGAAAGTTGGACGATGATCTGCGAATCGGTATTCATGAAGATGGTCGAGCCATCCGCGAGATTGATGGTCCGTTGTTCGCCTTTGACCGTGAGATACGATTCTTCAGAGACAAATGAGTACGGCCACCACCAAACGCTCAAGACAAAGACCACCAGCGCCACAGTCAGGGCTGCGGGCA
This sequence comes from Nitrospirales bacterium, assembly GCA_021603905.1. Classification (GTDB taxonomy): domain Bacteria; phylum Nitrospirota; class Nitrospiria; order Nitrospirales; family UBA8639; genus JAGQKC01. Next base: position 37,903 of record BQIU01000003.1, read on the forward strand.
ATCGCCAACTTCGAGTCATGCCCAGTGAAGGCAAGGCCCAGCCCTTCCGGATCTGAGCTCGCGGTCGCGATGAGACACGATATTTCTCCATCACCTGAGGACTCAACTGATCAAAGTCTTTCCACATGGCTGAAACCTGCTCATATTCCTTGCGATGCACGGGATTTTCCCGTAGCCAGGATTCATGACGCTGCAGGTCGTGAGCCGTCGCTTCCTCGGATTGGAGATGAAGAAACCAGCTAATCGCTTGATCCCGTGGCGATTGAGGCTCCCGTTGTTCTTGGCCTTCGTTCATACGTGTTCGAGCGAAAACGAATGTTGCATTAACTAAGAATGCTCTATCTGTATGACGAATGAATCCGTCGAGATCTACCACAACAGAGAGAGTTTTTTTGACTTTCCTTGAGACACCTTTCGTCATTTCCTCCTTTTACATATAAAAACAGACAGACTTTAAATATTAAAAATTTAAATAAAATAATAACTTAAATGTCTCAATTCATTAATTTTGATAAAGATATCCATTATCATTGTTTTTTCGTAGCATTGTATATATAGTAGCGGCTCATTTGATGAAATATCATAAAATCGGCAACCGATTCGTTTTTTCTTTCGTTCAATTTACTCATTCATATTCAACATTTTCATACATTCACCTTTTCATGAATTCATCTTTACCTCTTTATGAACCGGGCAACTCTACGTTCCGATAATCGGCAGCACCGAAGATCTTCGATTCGAACACGATCTCGACGACGTACACACATGGCCTGGGCTCTTTCGCTCTTAGCTCACGGCTGCGTGTTGACGGTGATCGGCATCCTCTTGAACATTGAATGGGTCAATCCTACGCAATCATCCTTCGCCTGGAAGGTTCAATTTGTTCAACCTGATCTGCCAGCACCTGTGGACACACCCAAACAGCCCTTCTCACAGCTTGTCCGCAAACGAACGGTTGATGCAGCACCACCTCCACAACACCTGGTTCAAAGAAAACGGCACACACCACACCATCATCGTCAAATGCGTGCCCGATCGGGACAACAAGGTTCAGTGCCGATCCCCTCGCCTGCTCGTCCCACGTTTAGCGACACCTCAACTTACGCCCGAATTCCCCATGAGACAGTGAGGCCTTCTCCTCCGGCACGGTTCAAAAAAGAAGCACAATTGACTGCGCATCTCACGTCGCCCCGCCCCACCTCAAAACCGGCTCTTCTTCCTCAAACTGATAGACCTCAACCCAACAAAATCCTATCGCAATCAGCTAGAGCTACCACAGATCATTCATGGAATGAAGGGACACGTCAGGCAACACAGCAAGCCCCAGACTTTTCCGTAACGGGGCAAAAGGCTCTCGCTCCTGCAACCGATCCTCAAGTCTTGAAACCGGCACCGACTCGGGCGCACACCCCACAGCAAGCTGATTTTGGGTGGCTGGTTGCGACCCTGCATGAAAAAGTTCAACGGTTAAAACAGTATCCCACTCGCGCCAAACGTCGAAGCCTGGAAGGGCAAGTGATGATCCGCGCGACCATCACAAGCAGCGGACTCCTCGGCAACCTGATGATTGAACAATCATCAGGCCATCACCTTTTGGATGAAGATGCGCTGCAGACCGTCAAGCAAGCGTTTCCCCTTCACCTTCAGCACCGATTGTATCAGCCTCAAATCGTCCTGCTTCTGCCCATCAATTACACACTCCAAAATCTCTAGTTTTTCAACTTTTTCTAACCGTTATTTTCGAAAAAAGGTCAGGATTTGGCCGACTCCTTCGTCTTCTCTATAGAGGGGTTCTGTGCACCCGCGCCTTTCTTCAGAGATCCATCCATGGTGACCCAATCATGATACGCCGCCCGACATGGCTGCTGATCCATCGCTACATTGGGCTTGTGATGGCCTTTTTTCTGCTTGTTTCTGGCATCACCGGCAGCCTCTTGGCTTTCTACGACGAGTTAGATATGGCGGCGAATGCGCAGGTCATGACCGTCACACCGCCGTCCCCCGACGCTCAACCCTTGGACGCGGTACTCTTGCGTGAACAGATTCAAGCGCGTTATCCAGCTGCCTTGGTGTATTGGGTGACTCTTGCGCTCGAACCAGGTCAGACGTGGACCTATTTTTTGGAAGGCCTCCCTGATCCTGATACCGGCGAACGTGTAGACGTCGAAAACGACACTCTCTTCGTCAACCCGTATACCGGAGAGGTGCTGGGCGCACGAAGGTGGGGGGACATCAGACAAGGGCTCACCAATCTGATGCCCTTTATTTACCTCCTGCACTATAGTTTAGCACTGGGCACGGTTGGGGAGTATATCTTTGGCATTGTCGCCTTGCTGTGGACGTTGGATTGCTTTGTCGGAGCCTATCTCACCTTCCCCGCCCCGGCGCGTGCGCATGGGAACCTCAACCCTCAGATCCCTTCCTCTAGGAACTACCGCAAAAAACACTGGTTGGCCCGGTGGTGGCAATCCTGGACCGTTCGGTGGAAACGCGGCACCTACAAAGTGAACTTTGATCTGCACCGCGCCGGTGGACTGTGGCCATGGGCGATGCTGCTTGTGCTGGCCTGGTCCAGCGTCGGCTTTAATTTAATTGAAGTGTATAAACCTGTGATGGGCGTCTTCTTCACCGGCCAGACGCGGACGGAACACATACCCGATCTCGCCAAGCATCAACCGACCCCTCCCATTCCATGGACTCAGGCGTTGGTGATCGGGCAAGGACTGATGGCGACGGAAGCCCGCCGTCAAGGATTCGAAGTGCTGACAGCCAAGGCTTTGTCGTATGACCCTGAGAAGGGTTTATACCGGTATATCGTCAAGAGTGACCGAGATATTGCTGATCATGGCGGTGCCACTTCGATCTGGTTCGATGCCACGACAGGGAATCAGCGAGCCATCTACCTCCCCACTGGTGCAGCAAGTGGCGACACCGTCAGCAATTGGCTGTTTGCGCTGCATATGGCAAAGGTAGGCGGGGTGGCCTTTCAAGTTTTTGTGAGCGTGATGGGAATAGCCGTCGCGATGCTTTCCATCACCGGCGTCGTCATTTGGTGGAAAAAGAGAACCTCACGGCAGCAGTATCAAATCCGTCAGACAAAAACCTCTCCCCTTGAGTCTTCACATCCAAGTCACCCATCAATTGAATGGGAATCAAGTGTCGCGAGAAAACAATCACTGCTGTAATCTCCATCCGTCCGTGCTGGTGACTCTTATTTTTTTCAATAAGGTCGTGTGGCGAGAAGATTAAGCCAGGAACCTTTGCGTTCTTGATGTTTCACGCGCTCAATGGAGACAATGTTCCAGGCGGCCGCTTGGACCACGCGCTTCAACTCTGACTTATGCCATTTCGCGAGATACCGGCCAGCAATCCACTGCTTTTGAGGAACACCCACTTCACGACCATACATGACGGTGATCGCCAGCCAGCCGCCCGGCTTGGTCAAGGACAACAATCTTCGGAATAAGGTCCGGGCCTGTGCTTTGGGTAGATGAATGACCGACGCTGCTGCCCAGATTCCATCAAAGACTTGTGACGGAAATGGCAACCGTCGCATATCCGCCTGAACCACCGGTAAGCGGGGGGCGCGTGCTTTGGCGGCTTGAAGAAACGACCAGGTGAGATCAGCTCCACACACATGAAACCCTTGCCGACGTAGATAGCGAGTGTCCTGACCCGGCCCACACCCGACATCTAATAGCAATCCGGCCTTCGGCATGCGAGCGATCAAAGTATGTAAGTGTGGCGGTACCTTGTACCGACGGGCGTTCCATTCGTGAAGATAGATATCGTGCTGTGCTTCGTAGGCTTGGACTGTTCGCTGCGTTGGAGTCAGTCGAGTGGCCATGACATCTGAAACAGGAAGGAAACGTAAAGGAATAAGGATGGATGGACTGCAAAGCCACTGTCGCTCGCATCTCGTGAAAGACTGTGTAGCCTTTCGACGAGATACGGTTCACGCTTGCGCGCCGGAGCGCTGCAGCGCGCAGGCACGAGCGACAAACCTGACAGCCCTTACGGCTTAATGTAGATGTACCCTGCCTTTTGCAAGTCAGCAATACGCTTCACCGCCACGGGATGTTCCGTTGGGGTAAACCCTGCCACCAGTTTTTCCAGTGGGGTGCCAAAGAGTTTCATCGACACTTGGCACATTTCTGCACCGACTCCTTGGTCGATTACAGTCTTGAGCTTCGCCTTAAGATCCGGATCTACAGTATCCGCTTCAAAAAGCGGGAGCGCAGGCCCATGAACGACGAGTTTGATATCGATCTTATCCGGCCCACCTTCCGCCTCAATATGTTTATTGATAAGGGCCAGGGCATACTTGGCCGTTGCCAAGTCATGTCCATCGACATGATAGACCACTTTGGTCTTCTCCGTTTCTGCAACGGCCACACTCGAGAATACGCCCGGACTCAGCAACAGGATGCTGAGACTCAGCAATACGAATGAATACATTCGCCGCCGTTGTAAGATTCCCATGATCGCCTCCTTCACCATAATGTAGAATAACCGTCTAACTGCATGCATGCTGCCTCCATTATCACAGCTTTATCAAGACATGAGCAAACAGCGACGACTTGCCGGAAGGATGACTGCCTTTGCTACAATTTCTTACACGCTCATCCCAAGCCATGAGGAGAACACGTATGTACATGCCACTTGCACAATGTAAATATCAAATTCTTTTAGTCAGATTCCTGAGATACACAATGATAAGTGTCTCAACCATTGCATGGCTTGTGTGTTCTGCCACTTTCACCTTTGGCAACGAAAAACATGGTCACACACCCCCACTCACGACAACGACCACCGGCCACCATGTTCCAGGAGCCACGTTTCAAGTGTTTCTCCAGCCTGGCAAAGGTGCCGCCGAGGACATCGTATTGGACAAATCGGTTGCTGACGATGCCGTCCAAACATTAGTAGATGCCTTGGGCACCATGATCCAACAACGCCATCACTATCCAAGATTCGATGAAGCCGTTAAAAAAAACGTTCTCAAGAAAGTCGTCATCGAACCCAAAGTCTTTAATCGTTTTGTCAAAGAATTTCCGTTTCTCGTAGCACGGACAAGCCAACCAAAACAGGTCGTCCTACTCGTCAACGCTTTGAAGCTTAAAGAGGAAGGCTATCTCAATCATTTCGAAAAGCTCATCCCGCGTCTTGAACGAGAGTTTCAATGGGTCTTGAGCAAAGCCGCTACGCAACCAAAACCGAAAAAAGTCTCCATTCAACGAGACCTCGTCCATGCCCCAATTGAGACAGTCAAAGAAATCAAATCGATGTCCGGGGATGAACGGGAACAAGCGATTCAGGCGCTCTTTGAATCGTATCTCGTCACGATCGATGACTATCAAAGCCTCATGCACCAACCGGCCTACGATGTTGGCTCGACACAACTCATAAAACCTGCCCAGCCAGATTCCACCGTGAAGCTCTATGACATTCGGATTCGCGAAGCGCTTCAGTTACTCGTTCGCGAGCCTTCCTTTATCGAGCATACACCTAAAGCAGTGAGGAATTTATTAAATGGCCGAATCTGGAATGTGTCGTTTGTGAAAATCGACTCACGTGAGTGGGCGACAAGAACGCGAGTGGCACCAAAAGATAAGTCCGTGGTGGTTGGAAAGAATGAGACCTCTATTCAACCGGCAAAAATCTTAGTGAATTACCATCGGAAAGCCATACCGGAAGATCCGTATTATACGGAAACCGAAGGCCTGCCCATGGGTGCGCTATCAGCCCATCAACTCGCTCGCGTCATCGCCCTGGAAATCGAAAAGAACATCACCGATAAATCCATGCGCGGCCATGTCGCACAAGATGAGCAGACAGCACCGGAGTAGGTAACCCTGCGCCAGCAATACCAACATACGTGCCAAAATTCACGCTAATCACATCAACTGGCAGCTGGCAGGGAAGAGTGTAAATTCGAGTCTGACCCCTAAAAAACTATAAATAACAAAGCTCCAACGTCTTTCTTCGATTCCTGACGAATGATGACCCACAGAAGGCTAAACGTGCCGAAGCCCTCTTTCGCAAGGCCATCAGAGGAGAAATTGTTTTAGCAACCAGCCTTTTATTCGTCACCGAAATCGTCTGGACTTTAGAGTCGTTTTATTATCTCGACAAGCAAGAGATTGCATACAAGGTAGAGAAATTTTCAAACACTCCGCATCTAGAGTGCACCGATTACACCATAAAATTTGCGCACACAACAGCTGATTTTCATAATAGGCCTCATAATCAATATCTCCTTAGCGCCTCAAACTATGACTTTCGTTTATGGATGATGAGGCCATTGCCATCGGGGTCGGCAATCACCGCCATATGACAGACTTTGGTTTCAAATGGTTCAATGCTAAACGTCACATGCTGAGTTTGTAACTCTTGTATGGCTTGCTCAAAATCCTCGACTTCTAACGAGACGGATGGCCCGTCAGCTGAAGGCTGCCATTCTTTGGCTACATTACTCAACGCTAAAACTGATTGTCCGATTTGGTATTCCACCCAAGCCGTTTCTTCCGTACCATTCACCCAGGATGGAACAAGTCCTAAGACTTCTTCATAGAACGTTCGTGCGCGAGGTAAATCGGTCACAGGGTATCCCGTAAACGCTATTTCGATTACCTTCATAAATCTCTCCTCAGTTGAAGATTCATTGATAATAAACAACTCTACACTGCACTATAGGATAGGCAATTTGATTAGGTATAGCCATAGCTCCTCTATCCTATTGGGTTTACAAGTTTGTCTCAATGGAGGAATTGATCGACGGCGTCTCATCAGTTATGGTTCAGAGATATCTGAATAATGCACTCTTTGACACAAATCAACCAGCTCTCATTCACACGTCACAATATCGATACGATCATCTATGCATATTGAAAAAGGCACCTGCTTAGCGATATTTGCCTATGATATCGGAACCGCCATTGACTTAGATCAAGCCGACCAGCGTATCACGGCTACCAAAAAACGCGATCGACTCAAACGACAACGTTCTGCCCCGCAGTATTTTGATTATCGGCCTCCACCACTCCGCATCAGCGAAGATGTGGAATCCTTGCAAATTGGAGATGCCTTCACACGACCTTCTGTCGATGTCGTCTTGTATGACTTTGGTGCCGTTTCTGTTATCTACTCTATTCCTCTCCAGGGTTCATTTGAGGCGCTGCTCCCACTCAGTGAAGCACTCTATGAAAATGCGCTGCTGCTCGATGAGTCTCGGCAACGAGTCAATCTTCTTGTCAAGACCATTGCCTCGGCCGTTGAAAAACCAAGTATTGCTTCCTTTGTCGAAGATTACTTGATCTTTCACATCGAGGCGACTCAGCCGATCTTCACCGCAACCGATATCGTCACGACTTTGAGTCCAGCGATCGCTCAAATTCTTCGCTGTGAACGCGAGCCCTTATCCGAACAAGAAGTGCATGACTCAACTTCATACCATATTGCATTTGGGAAAAATGACATTTCCTTCATTGATTGGAATGGCGCGTTGATCTATGGAGAGGAGATGGAGGATGTCTGTGCCGTGCTCGAATTCGCCAATGTTGAACTTCTTGAACGACGATATCTGGACGACCAATTGGATACGGCATTGGATCAAGTCTATGAATCGCTCACCAAATATCAGTGGCAACACTTTCGCTGGCCAGGCTCTTTTCATACCGATCTTCGTGGAATCGGACAACTGCAAGTTGATAGTGCCATCCTGTTTGAACGTGTCACCAATGCGTTAAAATTGCTCGGCGATCAATATCTGGCGCGCGTGTATCGTCTGACCTCTCAGCGTTTCCATTTAGAGGGATGGGATGCCGGCATTCATCGAAAACTCGAAACTATTGCCAGCGTGTACGAAAAACTGGCTGATCAGACCGGGAACCGCCGCATGGAGGTTTTAGAATGGATCATTATTATTCTGATTGCGGTATCCATCCTTCTCCCGTTTATTCCAGGATTTCCAGGATACTAAATTGATGCTGCCCATTCCTGACTGGACGATTCTTACCATGACCTTTTTGGCCGGAGCATGCGTCGCCTGGCTCATTACGAGTACACGAGTGAAAGCCTCGATGACGTCTGCCCTGAGCCACGAAGAGCAGCAACGGGCAGCCGCAGAGTCACGAATTGAGGAACTGCGTCAACAACTCACGGCGATTCACACTGAATGTCATCAGACTCGTGAACGCTTTATGGACAGTGAGGCTGCGAAAATTTCTGCTGAGACCAAGTATGAAGAAGCCACTCGTCATCTTGCTCAGCAACATTCGCTCCTGGAAGAAACAAAATCCACACTCTCAAATACCTTTCGCTCACTGGCCGCAGAAGCTCTGGCAGGAAATAACACCGGGTTTTTGACCTTGGCGGAAGAGAAATTCAAGGCCTTACGAGAAGAAAGTTCCAATGATCTCGAACAGAAAAAAATGTCGATCGACGCACTTGTTCAACCTCTCACACAACTGCTCTCCACGTATCAACAGGAAACCAAAGCACTTGAAGACAAGCGACTTCGTGAACTGAGTACCGTAGGCGAACAATTACGACAAGTGGCGCTCACTCAGTCAACCTTACATACCGAAACCGCAAAACTCGTCAACGCACTCCGTTCACCACAAGTCCGAGGTCGGTGGGGTGAAATTGCCCTTCGCAAAACAGCAGAACTAGCGGGCATGTCTGCACATTGTGATTTCATTGAACAAAAAAATGTCACAACCGCCACCGGTCATCTTCGTCCTGACATGGTGGTCAAACTTCCAGCACAACGGGAAGTCGTGATCGATTCTAAAGTACCATTTAGCGCATTCCTCGAATCGCTTGAAGCCACAAACGAGGATGAACGCAACCGTGCGCTCTCGCGCCATGCGGCGCAAGTGAAACATCATGTCAATCAACTGTCTTCTAAAGAGTACTGGGACCAGTTTCAGGCCTCTCCAGAATTCGTCGTTTTGTTCATCCCTAACGATTCATTTCTGGCTGCGGCGGCTGAACGAGACCCCTCACTCATTGAATCCGCCATCAGTAAAAATATTGTCATCGCGACGCCAACGACGTTTATCGCATTACTCAAAGCCATCGCCTATGGATGGAAGCAGGAACAAATCACGGAAGATGCCGAACGCATTAGTACCCTAGGGCAGGAGCTTTCAGAACGCTTGGGAATCTTAGTGGATCATTTCTTGAAAATTGGTGGATCGCTTGGCAAGGCGGTCGATGCCTACAATGCGTCCGTGGCATCCCTGGAAAGCCGCGTACTGCCTACGGCACGAAAGTTTCAACAGCTAGGAGCCGGCAGCAAAAAAGACATCGATGACCTTCGACCCATCGATCATATTCCTCGCACCGTGGCATCGACACAACACGAGACAGAGGTTCCAGACCGATACACACCGTAACTGTTTCACTTCTTATGAAGGGAGGATCGTGAAGCGTCCTTCTTGTCTCGCAAGAATCCTTTTTGTATTGATACGGAATACGAGATACGCTTCACGAGAAACGAACCTTATGAAAGCCATGCTCCTTAAACAAGAAGATGATGTCTCCGGAGCACCTCTTCGCCTTACGGAACTTCCTGATCCTCACCCCGGCTCAGGGCAAGTTCGAGTCAAAGTCCAGGTATGTGGCGTGTGCAGGACCGATCTTCATATCGTTGAAGGCGAGTTACCACGTTCAACCCGCCCCATTATCCCAGGGCATGAGACGATTGGCATTGTCGATCAAGTTGGCCCACAGGTTCACCACCTGAAAGAGGGAGACAGAGTCGGCATTGCCTGGCTTCAAGACACCTGCGGACACTGTGAGTTTTGCTTGAACAACCGGGAAAATCTTTGTTCACAGGCTCTCTTCACAGGCTATCACGTCCATGGCGGCTACGCGGAATATGCGTTGGTTTCGGAACAATTTGCGTATCCCATCCCCTCTATATTTAGCGATGAAGAAGCTGCGCCATTACTCTGCGCTGGCATAATTGGGTATCGCGCGTTACGTCGCAGTCACATCAAGCCCGGTCAACGTCTCGGACTCTATGGATTTGGTGCATCCGCGCATATCACCATTCAAATTGCCCGGCACTGGGGTTGTTCAGTCTATGTCTGTTCGCTTCGCGAGGAACATCGTGCCCTTGCTCGTCAGCTGGGAGCGGTTTGGGTTGGCGAAGCCGCAGAAGGTCCTCCTGATACTTTACACGGCGCAATCCTATTTGCACCCGCAGGGGAACTTGTCCCGCCAGCTCTTCGGGCTCTTGAGAAAGGCGGCACACTCGCGTTAGCCGGCATTCATATGAGCGCGATTCCACAGCTTGACTATGTACAAGACTTATTTCATGAACGGACGATTCAAAGTGTCACGGCAAATACGAAACAGGACGGGTTAGATCTTTTCCAAGAGGCGTCAGCCATTCCCATCAGAACGCATACCCAAACATTTCCATTAGAGGCTGCCAACCTCGCCCTACAAAAATTGAAAGCTGGAACCATTCAAGGTGCAGGAGTCTTGACGCTGCCATAATGCAGAGGTATCTTTTCAGCAGAAATCGCTCAATGTCCAAACATATCGAAATCGGCTATGATTAAAAAAATGGATGTTTCGGTTAAGACTGGAAGGGGGAATCAAATGGGTGATCGACAGTTTCAATGTTTCTCAATACCAAGCACCAGCAACCAAACTAATTTCATGACCAGAGAACCGGACTACCTTTGGATGTTGACCTTCAGTTTTTTGAGTTTCATGATCCTGTTTTCCTATACGCAATCTTTCGCCGATGACGCCGCAACGGATGTCACAGAATCGACATTGATCGTGCCATACACTGGCTCCATCCTCAAAGGCCCGCTTAAATTTCCTCTCTATAAAGGCAAAGGATTTGAATATTTCACCGCCGGGGTCGGCTTGGAAGAACGCCAGGTGACCTATCCATCGTATCCGGTCAAGTTGATTCTTGTGCAGGATGGAGGAGCATTTTTATCAAACGTTGCAATTACCGTCCATCAGCTGGATGGACCGGTGACATTTGATATCCCTGCGACTCATGTCGAAGGCCCATGGGTCTTCCTCAACATTCCCACTGGGACCTATGTGCTCAAGGCGATGAATTCTCAACAGCAACTTATTGAAAAACAGATTGACGTTGTAAATAATCAACAGAAGATTATCCACCTACGCTGGTAAGATTGGCCGCGCACATAGGCGTGGGATCCAACTTGTACCAGCTCCACACATCTCCGAGATCCGCGACCATCATTACCTGCAGACTCGGCCTGACTCTCTGAACGAAAGAGTATGCTAAACTCCTTCACATCGGTCATCCGCGCACGTTAACTCACCCCCTGCCCTCCCTGACACCTCGCGCCTCCCGTTCATTAGAAATTTTTAATGTGGGTCTAATCTGAAACTTAGATCTCATTGATAGGATCCACCCATAAGCTAAGGAGGCAAGCATCATTATGATTAACGATACAAACAAAGCAAATGTGAGTCAGTATACGTGTTCACGGTGTCAGGGCCTCATGGCTCCAGAATCATGCTTCAATTTGCATTACGATGCAGGAGAAATGGAGATATTGACTTGGCGTTGCCTGCAATGCGGAGAGTTGATCGATCCGGTCATCCTCCAAAATCGCTCAAACCCTCTTCCCAACGCCGAAAGAAGAAAACCGCGTCCGATGTTACCAAGCGTACAACGAACATCAAGATCGAAATCGCTGACGGCTCACCCGTGTGAGAAATCATAGTGTGCAGTGAAAGATAAACGTTAAATAGTCATAACGACATTGAGAAATAGAATGGCACATCGCATCCTTATAATTGATGATAATGCCGACATTCGATGGATATTATCTGACCTACTGGAATCGCACGGATTTCGTTGCGAAAAGGCTCAAAACGCGATAACAGCACTCTCGATGGTTCAAAATTCTGACTTTGACCTCATTTTGACCGACTATCAGATGCCGAAGATGAACGGATTGGAGTTGCTTCAGCAACTTTCCGCATCGTCGAGGACTTCATCTATACCCGTGATCATGATTACGGCGTTTGGGAGTGAGACACTTGAGTCTGACGCACAACAGGCCGGAGCCTGCGCTGTGCTTCGGAAACCAATCGATTCGCGTGAACTTCTGACAACCGTCACGCAAACAATCGAAAAAACACTACCGCCTCACTCTAGCCCATGTCAGTGTCGATAACATGAGAAAGAGAGCCGGAAATGTTTCCCTGAGTCGCTTCGGGATACCATCCCACCACAATTGGTTACCCACGACCAAAGATTTAGGCAAGCGCTTCCGCCTCTCCCGTTTTCGGGCAAGGTTTTATAAAACTTCGATTGACGCCTGTCGCTATTTCAACCGCTCAAAGGCCGAACGATTTGAATATGAAAACCAGACTATTCAGACAGAGACGCATTAATCATCGTCCTCTCGCGCGTTCTATCTTGCTATCATTTCTCATATTCTTCCTCTCCCCATTAATGATTGAAGTTGTGTTCTCCCAAACGATGCTCACCTCTACACCGATGAGTGAGGATGAGGCCATTCAGCTAGGTGAAGAGTTTGGACTGATCGTTGGCGAGGTTGATGAAGAACTTCGAGCATACCTCGGGCTTGAACGAGCAGAAGGCGTCGTGGTGTTTGAAGTGATTGGGGGAAAACCCGCAGATCTCGCGGGAATCAAAGCGCGATCACTCATTAAAGAAATCGACTCCCATGATATTCATACCTTAAAAGAGTTTGGCACGGCCCTCAAAATAGCACTAACAACAGAGAATTTCAGCTTAGCCACATATGAACCAGCTGACCCGACAAACCAAGGCCTCACTGGTGGTGTCCACTTTCACTTCGTCCGCGTCAAAAAAACTTAATCCCTGACATTTACGCCTCGTTGCCCATCAAGGCGTGTCTTCCCATACGACTTTCCTTTCTAGTACGAAGTCTTCTCAAGTCAGAGTATTCTTTAAATCTCTTGCAGAGAAAGAACAATTGCCTCGAGCCCTGCAACACACTACACTATAGCGAATACAAATAAGTACCAGCTGAGGGATATCAACCAACTCTGCGCGATTACTCATTTCCAACATGTGGAAGGTTATACCCGCTTGGATGTACTGATAATGCTTGACGACTCATATCACGTATTGGATATCAACATTGGACAAGTTGAAGCTTTATCGTTTCGGTATAACTGAAACGGCTATTGTGTGAATGCACATTCTTTTTTTGAATGTAACCGGGTTTCCCCACCCGACTCTCATGGAGGACTGTCATGATCGAACCTCGACTCATCCTGAGCCTCTTACTGTGCCTTATTCCAAATATTTCTTTTGCGCAATTCGATCTCTTGGACAGCCTGAAAGAAAAGACAATCGAACAGCTCGGATCGTCAAGTAACAAGACTCTAGGAAATGACAAGATTATATCAGGCCTCAAAGAAGCCTTATCCGTTGGTACGGATAATACCATCAATCTCACGGGCAACCTTAACGGGTATCTCAAGAATGACGCCATCAAAATCTTACTACCAAAACAATTACAGGCCATGGATAAAGGGCTGCGCGTCGTCGGGCTTGGGCCTCAAGTCGATGAATTCGTCGTTGGGATGAATCGTGCCGCCGAGGAAGCCGCACCATTAGCCAAACCTATCTTTCAGGATGCCGTCAAAGAGATGTCGGTAGAAGACGGAAAAGCCATCTTAAATGGCGGAGACACCGCAGCGACTGATTACTTCAAAGGCAAGACCAAGGATAAGCTGACCGAAGCATTTACCCCAAAAGTTCAAGAAGCCATGGACAAGGTGGGAGTGGCCGCGCAGTACAAAGCACTCGTTGGCCGCTATACATCCTTACCTTTTGTTAAGGCTGAACAGTTCGACCTCGATCAGTACGTGGTCGGAAAAAGTTTGAATGGTTTGTTCTATACGCTTGCGCAAGAAGAACAAAAAATTCGAACCGATCCTGCAGCCCGCGTCACCGATCTATTGAAAGACGTATTCGGGAAACAGGGAAACTAGATTTGAGCGATCGACTCCGTCCTGCGTTCCTAGTCTCGGATTGCGCAGAAGAATGTTAAGGCTCAATCATACGAAACGGAGTTAATTGTGTTCAGGCGAAGAAGAATCGGAGTCCGCTGGATTAAAATTTTTGAGGCGGTCAACAAGAGGTTGAGCTTCCGGAGTTGACGATCTTGTTGGCTCGCTCGGGGGATGGCTCCACGCAATGTGCGTGATGTGATGCTCTTCAAACGTTTGACGAATGACGATAACCATGGCATCGAGCGTGACTTCATCACTTTCACGAAGATCAAGGCGACGTTCTTCACTCTTCTCAGGCGGAGGAGTTTCGTGAATCAAAGCCCAACAACGGTTAAATAATGTCTCTCGAACAGCGACCGGGATTGTAAGTGATTCCAGATCAGACGTGGACAAAGCTAACACCATGAGCACGAACTGCAAGTCAGGTAAGCCGGGGTTTTGAACGTCGAGTGTTTGCATTGGGTTATGTTATCGTTGATCGTCCAGTTTTGACAAGAGCCCAAATCACGAAATTCTGAAATGGAATCAAAAAAACTCTCCTATATACTTGATCGTATCGGTCCACACCATGCGAGTAGACGCCTCGAACTTCAGACAATCCATTCGGCCATTCATTCCGGCCCCACGGGATTACACATAAGCTTTGAAAATTTGGATCAGGTAGGACCGTTACTGAAAGGTCTACTCAAAATCAGTGGACTATGGACCAGAGCTGTACGTAATTCGCTTGATTATGAGGTCGTTGAAAATCCCGTCAGCTTACCGCACTTACCTCAGTTATTTCATGGATTCCGGATTCTTCACCTTTCAGACCTCCACCTTGAGGGCATCGCTGACCAAGGCAAAGCCCTGCACGAAACGATCACGCAACTCGAGTACGATCTCTGCGTCATCACTGGAGATTACCGACTGTTAACCTACGGGGATTATCAAACGACCCTGGACTGCCTGACCCCGCTGGTGAAACACATTCAGTGCCACCATGGCATCATCGGGATACTGGGTAACCATGATTTTCTAGAGATGGTTCCCGGATTAGAAAATCTTGGCATCCAAATGCTGCTCAATGAAGCCATTCCCATTCAGCGTGGCACGGAAACCATCTGGATGGCGGGAGTTGATGACGCACACTGGTATGAAGTGGCCGATCTCCCCAAAGCCTTACAATCTGTGCCAAAGGACAATCACCTCGTTCGAATTCTCCTAGCACATTCTCCAGAGATTATTGAAGAAGCCGCTCAAGCGGGCATTGAGCTCTATCTTTGCGGTCATTCACATGGAGGACAAATCTGTCTGCCTGGAGGAAGGTCAATCATTGTCAATAGTCGATGCGCACGAGAATACACATCTGGAAAGTGGAAGCACCAACAGATGCAAGGCTATACCACTCGAGGGGTCGGGACGTCATTACTCCCCGTTCGTTTGTCTTGTCGACCTGAACTTGTTATCCATCGTCTCATCTCCGATGATTCCCCTCGCAACATTTCTGGACAACCTTAAAACGGCAACTTAATCCCACCCGGAAGGATAGACTTCGGCACGCTCTTCTTCAGAAGGTCTTCTAACACACTGTTGTATTGGGCGACACGAGTAGTTAAGTCACCACCAATTGAGCCAAGGCTTCCAAGATTTTGTTGTAATTGCTGAATCGGTTCTTTGGTTTTGGCTATGAGAGCGGCTTGGAGATCTTGTTTAAAGCGAGCCGCGACATCATTCACCATTTTCCCTGCCGCATTCTGTACAATCTTATCAAGGTCAGACTCGAGTGCCACATTATAATGCTCAACCGTACCGGTCACATTAGCCTTGATAGATAACTGAGAAATATCCGAAATTGCCTTGCGTAATGACTGCGTGAGTGGACGAGTATCCTGTTGAGAACCCGCAGAAATCTTCAAGCCTGTCAGCTGTCCCGTCCCTTGGGCATCCAAAGCCTTTCCTTTCAGGGAAGCCGTCACCGTGATATCTGCAGCACCGTCGTTCAACGATACCGGCAACTTCTCATCCTTCGATAAGACAATGTCTTGAAGCCTAAAGTCCTTCGCGGCAAACTTCATATGGTCTGAGGATTGAGCCGGCTGACGGTGATCAAGCGTCCCCTCCAGCATGAGAGACGTCACACCTTTCAACTGTTCTCCGCTAAATGCAAACGTCAGCGGCTGACCAAATATCGCCTGTTCAGGCGTGATATTGCGAACTGTTCCGGCAAGATCTCCAACATCAAGCTGTAGCGACACCTTGGCAAGACGAATCAAAAAGTCCACGCCCGGGTCGTCAGCAGACGCTGGAGTCTCAGATTCCTTGGCTTCTTGACCCTGTTCGAGATACGGTTTCAATCGTTCATACCATGACACTCCCTGCTGCACCCACGCTCCAATATGCGATCCGAGAAGTGACTGACTCAGATTGGCAAGTCCTTGCGGAGAGAGATTATATTTTTCCTGAAGATGCTGAATATCACGTTGTGGTGCAGATTTAATCTGAGCCAACCGTGCTTTCAACAGTTCAGCCTTCTCTTCAAATTGCTTTTTGGCACTGCGAACTTGTCGAACGTCCACTTCAAGCTCTTCCTTCAAAGATTGAACTTTTTCGACCCCACTCAACACTCCGCCTATTCCACCTTTCACAGACTTTTTTACTTCTTTGACGCGTTGCTTATACTTCGACACCTGTTTTTTCCCCGGTAATTTTTGTAACCGTTCTTTCCAAATCTCTCGTTCTTGCTGAATATCGGCTTTCAACGCTTCAATTAGTTTCATCGTCTCCAAATCTTCTTTTTCCAAAATCTCTTTCACATTGGGAATTTCAAGGGCTGGTAACGAAATTGCGAACTGACTATCCATGGCATTCGTGACTGTGGCATTCCGAATGGCACCAGAAGTTGATCGTTCTGTCCCGAACCTCACTCCCTCAACCGCCATTTCATCGATGATCACCTGACGCCACAACAATGGCAACACATCCAACCCCATGGCCATTCGAGCAATATCAACAGCATTCGTCATCGGCTTATCAGGATTCGTCACTTGCAAGCGAGTCAGTGTTAAGCCAGAAGGAAACACACTCAAATCCGCTTCATCAAGCTCGACCATCGCTCCAACAATTTCTGTCCCTTTGGCTTCAATGATGTTTTCAACAATCATATCAACAAAAAATATCCAAAAGACGACAAGAAGCACGGTCAGAATGAATACGAACCCGAGACTCCATTTCATGAACTTCTTCATCCGTTCATACTCCCTGGTAAAATCAATCCTTCAAACATGTTGTAATGTAAATGGACACTGTGATAATCCGTGATACCCAATGTCCCCCAAGTCGGTCTAAGCAAAACAGCCTACCGTGACTACCGCGTCAGACTCGAATGAGCCATGCCTTTAATTATAGCGAATCCAATGGCTGGAAAGCCTTACACCCTTCACTGGCTTCCACCCTCGTTCTTTCAATAATCCATCTGACCTAGGGCTTAGATGTGTCCAAGTCCAGTGAATGAGGAAAGGAAGCCTAGGCGACGGTTGTTGCTCCCCCTCAGATGATTGAAGCAGCAACAAAGGTTCCTTCTTTGGTTCCTCTTAACGTCTTGTTTACAAGTCGCCTAGGCGACGGTTGTTGTGTAACCAAGTGCACCCCAATAGGCAACTTTGCTTGAAAGCCGTGCTGTCTCTGAGATATAGGTAGAAGGTCGCCTCGCAGCATAAGACTACGTTTCAAACATCTGAAGTTATGTGAAAAACGGCTATAGGCCACGACCGCTCTACTCCATCAGAATACCGCTCAAATACGTACCTGTCCAATATCATTTGCACAAATTTACGCACACGATAATCTAAAAGACCGCACGTACCCTGGAAACCCAGGGCACGTGCGGTCAAGCCCTCCGTACCTATGGACAAATGGAGTCCATACTCCAAGTCGCCTTAGGCAGGAAATGTATACTGTATTCACCTCTTACTTTAACGTGAAAATGTGAAAAACAAGCCTCGGAACGCCTGGAGAAGCCAGGCGCTTCGACGTATAATGGTTTCAGGTATAGACCCGCGCGTGATCCAGTCCAAAGCAGTACCATAACGTTCGAAACGGTTGAGCTCTTTTCAGAGGCTCAACCATTTTTCAGAAGCCAGATGAATACGCTATGAAGTTTGAAAAGTATCCTATTTCAGAAACCATCAAACAGAATCTCGCCCAACTGGGATTTGTACGAACCACAGACATTCAATTCAAAACTATTCCTTCGATCATGGACGGTGAAGATGTGTTGGCCATTGCACAAACTGGAACAGGAAAAACCGCCGCCTTCGCCATCCCTATCATTCATCAAATCGATTACAGGAAGAACAGTAAACGCTCGTATGGTATTCAATGCATCGTCATGGTTCCAACCCACGAGTTGGCAATGCAAATTGGTGACGTGTTCACGAAGCTCTCGAAACAAACCAAAGTAAAAACATTCGCCATGTATGGCGGGATCGAACAAGACCCGCAGATTCAAAAATTGCAAAGTGGCCTCGACGTGCTGATTACCACACCAGGTCGATTATTTGATCTCATCCATCAAGGATACGTTGACGTCAAACGCGTCGAAACTCTGGTCCTTGATGAAGCCGATCATATGCTCGACCTCGGCTTCATTAAAGATATTCACGCCATCAAACGAATGCTCACCCAACAGCATCAGACCTTGTTTTTCTCAGCCACGATAAATAAAGACATTAAAAAACTCGCTTATTCGCAAATCAGGCATTCGGCAATCCGAATTCAAGTTTCGCCCGAAAATCGTGTTTCTAAAAATGTCACGCACTATGTGATGTTTGTCGAAATGGATGACAAACGGTTTTTCCTTGAACGATTTATGACCGATAATCCAGAAAGTCGGGTGATCGTATTTGTGAGAACACGAGTCCGCGCCGAACGGGTCGCCAAAGCAATGGGACGTGTTGGGATCGAAACGATGACGATTCATGGAGACAAGGATCAACACGATCGTGCCGAAGTGATGAACGCGTTCAAGGCGGGATCCTGCCGGACGTTAATCGCCACCGATGTCAGTGCACGGGGCATCGATATTCCGGACGTTCATTATGTCATTAACTATGATTTACCCGATAAGGCGGAAAACTACGTCCATCGCGTTGGGAGAACCGGTCGAGGCATCAACAAGGGCATTGCGCTTTCGTTCTGTAGCAAAGAAGAAAAAGTCCGTCTTGAGGAAATCCAAGGGTTCCTCGACAAACCAATCGACGTCATCAAAATTGCAAAAGAAGATTACGCCTTCACGCTTCAACACCCGAGTGGGGAGCATAGCTTAGAAGAATTGATGGAAGAAATGAACGAATGGGAAAAGAACAAAAAGAAGAGGAGAAAGAAAAAAGCTTAAGAAGAAAAGTGTAAGATCAATAGCACCACATGTGTTCAGAAAATTTCCTTTAATAAGTTATTGTCAATTCTAATAACTTCCAAGGTTTGAAGTATTAAATACCGCGAAGATAATCTGAATGGAGCACATGGATAGTAATTGGATTCGCTATCATGTCTGAATGGTGGCTGGACAAATCGATTCGATTCAAACGCATTGTCCATCGTGACAACAGGACAACAGTCCATACCTTTAAACACCAGCTTTCTGCAGTTGCGTTTTCGGTAACCACTTCATGACCATATTCGCTAATTCTTGAAAATTGATTGGCTTTGTCACATAATCATCCATTCCAGCAGCAAGACACTTATCACGATCACCTTGCATCGCATTGGCCGTCATCGCAATAATTGGCACGCCCTGCGTGCCGCGTTGCTCGACGCTCATCTCTCGTATCTCGTCTGACGCTTCACGTTTCACGTTTAACGCCTCGCGCGCGCGAATTGCCTTCGTCGCTTCATAACCATCCATTTCCGGCATCTGACAGTCCATCAAGACCAGGGTATAGGGCACTCGTGATACGGCTTCGACAGCTTCGTGTCCATTCCCCACGACATCAGTCCGATATCCCAAACGCTCTAACATCATGACGGCAAGTTGCTGATTCACACGATGATCATCAGCCACGAGAATCCTCACGGCACCTCGAACGATCGCGTCTGTCGATTTTTTTGAATCGGCAAATGGGACGAGCACAGACTCAGGCTCTTCCTGTTGATAGCCCATGACCGTGGCCAAAGAGTCATGGAGTACTTGCTTACGAATGGGTTTGGTCACATAGCCGTCGAACCCAGCATCACGAGAGGCAATACCATCATCTCGTTGTCCCATAGAAGTCAACAGGAGCAAACGCACAGACCTGATGGATGGATTGGCCTTGATGGTCCGTGCGAAGGTCAAACCATCCATTTCAGACACCTTCATCCCTACGATCGCGAGATCGAATGGATCGTTCTCCCGTTCTGCCTCCTGCAGAACACTCAATGCATCCGTCGATGTTTCGACCGTCACACACTGTATTCCCCATTCTTCGGCATATTTCGCCAAAAGGTCACGACTGCCTCGATGTTCATCGATGATACACAGACGAAGCTTTTGAAATTCGACTTGGTGAGAAAGAGCCGCTTGTTCTGGTTGGGTCTCAAGTTGGATCGTCATCCAAAACGTACTTCCCTCATTCAGAATACTCTCAACTCCAATCTCACCGTTCATCCGCTCGATAAGCTGTTTGCTGATAGCAAGACCAAGGCCTGTCCCCCCGTATTTCCGTGTGGTCGAACTATCCGCCTGACTAAATGAAGTAAAGAGTTTGGCTTTGCCCTCAGGACTGATGCCGATTCCTGTATCCGATACTTCTATACGAAGGACGACAAATTCTGTCGTTTTTTGAAGAAGCTGAACCTGCAATGAAACTTCTCCCTGTTCAGTAAACTTAATGGCATTGCCAATCAGATTCAGCAAAATTTGGCGCAGACGACCAGGATCTCCACGAAGATCAACAGGAACATTCGCAGAAACATGCCCAAAGAGTTCCAGGTTCTTTTCTGCCGCTTTGCTTGAGACTAATTCCAACGTTTCTTCAATGGACGTTCGAAGGTTGAAATCGATCGTTTCTAATTCAAGCTTCCCGGCTTCAATCTTCGAAAAATCAAGAATGTCATTGATAATCGTCAACAATGCTTCACCAGAACTCCGCACGGTGTCAGCCAGATGATGTTGTTGAGAAGTGAGCGCTGTCTCAAGTAACAGTCCTGTCATACCAATAACCCCATTCATCGGAGTTCTGATCTCATGGCTCATGGTCGCAAGAAATTCACTCTTCGCTCTCACGGCGGCTTCCGCCCGGTCCATGGCCTCAAGAAGTTCGAGTTCGCTACATTTGCGTTTCGTAATATCAATAGAATACACACGAATGGCTTCAAAATCTGGCATATAGGTAATTTCTTGCTCATAGATGACATGATCCATGTAGATTTCGCGAACATATGACTGTTGCTGACCTGACTTCAATTTCCCAATAATTGATGGCAAGTCATGAATCAGTGGATGTGTCTCTGCATCATGACTCTGCTCTTCAAAAATGGTTCGCGCAGCAGGATTCATGTACCGCATGTGCCCATCGCCATTCACTTCGATGATAGGATTGGGATTGCTTTCAGGAAATGAAGCCAAGCGCCGTAGCTGGGCTTCTCCTTCCAACTTAGCCTTCACGGCCTGTTGAGCTTCCTCTCGTGCTCTCTTCAGTTCCTGTACTTGGGAAGAGATCTTCTGTGACAAGACCATAGCCACACACAGAAAGATGAAGACTCCCATTCCTCCAAGGCTCAGCACTTCGTTCCATCTGTTGGCTAAGGACTCCTCAACATTGTCAAAGAGGCGATCAACTTCCTCCTGAATGAGAGCATGAATCTTTGCTTGAGATTGATAGATATCTTCAAAGACAACGTCTATCTTATCTTTGAGCATTGCACGTTCCTGAAGCAGACGTAACAGATGCTCGCGACGATCTGCTTGGACAGCATTTTGATATTCAACTTCCCATTTATCTGCTAGGACGACAAAGGCCTTAAGATCTGCAGACACGGCTTCTAACCCAAGCAACGTGTTCCGAAATTCAGGCTGTTGACTGGCCTGAGATTGCACTCGAAGAAAACCCTGCAGTTTGTCAATGGCATCGACCTTCCCATTCTTTATATCTTGAATATCGAACAGTGAGATCATTTGTATTCGCACGTCTGTCAAATGTTTCTGAATGTTCTCCCTGGATCCATGTAAGGCATTCTCTTGGGCTTTCACTTGCGTTCGAGCATCTTTCACTTGCCCAAGCGCAAAGTGAATCAAGCTCACAGCATAAAGACCAAACGCAAAAGCCAACCCCACGAGTACCCACACCATCAAGTGAATTCGATATTCATCTTTCAAAACGTTCATAACGTGCTGCATCCTGAATTCACAACCCAACGAAAGACATCACACGATATTCATTGAAATCATACGAATTCGTAAAACGTGAAGTACGTAAACTTCCAATGTAGGATTTTTCAATGACAAGACGGCTCTCGGGCAATGCGCAAACCGGTCAATTATTCATATGGCCAAAAGCACATAACCGTTCTCTGACTGTTCGTCTGAGTCAAGGGAACATTCATTAGTCATTATCGAAACAATAGCGTCAAAAATTAAGTCTAACTTTTTGAAAGGTAATAGAATTCCTTTCGATTTCCTTATCCATTCCACCTTCACTATGGCTAACGCAGTCTATTCCGGCCAAAACCCTTACATCTTCGCCATTACAGCAACACACCCAACTATAACGAGCTACAACACCGAGAAAAGACAAATTTCGACACATAACGTTTAACAATCTCACGCCGTCGTGCAGAGCCGTCAGTAAACGCACGGGACACAAAACAAGAAAAATCTTTCAGACAAGGCCTCGGCTTGAGAGTCATGTGCTGACATCATTCCGGAAAACTTACACACACAATACATGACAGTGTGATCTCGACATATCAGCTTCCTGCTCCAGGAACACTAAAATGTGAGGCAAGGGATTTTCTTTACCTTTGTGACATGGAGTCTTGGTTTTTCCTATCACAGACTTAATTAGACTTCACTCAACCAGTATTTTATGAACACGAATAATAGGTATCACCCGTCACCTACACCAAGTACAACAGCAAATCACTGAGAACCTTTTGCGTACTAAGGGTTTAGAGCGGCATGACTCACCTGAACCATTTACTTCGAATGAGGCTTTCGATCAGAAGATAGGTAAACCGTCAATCAGGTGAGCAAACCAAGAGGACCCTGTTCAGGGTTTGGATGAGAAAGTTGTGGGTCAGGTACTCGTTCGGACGTTCGATGCGACTCAATATATTGAAAATTAGCGTTGGAAGACTCGCAGAACATTGGAGTAAAAACGAAACCACTCCAGGGAGACACGGCTCTAAGAAAAATCAAAAGAACGGAGGAGCCTTCGGCATAGTTAGCTGAAAAGAAGCATCAAACCTTCCTGAAGGTGTCAAAGTCTAATTTTTCTTTTAGAAAAACTCAAAGCACAGTAGATTTTCCTAACTCCACACCCTCAATTACCCACTGTAAATTTATTGAGTCAGCTTGTTATAGGCATCATATGCCGCCACTTTATAACATTCAGCTAGAGTGGGATAATTGAATACAGTATTCAGAAAGTAGGATAGTCCCCCGCCTGTCCCCATCACCGCCTGGCCAATATGGATCAACTCGGTCGCGCCCGTTCCAATTGCATGGACGCCAAGGAGCTTTTGATCGTAACGATGAAATAGCAGTTTTAATAATCCGCTGTCGTCACCTAAAATAGCGCCTCGCGCGATTTCTCTATATCGAGCCATTCCAACTTCATATGGGACCTTTAAATTCGTCAACTCCCGTTCTGTTTCGCCAACCATAGAAATTTCGGGAATGGCATAAATGCCTATGGGAAGATGCGAGAGCTTTGATTCAGTATCAACACCAAATGCATGACAGGCAGCTAAACGACCTTGTTCAGCTGATGTCGCTGCCAGGCCAGGATGTCCAATGACATCCCCCGCGGCAAAGATATGCGGAACCTTGGTGCGAAACTGCTCGTTAACTCTCAGACGCCCTCGAATATCGGCGGCCAACCCTGCTGCTTCCAAGTTGAGAGATTCTGTGGCACCCAAACGCCCTACAGAAAATAACGCGACATCTGAGACATGCCGCTTGCCTGATTCTAAATGAATCACGACCTTGCGTGGAGTTCCTGAAGATACCTCAAAATGCTCCACCGCTTCGCCGAGACGAAAGACCACATTTTTGTTCCGCATTTGATGGATAAGTTCATCGATAATTTCATAATCAAGAAATTCCAAAGGTCTTTCACGTTTGTCTATGACTGTCACTTCCGTGCCTAATGCCGAGAACATCGAAGCGTATTCAATACCAATAACTCCAGATCCAATCACAGCCATCGTTCGAGGTATCTGTTTGATTTGGAGGATACCATCACTATCAACAAGCCATTCACCGTCCGGATTCTTTCCTGGGGGAGGAGCTGGAATTGTGCCGACCGCTATCAAAATATGATCGGCTTCAATGAGGCACTCTTGATTTAAGTCATTAACAATAGTGCTGTGATCACTGATAAACCGTGCCGATCCGTGTACGACCGAAATGCCATTACGCCGAAGTTGTGACTCAACAACCTCTGATTCTTTCTGAACAATCAAACCTACTCGTGCCATCAATTGCTCCATGGTTGGAACAGATTCCTCAAGAAATCCCTGGCGTGCCACCCTCAGGTCCATGGAAGGCATCAAAGAAAGAATCGCCTCACGAAATGTTTTACTTGGAATAGTCCCTGTATCCACACAGACTCCTCCGACGATTCGCCTTTTTTCAATCACGGCAACCTTTCGCCCCAATTTGGCCGCTTGCACTGCTGCACGTTGACCGGCTGGACCACTCCCAATGCATAAGAGATCGAACTTGCGTGAAGCGGTCATAGGTCAAGCCCTTCCTTACGAACGTCATCAGTGATTTGTGACATACGAGAATTTTTGCTATGAGTTCTCACCATAGGCATATCCGCTCTTTTCATTTTGAATATTGGACAACTAGTTCCGTAAATACCAGTGATGGTCTGAGTACTAGAAATCGGAAATACATCACACACACTTTGTAACAAAACGATGTATTACTCGAGCTCGACATTCGTCATTCCTCACATAGCCCCACCCTGAGGGGAGTAGAGGAATACGATGGTGACGCAGTATAATGACCAAATGCAATAGACCATGAAATTAGGGTCAAGGACCGTATACTGCTGGAGAAGACGTTTAGTAACTTATGACATGATCGGAGGCATTATGGCAATCGACAAAGAAGCTCGGGCCGCGCTTCGAGCAAGCAAATTTGGGCAACTGACTGTCGGCTCATTAATGGAAACAACAGTTCGATCCGAAGAGGAAGATGCGAGTGCCGAGCTGGTGGCGTCTTTTCTTATGGAAGGATTTGGATCGGTACCCATCATTGATCCGACCAACCGCCTGGTTGGTCTGGTTTCCGAATTTGACCTTTTGAATGCTATTCGACAAGGGAAACGACTTGCGGATATCACGGCTGGAGAGATTATGACGGACAATCCGATCTCTGTCACACAAGGTACCGACGTGCTTACAGTAATCGATGTTCTACACAACAATCATCTTATTCGAGTCCCAGTAGTCGATGCTTCAGGTAAACTTGTTGGAATATTGGCACGACGCGATGTCCTGCGCGGATACCTTCAGTCTAGCCCCTAAATTGACTCTCTGTTGAATGGAATACTTGAAGAGAAAACATGGACATCCAGGTCGATTAGGCTCTCTCAAGAATTGTGAACCGGAGCGGTAACAGTGTTAACTGGCCGTGCATTGCTCAAAGGAAGAGCAACGTTGTCTTCTCTGAATGCTGGAACATTAGAAACTCTCATTATTGAGATGGCATTGAAACACCTTACAAAATCAAACTGTCTTCACTTGTGTTGGACAGTCCACAAGCGAGGATTCACCAATTTTCTACCATAAGACGATAGACGGTGGAACTATGGCCTTGTTGGCCATGCCACGGTCAGCTTGCTCCCCTAAGAGTGTCCTGCGACACGTCTCTTAATCAGCCCTTGTGACTGTATCAGTAGTATGAACCTTACTCTGATACAGTCTATGCCTGGCGTGAAAAGACCAGGACTATGCGCCTTAGTATAAAGGAAGCACTTGATAATGGACAGCTTCCGGAAACGTTGCCGCAGGCGTTGAGTCCGGCTCTAAACGCTCACTCACATAGGTATTGACGACTACGAGAGCATTACTATCTTTCGACAAATACCGTGCCTTCATGAGCAGAATGGTTGATGAAGTGAATCTAAATTTACACGATACCTTCCTTAGAAATCTCCTTTACCGTAGCCGGGAAAACTTTGTCTATGGTTTACGGAATATAATTTGCCTAGAGGTGGGGGTAGCTGATTTAGTTGCAGAGGAAGCACAATGTCATTGCCCCGCGCGCTGCCATGACCATAACCATTTTTGCGATGTATAGACATTACGAATGCACTAGTTTTTTTAAGACCAAAGCCATTCTTATGACGATGACTCATGTGATTGTATCGATCAGCATTCTCATTATTATGAATGCATGCGATTACACAGACCCCCACACTTTAAATGTGGGTAAGACCGGGATCGATTCAGATATGAGTGCAATAAAGGAAAGCCGAGAAAACACGCAACAGGTTAACACCATATATGGGTTAAGCCTGTTTGACATCGACGAACAGACAGTTTCTTTGAGCACATATCAGGGAAAAGTTCTTCTAGTGGTAAACACGTCTAGTAGGTGCGGGTACACTCCGCAATATGAACAACTGCAAGAACTCTACGAAAAATATCAGTCAAGAGGTTTGGAGGTTCTAGCCTTTCCTTCGAATGACTTTGGCGGACAAGAATTGAAAACGAATGAAGAAGTCGCCACATTCTGCTACACACGTTACTCCGTTGACTTTCCTCTCTTCGCAAAAACTAAAGTCCGTGGCAAAAATAAACACCCGCTGTACCAATTTTTAACAGAAAAGACCTCTTTTCCAGGAGAGGTGAGGTGGAACTTCGAAAAGTTTCTCGTAAATCGTAATGGTACAGTTATTGGGCGGTATTATTCCAACGTCCTACCACTCTCTGATGAGATTATTTCGGACGTGGAACGTGCGACCTCTCTCTAGTTGAATGACCGCACACCTCATTGATATCCCCCTTTTTTCATCTCTCAAAATTACTAGACTCTTGAAAAGGTATTTTTTTCAATAAGACTTTTCTGACGATCGATCCGAAACAGTTGCCATAGTGCCTACTGCTCGCGAGTATTTTGGAAACACGTCAATGCACGATTCCCCAATATGAAAGTTCGGCCCATCATAAAGGATTTGCGGTATCACAAGCAGAAGGGTTACATGACTCTCAATCCTGGAATCGATGATTGAACTATCAAAAATGCAACAACTTTCCAATCTTGGTAGTATAAGTTCTTTCATAGGTCAGATTTTTTATCACCATGGTATGAGCCAAGTGTGACCATAACCTGACGGTAACCTGAGGTGATGGCGAGGGTTTTGTTTTTATTGGTCAAATACTCCATACAAAGGATGTCCCACGGTAATGGAAGAACCAGCGCTCGGTCCCGAATACGAGGGTGAGGAGTCATCGTCCCTAGAAACTGAAGATTCCCTTTCTCTTCGAATTCGACGACTCGTGGACGCGCAACCCTTTGCCGTGTTGTGCACACAGGGGACACAGCATCCTTACGGTTCCCTTGTGGCCTTTTCGACCACAGAAGATTTGACCCGAGCTGTCTTTGCCACCCCCGTCACGACACGAAAATATCAACTTCTGACTCAATGTAACGGGGTCGCACTCCTGATCGATAATAGAGATCAGCATCCCGACAACCTCATGGATGTGGAAGCGGTCACGGTTACAGGTCAGGCGAAACGAGTTGAAGGTCAACTAGACGTCGAATATTGGTCTCGATTGTTGACTGCTCGTCATGGCTATCTTGCCGGATTTGTCCAATCACCGACCGTTGCCCTCTTCTGTATCGAAATCGTGAGGTATTTCCACGTAGTACGTTTTCAGGAGGTCCAACAGTGGATTCCCCAAAGCATACCTGGATAATTTCTCTCAACGATCCTTCTGGCGTTGACAGCAACTTGGTTGGAGGAAAGGCGGCTTCTCTTGCCGAGTTGATCTCGGCAGATGTTCGTGTTCCATCGGGGTTCTGCCTTACAGTTTCTGCGTATCATCATTTTGTCGCTCAATCCCACCTCGCCAGCGTGATACAAATGGAATTGGGACGAAAACCGCTGGACAAGATGCGTTGGGAAGAAATTTGGGATTCGGCCTTACGAATCCGATCTTCGTTTCTCAGAGCTTCTATACCGCCAGAGCTTGAGAAAGCTGTCTTTGAAGCTTTAGGTCAGCTTAATCCGCAGTGCTCACTGGCGATTAGATCCTCGGCTCTTGGCGAGGACTCTGCTCAACGTTCTTTTGCCGGGCTTCATGAATCAATTATCAATGTGAAAGGTGAAAAATCCGTTCTTCAAGCTGTCCAGACAGTTTGGGCATCACTCTGGTCCGATGCGGCCTTACTGTATCGAAAAGAATTGGCTCTCGACCCACACAACAGCTGCATGGCCGTAATCGTTCAGGAAATGGTTCCCGCCAATACTTCCGGCGTGGCCTTCGGGCGAGACCCGAGAAACCAAGCTGTGGACAGAGAGATCGTAGAGGCGGTGCCGGGTCCCTGTTCAAATTTGGTTGATGGGCTTTTAGAGCCTGACCGATGGATAGTACGAAGCAGCTCTGGGGAGGTGATCGAGTGGCATGCGGGTGAACGAGACGCCGTACAGACCGACTTGCCCTTATTGAATGAAGCGGATCTAGGAGAACTTCACGCAAAACTGACACAAGTGGAGAAATTGTTTGGGTGGCCGCCTGACATGGAGTGGGCCAAACAAGGTGGTAGCCTTTCAGTGCTCCAGGCCCGTCCTATTACCTCCGGGCTGTCCGTCAAACAACCGGATGAACGTCAATGGTACTTGACCCTCCGTCCTAAGCTTTCGCAACTTCGCCGGCTGGCGGACAAGGTTTCAAACACATCAATTCCCGAGCTTGAACTCCTTGGGAAGCATTTGGCCGGGCAGGATATTGACAACCTGGATGACCGCGATCTTGCGAACTGCATCGAAGAAAGACTTATGACACTCACGTCCTGGCGGGAAATTTATCATAAGGAATTTATTCCTCTTGCTCACGGGGTCAGGTATTTAGGTGCCTATTACAATGACGCACTCCAACCACAAGATCCGTACGAATTCATGAATCTTCTCGGTGGGCAAGACTTTCTTGCCTTACATCGCAATGCGGCCCTGTTGGACCTTGCACGACAAGTCCAGAACAACCGCGCCCTTCAGCACCTATTATCGAAAGGTGTCATGGTCGTGCCTCACTCGCCTTCTGAAACTTGGACGTATCTGCAGAGGCGGATAGCCAAGATTCGCGGAGGACCCGACTTTTTGAAAGAGTTCGAGGGATTCCTTACGACCTTTATGGACACATCCTACAATGGTAAGCGTCTTCTTGATCAGCCAGACTCTTTGCTCACCCTCATCTGTCAGTTAGGGAATCCATCAATTAAAAAGACCCCGCAAAGTGATCAAAACACCATGGCCAAGGCCAAGGATTTTGAACAACGTTTGATCGACACGGTAGGCCAGTCAAGGGAGCAGGAAGCCCGAGAAGTTATCACGATTGGCCAATTAAGCTGGCGCCTCCGTGACGATGACAACATTCTTTTGGGACGAATCGAAAGCCAATTTCTTCGTGCATTACAGATCGGTGGCAAACGATTACATGAAGTCGGACGGCTCACCGGACATCTTCCCAGCGAGAAATCTACACCTCTTGTTCTACAAGCACTTCGAGATAGCCAGCAGAACTCCATCCACATCGACGAAGATGGTCAGGAACCAAGCCGGAGTCGGACCCCTACGACTATTCATCCCCGTCAACTCATTGGTCAACCTGCGTCTCCAGGACTATCAGAAGGCCCTGCACGTGTGATCAACGACATCCAAGACTTTAGAAATTTCACACAGGGTGACATTCTGGTATGTGAGTCAATCCAACCAACAATGACCCATCTCGTGCCACTCGCCTCAGGAATTGTTGAACGACGAGGAGGCATGCTGATTCATGGAGCGATTATCGCCCGCGAACTTGGCATTCCCTGTGTGAATGGCATTTCAAATGTCACCGAAATCATTTGCGATGAGGATCAATTGACTGTGGATGGGTACCTCGGAATCGTAACGCTTGGAACACCAGAATTTGGGTTAGAGGAACAGATTTTTTCTAAACAACCGCACACGACCCCATGGCCATCCAAATCGAATAACTTTGATGAACGTCAACAGTGACGACTTCGGGTTAGTCAACACTACTTTCCAAATGGCCTTTCCAAAGATCATCAGAAGAAATTTGAGAGGTACACGAATCTTTTTATAGGAGCTCCTGGAATTTTGCAGCGAATATGAAAGGGGAATCCACACCATGATTCAAATCACCTACTTGAGTTCGGCCACACGAGCCATGTCGCAGGAGGACTTAGAAGACATCCTGAACACATCACGAGATAACAACGCACGCTTAGGCATCACCGGCATGTTGCTCTATGGCAATCACACCTTTATTCAAATCTTGGAAGGTGAAGAGGACGTTGTTCAGGAATTAGTCAACACCATCAAACGCGATCCGCGGCATACCAATTTTCACATCGTCAAGAAAAAGACCGTCGAACGGCATGAATATGCCGACTGGAGCATGGGGTTCAAACGTGTCGGCGGTGCCGACTTTAAGGCGGTCAAAGGACTCGAGCCGTTTGAGGAAAAGGACTTTAATACGAAGTTTTTGAGCAGTCATACGAGTTTGGTCGATTCCTTGATGGAGCATTTTCAGAAGGAACGACAGAAAAAAATTGGCCAGGAAGAACTCTCGCTGGATGAAGAAGATCGGCTTATGAACATTCTTCATCGGACGATTCGCGGAGCCGTGAAGGTTGTGGCTGTATTGATGGTTTTTACGATTCTCTGGGGCGTGCTTGATGTCGTGTATATCCTCTATCAAAACCTACTGGCCCCCACTTTTACGACGTTTAGCATTCGAGATATTGTCACCACCTTTGGTGCGTTTTTGGCAGTCCTCATTGCCATAGAAATTTTCATTAACATTACCCTCTATATTCGAAAAGATATTATTCATGTCAAATTGGTGGTGGCTACGGCCCTCATGGCGATTGCCCGAAAAGTCATCATCTTTGACTTTTCTAAAATCACTCCACTCTACATCTTCGCCACGGCGACCGTGGTGTTAGCCTTAGGAATAACCTACTGGTTGATAGATAGACCGATGCCCACTGGTGAGCAAGAAAATGAATAAATCCCCATGCACCCACAGGGGTGATGTCGTGAATTTCGAGCTTCGTTTATCTTGCCTAAGGGTGGTTTATCCATGACTCGTGGACAGATGGGAAGCATGCGAATCCGCGAAGACTCGCACACATTTTGGAAAAGATCTTTCTGCGAAAACCGGTACGGATATAGCAATGACGGTAGGCGACGATGAAAGGTTGCGACGCCCCCGACCCTTTTGAGACCGTACGAGCCATGTCACAGGAGGACTTAGAAGACACCCTGAACACATTACGAACTAACAAAGCACGGTTAGGCATCACCGGCATGTTGCTATATGGCAATCACACCTTTACTCAAATCTTGGAAGGTGAAGAGGCTGTTGTTCAGGAATTAGTCAACACCGTCAAACGCGATCCGCGGCATACCCATTTCACATCGTCAAGAACACACCCATTGAACGCCATGGATATGCCGCCGGAGCCTGGGGATGCTACGAGCAAGCCAGAGATGCCAGCACCGACAACACTACATGAGTCGATTTTTATTGGTTGGGGCCCATGGATCCGACCTAGCTGTAAGTCACGAGGGGTGTGAACAAGAAAAACTCGTTTCCGTGACCGTTACGAATCGATTTCAAATGTCTCAAACATAAGAACAGGGCATCGCATCTGCTAGAAATGCGACACCGACCTATCACAGAAGACCCTATACCCAAAGCCCTTGCTCGACGATATGTTGCACGAGTCATTCATAGGTGTGCTTGACCCGAAATAAGTCAGACATGTACGAAGGTTTCGAAACAGATGGATCCTAAGGGACTCATTAAGAAAACTGGTCATCCGGTTTGACGAGAGCCGATTGGCACCCAGCCTTTCTTTTCTGGATCGTACTGGAGCCCGCTTAATCCAAAGGTGCCCGTGAAAGCGATGATCTTCCAAATTTCATCTTCAGAAAGGTTGCCTTTAAAGCCTCCCATACTGCTGTACGGGACCCCCTCGGCAATTCGCCAGAGCATACGCGAATCCGAATATTGTTTCATAGTGTCCGTGTTTCGGAAGTCTAAGGCTCCACGTTTCACGGGTCTCCCTGTCTTTCCGTGGCATCTTGCACAGTTAACACCAGGCTTCTCGATTCCGCTGTACAGCTGACGACCCTCTTCGATGATGGCGTCATTGCCCCACCAGCCTTCGGGCATGTGTTGACCTACATATTGTGGAGGTATGTCGCCATCCCCCTGGGGCGGCGCTGGGACGCCACATGCCCCAATCACCATAATTGTCATTGCCAGTCCTGCAACCCACTTCGACTGTACCCACTCTGAATAGTTCATACATGTCTCCATTTTCATCGCTCAAAGTAGTTTTCAGATGGGGGTTGGATCTTCGATCGGTTGAGCCTTGGCCTCAGGAACCTTTCGATAAGGCTGCCACCTTAAATTATCGACTCACTAAAAATTCTATCATTCCATTGTGTGCAAACGACTCTATTTGTCTAAGGATAGAAAGATATTCCATTTTGGGATATGTAGGAGCTTTTAGCCATGGCATATCGTCATGCGAATAGCAGCCGTGAAAGCTTACCCCAACGCCCCAACTGGTCTCAGCGAAACGCAACTACGGGTTACACAGGAAAACTTTCAACCAATTACCAGTTCATAATTGATTGGATCGATGTGTCAAAAGAAAAAAATTGCTTAATTAGGTGATTCAAGAACTATGGAAGCTGACGGGTGAAAGCGACTGAAGATCAAACATTCTAGCTGGAGGAGAAGAACAGGTATTCATTATTCACTAGCAATTCTAGCTAGCTAGGTCACTTGACACACATACTGAATTCTAAAGACAAGCAAGACCATATGAACTCAGAGAAGATCGCTTCAATCTCCTAACCAATAGATTTCGTTATACGATTTTATTCGTGGATCAGATAACCATTCCAACACACACCCCTCAAAATTGAGACTCTCCCGTTGTCTAAGGTTTAGACTCGTTCTCTGTTTAAACTCCTTAACACCCTGTACCATGAAATATGGAGCAAGAGAAACCCAGTTTTACCATTTGCCGGATTTCTAATGACGCATCCACAAAGAATTAAATGGGGAAAGAGAAAAAGTCCACAAGAAGTTTAACCGATCAAACAGGAGATTATCATGTATATCTTTTATCCGATGGCGCTGTTAGCAGGTTTTCTGACGTGGATTCTCATTAGTTACATGGACAACAACGATGAGGTACAACCTTCAAGAACGTCGAAACACCAATAGACGAATCTGAGTGGGGAGCATTGCCATCTGGTTGGTAAATGCTCCCTTACATTTCCATTCCTTTCTCGGCCCTCTTCTTTAACTTCCTGTCTAAGCTTTACACACTTAATTTATTTCCATCTCACTAGCGCGCGTTAAGATGAATAAGGCGTAATGACGAAGACAGTTTTATTTTCACTGATTGATCCACTTAAATCTTTCGAGAGCCAAAACTTGAGATCTTTTACCACAACATTCAAGATCACAAAAGTCGACCTGTTCTTAGCAATCGTGAGCGTTCTCGCTTTAACGTTCGGGAACTCATGGATGGACAGAAGCTGGGCAGATGATCAGACTCTATCGGATGACAATCAAGATTGGTTGCGGGAAATTGAAAGAATTTTTATACCTTCGAAGCAATGCAAGCAATGCCATGATCGCCACTTTGAGGAATGGAAAGGTATGCGCGAGCGCACGGAGGACCTCAAATCCTTCGGACGAGTCGATGGCGCTCTTCTCCATGGAAATGCACTGAAATCCCCAGTTTTTAAAACAGTCCTTGGATTGTGGCTCTCGACCAACCCTACCAACGAACAAAAAACACAATGTTTGGCCTGCCATGTACCTGCAGTCACTGTATTCCCAGAGCATACAGACCGCATTATCGAACAAGTCATCTCGGGATCATCGCACGTGAAGGTGGAAGGCATCGGGTGTACTTCATGTCATCTTATCAGTGCAATAGAGGATACGAAAGACTCCTATCCTGCCTTTAATCTGAGCGCAGGCCGAACAATGTTCGGACCTTACCCAGAGGCCGAAGAAAATCTGGTTCACCCCTCAAAGCAAGCAGATATTTACGAAGGAGCTCATTATTGTACAACGTGTCATTTCGATAAAGTGAAGGATGTGGCTCAAGCCCATCTGGGTGATGGGACCCTGAGTGGTCTGGTGTGTCAGGATTGTCACATGGAACAATCAACTGGTAGTTCCACCAACGAGCGAGGCAGGCTATCACGTCCCATAGGCCGTCATTGGTTCCTAGGTGTAGTCACACCGGATATCATGCTGAGTAATCGAAACATTCAGGCTGAATGGTCCTCACGAGTGGACATAGAAGCGCAGAAGATTGCGAACTCGGTAACAGGAACCGTTCACATTTTAAATGGTAACTTGACCCATATGTTTCCTGGTGGCGATCCCACCCTCAAGCAATTCTTCGTCAAACTCACTCTGAAGGATGAAACCGGGAAGGTCATTGGTCATGATCTCAAAAAATATGGTCGCTCATATGCAGAGCTGATGACAGGACAAACTCCGCAGCCACTTATTAGCGGCGGTACAACGAGACACATTCCTTTTAGCATTCCAGTGAAAGAGGGCCACTCTCCATCATTCATAGAGGCCAGTATTAGCTATGCATTGATTCCGGAGCCTGGGGCGACACTGAAGAACCGTTTTCTCGCTTCATTATCTGAAGAGAAGGACCGCAAAAAAGCGGAAGAAATCATTACAGAGTATACATCCCGTCGTTTGTTGACCTTTCGAACCAAGGCATTAGAAACGTCCGATCAACAATCAAAAGAATCATGAGACAACGTCTTTCCAATCTCCCTCAAAACAAAACGCTAGTTTTAAGCGCATCGTTATTATCCGCAGCTCTAACAATGGGTCTCATTCTTGTTGAGGAAGGAATGAATTCCTTCGAGGCTCTGGCGGCAACCAAAACGACTACACCACCCAAGCCATTGCACAAGGCCTTTCCGCATTCAAGTAAATGTAAGCGCTGTCATTTGCGAGTCTATGAAGAATGGGAAGTGTCAGCACAGTCCCGGTCAATTCAATCTGCAGCATTCAGAGTAACCCTAGACCGTTTTATCAAAGCAGCGCCGCAAAATCAGCAGACTATGTGTTTTCAATGCCATGCTCCTCACATTTTGGAATACGGCCACATGGCCAATCATTTCATTGATGAGATCAAATCAAGAGATCCCCAAATAGACGGAGTTGGCTGCACACAATGCCATCTTATCAGTGGGGTCGACTCGAGGATGACACCACCACATCCCCAATTTAGTTTGGGCAAAACTGTTTTCGGCGGGTACAAGAACGCGGGGGAAAATCTCGCACATCAATCACAAGATCTCAAGTTGTATAAAAGTTCCCAATACTGCGTGACATGTCATGACTCTCTACCCAATGCCAGGAATTCAAATCAATTTTCGGATTGGTTAGGGAATTGGAAAAAGACAAAGGCCGAAAAAGGTGAGAAAAAATCCTGTCAGAGTTGTCATATGCCTCAGGCATTCGGTCAATCGGCCAACGGAGAGCGGGCCAGAAATATCGCTAACCATAGTTTTCCTGGGAGATTTGGAAAAGTCCGAGCCAAAGCGGTTGAATTGGAATTCACAACGAAAGTAGACGGTGAAAAGTCTACGGTGGAGGTTACTATTCAAAGTCTCGTTCCGCACAATCTACCATTGCCACACCCTGCTTGGTCACGATTAGTCCTTGACCTGACGATACTGGGGAAGAATCTGAAGAAGTTCTATGGAGAACAACGTTTTTACGAACGAGTATACGCCGATAAGAATGGTTCCGAAACCGTGCTTGATTTTGAAGCCGTCAAAATCTTGAAGGATACGTTGCTGGCACCAGAGGAAAAGCGAATAGAGACGTTCACATTCGACACTCCCTCCGATGCACCCTCCATGGATGTGACTGTCTCTTTAGGGTATGCACCCGTTCATGGGCCGGATGACTTGTTAAAGGCGATAGAAGATGAAGCCACTCTCGGCAAAAAAGACCAAGCATTTCGAAAGGTGCAAATTATAAAGAAAAAACAAAATGTCACGCTCTAGTATGAGCTAATTTATTGGAGTGCTAAATAATGGACTATGGTGTGTCGCGCTACACATCAAACTTCATATGATGATTACCTCAACCACATGCATAGCCTGAAAAAGAGGGTTAACTGGAGTACTGGGGAAACCTATCACTATATCGCCTACCTGATACTTTTCAGTACCGCGATTTTGATAATTGTTACGGCATGCAACCAGCCAGGCACATCTCATCGACCGACCCTTGATGTTCCTATAGAGTATGTGGACATGCATATGCCACAGGGCTGGTGGAACGATCCCAAGATTTTGTCAGAGGGTAGACTTCTCTACCAAGGAGTCACAAAGCCCTTCGTAAAATGTGACAAATGTCATGGAAGGGATGGGAAGCCCGTTAAGAGAGGGGCGCCAAATTTCACTGATGCCAAAAGGGTAGCACGATTTTCGGACTCTTATTGGTTCTGGCGCATCTATGAAGGCGTTCGTGGAACGTCGATGAAACCCTACGCGAAAAAGCTCTCAGAACAAGAGATCTGGAAGATCATAGCGTACCAGCATAACTTTGGGTTACGGGGTCAAGTTTATGACCCAATAAGCGACAGATGGAAAGACCCGACAATCGCAAAGGAGGGCGAGACGTCCCCGACATCATAAAATGATATGACACTTCAAAAATGACTGGAACAAAAAGCCACAACCATTGTCGTTATGGCCGAATTGAACAAAAAGGACGAATTCGTGCAGCAATGTTTGGACTTGAAACACCTGCCGAAAGTTCCGCCTTATTGGTCTCGTATGCGAAAAATGAATACCGAAGGGCCTGCGGTGCTCGGTATGATGCCTGAACCCGAAGCGCTCTCGCCGGATGAGTTTGAAGGAAAACAACAGGACGGCGCTCTCGTCCTTGATTGTCGGCAGCCCGAAGCGTTTGGCGTTCATATACCAGGTGCTCTCAATGTGGGCATGGGTTCCTCGTTTCCCACGTGGACTGGGACGGTTCTGCCCCCTGATACCCCCTAGTGTTGGTGTTAGACAATCCGAACGATCTATGGAAGGTAACTTGGGAATTGCTGCGTGTTGGATATGACCCGCCGACAGGGTGGCTGGCGGGAGGAATGTTTGCGTGGAGAACGGCCGCGAAGCCGCTGACGATTTTGCCACAATACACCGTGTGGGACCTGAACGACCAAATACACAAGGACCCAACGTTGCAAGTTTTGGATGTTCGGCAGCCGGGAGAGTGGGATGCCGGACATATCGGGAAAGCAGCCTTTATCTCGGGCAGCGAACTCCCACATCGTTTTGAAGAAATTGATCGAAAACGTCCGGTCGCTGTCGTGTGTGGAAGTGGTTATCGTTCGTCGGTATCAGCCAGCCTTTTGCAACACCACGGTCATCAGCAAGTGTTCAACGTCATAGGTGGCATGAGTGCATGGAAAACAGCAGACCTCCCTCTCGAGAAAGGCTAAATCATTTTCGGTAAATTTTCTGCTCGGGGTCTACGTTCGGCAGAGAACAGAAATTTCGCAAAACTATTGCAACTAAAACTCTGCCAACATAGAGCCAGCCGACGGAGAAGAACAAGTGGATATTGGGGTCTCATTCGATACATCTGAGTCTGTAGAAGGGACTCCTAACATTTGAACAGAGGATTAAGATGGTGGAACACCAAATGTAATCCTTTAATGAAGGAGTGGCACGTGATCTGTCTCAAAAACGAAAACGACACCATGCGGACTTTGAGGCGGAGATCGGGATGGAAACGATCAAGTACGTTTAACCCTAGTAGCAATAGGCCAAAGAGTCCCAATTATCCGACCCAGAGGACTATCTGGGAGAGTCCGGTGAGCAGCCAAGTGGCCCAGCTCTTTAATCGGAGTCCTGAGAAATCCAGTAACGATGTAGAAAGAGCCTGGCGACAGGCGTATAAAAAATTGGCCGATCAGATATCAAACTGGGTTGACTAAACAAAAAAGGACCCTGGCTACTGAAGAGAAACGCCAGCGACAAGTTAGAAACAAAGATATGACAGAAAGAATCTAGACCAATGTCATCTTATTTTCATGAATGAATTGTCTTCACCATGGGATCCACCAAATTTTTTTGAATTGCTCGCAAGTGCGTTCTATTTCTAGGGTACTAGAAATCCCATTGCTAAAGAGAACGGGACAGATGATCGGCCTCAGATAGCGATCAGACTTAAATTCGAACTATCCAAAAAATATTTGTATTGTCGAAACAGTGTTAGCCGCTACCATGAGTAAATACATCGTCCCTTACACTAGAGACAAAGTATGCAGAAATATGCCTATTGCTGTAGACTATACGAAGTGACTCTCGAATCTGACCGTCATACCTAAACTCAACAATTCAAGTAAGGAGGTCACGATGGATGCGTTGGTCATTTTAGGCTTTCTGGCATTGCTGTCGGGAATTATCGGTATCGTGGTAATGCTCAGGGGGAAACGACCTACCAAACGTCCTACCAACGACCAATCTAAGGGAAAGTGACGTATGAGTAAGGGCACCGGTTATAAAAAAGATGTGAGTGACTCACTGACAATAATCACATGATCGTCGGCTCAGAAAACACTTCATTTTCGGATATTGCAGTGAGAACACTGTTTTTCGTTTTTACATCCTGTGCGACGGTCGTGTTTCCACCTAGCAAATTCTTGTCATTTTAAACTAAGTCAACAATCTAACAAGCACTACAGGTGTCATGCTCGCTGGAGAATCTGTCTTGGGGAATGTAGTTAGAGAAATCAGTTCATCGATCTAAAGTCCAACTCTTGAGGGAGTGACATCAAGCTCAGAATATAGCGCTCACTGAGGGATCTTGCGTTTCCCTTCAGTATTCAACGCGTAATGCTCAAGATCAAAGTTATTTCAGTGATGGTCTTTGCGACCGATTGCGTTAAGAAAAAGATAACGGACATTTTGAAAGCAGACGCCATCTTGCTAGAAACTCTACGGAAGGCCTGATGCATGACGAGAGAAAACGCACCCATACTACTCTGGTTTCGCCAAGATCTACGGCTGAAAGACAACCCAGCTCTTCTGGCTGCCCATCAAACTGGATGTCCTATCGTTCCAGTATTTATTTTGGATGATGAAAATAGCAAAGAGTGGAAGATGGGTGCTGCCAGTCGATGGTGGCTGCATGAAAGTCTCAAGGCACTCAGTAAAACTGTGCAGAATACCCTCTGTCTCAGAAAAGGCCCAGCCCAAAAGGTTATTAACGAGATAATTCACGAGCTGGGAGCAACGGCACTATACTGGAATCGATGTTACGAACCTTGGCGAATCAAACGAGATCAGGACATTCAAGAGACCCTGAGTCACCAAGGCATTGAGGTTCACACGTTCAATGGTTCTCTACTCTTTGAGCCGCATACGACGAGAAAAGAAAACGGCACGCCGTATCGGGTCTTTACCCCCTTCTATAAAAATGGCTGCCTTGGTCAAGGCGATGAACCCCGACGTCTAGAAAAGGCTCCGAACAACTTGTTTTTTGTCTCACACAAAGGTGTCACACTCGAGGGTTTGGAACTACTGCCGACCATTCCTTGGCACAAGAAACTCGAAGAATATTGGGAGCCGGGAGAAGCTGGCGCACAAGCGCGGCTGAAAGAATTCCTTAAAAAAGGTCTCAAGGATTACCAAGAAGGTCGAAATCATCCGGCAAGAAACAATGTTTCACGGTTATCACCACATCTGCACTTTGGGGAAATCTCACCCAATGAAGTGTGGTATGCCGCAAAAACTAAAATGACTGCAACAGGATGGCGAAAGGATGGAGAAACCTTTTTGAGTGAGTTGGGTTGGCGAGAGTTCTCCAATAATCTACTCTTTCATTTTCCCGACCTGCCTAGAAACAACCTTCAACAAAAATTTACTGCCTTCCCCTGGCGCACATCCCCGAAGGATTTAACCAGTTGGCAACAGGGTCAAACAGGCTATCCCATCGTGGATGCCGGCATGCGTGAGTTGTGGGAAACCGGCTACATGCATAATCGAGTGAGGATGATCGTCGGATCGTTTTTGGTCAAGAACTTGATGTTGCATTGGCACCATGGAGAAGACTGGTTCTGGGATACGCTGGTTGATGCGGACTTAGCCAATAATAGTGCCAGTTGGCAATGGGTTGCTGGCTGCGGAGCTGACGCCGCACCCTACTTCCGTATATTTAACCCCGTGACGCAGGGACAAAAGTTCGATGAGGAAGGCAAGTACGTTTTACGGTTTGTACCTGAACTCGCACACATGCCGCTGAAATACCTTCATCGTCCTTGGGAAGCTCCAGAAAAAGTTTTGAAGGAGGCTGGAGTTGAACTCGGCGTAGATTATCCTCTACCGATCGTCGATCTCAAAAATTCCCGAACTCGAGCTCTTTCAACGTTTTCAAGACTGACCAAAGGTTAGAATGAGTATTCCGACACAAGGGTCGACTAGACTGAGAAATACAAGCCTAGTTGAGAGTCACAACATAAGACATCCGCTCTTATTATTACCATCATGCCTTGTCTTCTCTTGAGCCCGCGCATTCCCCAATTGCGCTACCCGTGAACAATCTCAGGACATTCTCCATTTTCTGAATTTTCTTCATACTTATTTTCTTCATCGTTTTCTCTAACTCCTCACGAACATAAGATTTCGTAAACGTTAAGCCCACGTCTAATGTTTGTATAACTTTTTTTGCGTCTTAAAACTTTATGGGGCTACATTGGAAAAAGACTAAAAAGTGTTTTGTTACTCATGAATCCGCAAGATACCGAGATCGTGCACTAACACCTACGAATTTTGCTCTATGGCACTCATTACTCAATTAGCGCTTTCCTTAACCAATCGTGGCGTCATTCCAGATCCACTAATACGTTTAGGCATTAGACACCTGGTACGCCAACGGTTGGAGGAAATCTCCTATGGAAATAATCAGTCTCTGGTCTCTCGTAAGAAGGTCTTCATTGAAGCAATGGCTCGCTCATCGGTTGCACTCGATCCAGAAAAAGCCAATTTCCAACATTACGAAGTCCCCACCGAATTTTTTCAAAAAGTCTTAGGGCCGCACTTGAAAT
The DNA here is from genome assembly GCA_021603905.1 of Nitrospirales bacterium. Lineage (GTDB taxonomy): Bacteria > Nitrospirota > Nitrospiria > Nitrospirales > UBA8639 > JAGQKC01. Next base: position 79,508 of record BQIU01000003.1, read on the forward strand.
ATAGCAGTGCCTATTGGCCACCGGGAGTCGAGTCATTAGAAGAAGCCGAGGAAATCAGCCTACTTGAGACAAGTGTGCACGCTGATCTTCGCGACGGCCAATCGATTCTGGAGTTAGGATGTGGGTGGGGGTCACTCACACTCTGGATGGCCGCGCACTTTCCTCACAGCTGTATCACGGCAGTTTCAAACTCTCTCACACAAAAAACCTACATTGAATCAGAAGCTTGTGAGCGAGGGCTGAGCAATGTTCGCGTCCTCACCTGCGACATGAATAAATTTGATATCGAATCCGGACAATTTGATCGCGTGGTCTCAGTCGAGATGTTTGAACATATGAGGAACTGGCAGTATCTATTTGGCCGAGTGCATCAGTGGCTCAAGAGGAATGGACGGTTTTTCATGCATATCTTTGCGCATCGAACCGTGCCGTATGTCTTCGAAGTGCGAGATGCCAGTGACTGGATGAGTGAGCATTTCTTCAGCGGAGGCATGATGCCGAGCGATGACCTGCCAGTGGCTTTTCATCATCCCCTCAGACTAGTTCGTCGTTGGAGGTGGAACGGAACTCATTATGAGAAAACCGCCAATGCCTGGCTTGCCAGAATGGATGCACAGCATGAGACCTTAATGCCTCTCTTTATCGATACGTACGGCGAAAAGCATGCACAAACCTGGTGGATGCGCTGGCGAGTATTCTTTATGGCCTGTGCCGAACTCTTCGGCTACCGACAAGGTCGGGAATGGTGCGTTAGCCATTATCTTTTCGAGAATTCAGATGCAAATACGTTGGGGCGTTCATGAGCAAGACCATCATAAATCTTCTTCTTTTTCAGGTTGGATGGTTTGCCTGCGTGTTAAGCGGGGCAACTCAACGCCCATGGATAGGGGCGCTTGTCGCCATCTGCATTGTGGTCTTTCACTTATTCCGTGCGCACACTCGAGAGGCGGAATTGAAACTGGTGTTGATTGCCGTCGTCATCGGGGCCGTGTGGGATAGCCTGCTTGTGTGGCTGAACTGGTTGCAATACTCCTCTGGCATTCTAATCCCGCACACGGCCCCCTATTGGATCGTTCTGATGTGGGCGTTGTTCGCCACCATATTGAATGTCTCGCTTCGTTGGCTGCGCGGGCGCTGGCTGATTGCCGCTCTAGCCGGTGCGATCGGAGGTCCATTGGCCTACTACGGCGGCTTCCGGCTCGGCGCTCTCGAATTTGGAGACCAGAGCGCTGCGTTGATTGCCTTGGCCGTCGGTTGGGCCGTTATCACACCAATTTTGATAATTGTGTCCGAGAAATTTGATGGATATGCCTCGGTCTTGACAGGGAGAGTCACATGAGTTTCTCCATCTATCTTTCAGGTCTTTATGCGATTCTGGCCCTTGCCACGATCACATGGGTTGCCAGCATGTTCAAGAGAGATGTGAGTATCGTGGACAGCATGTGGTCCATGATGATTTTCACATCTGCATATATCTATTCGAGCAACGTAGAGCCTTACTGGTCACGCTCCTCTCTAATCTTGACTCTCGTTCTTCTTTGGGCATTGCGGTTGACTCTGTATGTCACCTGGCGAAATTGGGGTGAGCCCGAAGACTCTCGATATCAAGCCATTCGCCAAAAGTATGAGCCAAACTTTGCCTATAAAAGCTTGGGGATCATCTTTCTATTTCAAGCGTTCCTGGCCTGGATTATCTCCATGCCTTTATGGGTTGCTTTGACCGTTCCATTTGAAAGTAGCATCTACGACACAGTGGGCCTCACCTTCTGGACCATTGGAATGGTGTTTGAAACAGTGAGCGATTGGCAGCTGGCTCGTTTCAAGGCGGATCCCGGTAACCACGGCAAGGTCATGAATCGCGGATTATGGCGATATACACGCCACCCCAACTACTTTGGGGAATGTCTGATCTGGTGGGGATTTTTCCTGTTCGTGATCCCAACCGGTGCATGGTGGACCATAACATCCCCCCTGCTATTGACCTTTTTGTTGCTGAAATTCTCCGGAGTGACGATGCTCGAAAAAGATATTGTCGATCGTCGCCCGGCATATCGTGACTACATCGCAAGCACGAACGCGTTCATTCCTGGACTTCCAAAGAATCGGGAAGATTCGACACAGGCGGACCAAGTATGACGATATTTTCTCCAATCTTGTGCTTGGTTGTCGCTGTGGGGCTTTGCACGCTGCTCAGCCCCTTGGTCAATGCACAGTCCAACACAGAAAAGACCTACAGCTTCAAGGTTTTTCTGGAGGATGAAGAAATTGGACAGCAAAATTTTGTGGTCTCTTCGAATGAACCTGACACCAAGATCGAGATTGATGCTCGTTTTGAAGTGAAATACTTGTTCATCACTGCCTATAGCTATCGTCATACCAACACCGAAGTGTGGAATGGCAAATGCTTGGAGATGATTCGCTCTCAAACCAATGACAATGGTAAGTCGCTATTTGTTCAAGGGACGTTCACTGATAATCAGATGAAACTCTTGACGCATGACGGGATCCGTACTGTGAGTGGATGCACTAAAACCTTCGCATATTGGGATCGAGATTTTTTATTGAGCCAATCACTACTGAATTCTCAAACTGGAGAATTGAATCAAATCAAAGTGAAAGAGTTAGGTGAGGAAATGATCTCCGTTAGGTCTCAGGCTACACCCGCCACTCATTACGAAGTTGAGGCAGACAAGTTTTCTATCGATATTTGGTACGCATCAAACGGCGAATGGGTTTCTTTGCAGTCCACTACAGAAAGTGATTCAAAGCTTATCTATGTCCTTCAGTAAGGAGGCCTAATCGTGAAGCTTATAACTATTAGTGTTCTGGGGCTGCTCGTCAGTCTGTGGGGCTGTAGCAGTCCGTCTCCTATTCGGACAGCCAGTCAGGTAGACCTGAATCGATTCATGGGAGATTGGTATGTGATCGCGAATATTCCAACCTTCATTGAAACAGAGGCCTTTAACGCGGTGGAATCTTATCGGCTTAATGATAATGGGACCATCGCCACGACGTTTACCTTTCGTGAGGGCAGCTTTGAAGGCGAGGAGAAATGGTATCATCCCACGGGTTTCATAGTCGACCAGGAATCCAATGCGATCTGGGGCATGCAGTTCCTGTGGCCTTTTAAAGCAGACTATCGGATCGTGTTTGTCAATGATGACTACACCCAGACCATCATTGGTCGTCTTGAACGCGATTATGTCTGGATCATGGCCCGAACTCCGAGCATTGCCGAGGATGACTATCGACGCTTACTCAATATTATTTCAGGACAAGGCTACGACATTTCTCAAATTCGAAAAGTTCCACAACAGTGGAAAGAGGTACCACGTGGATAATGGGAGAGAAGACAACTACACGCCACGGAAACGAAACATCGTGGTTCTCCACTTGCACCCCTTTCGTCCTTGGGTCAGAAAGCGTCATCGGGAAAACGTCTTTGTGCGATCAGGAAGGGTGAAGACCGACTGATGAAAATCGCCATTGTGGGAACCGGCATTGCAGGTAACGTCGCTGCCTATCACTTGAGTCGGGAGCACCAGGTCACAGTCTTTGAAGCCAATCATTACGTCGGTGGCCACACGCATACACATGACATCGAGTGGAATGGGCGGAACTATGCTCTCGATAGTGGGTTTATCGTCTTCAATTACAAGACCTATCCACACTTTACCAAGCTTCTCGCAGACCTCGATGTTTCAGTTCAGCCTTCATCGATGAGCTTCAGCGTGAGATGTGAACGCTCTGGACTGGAATACAATGGAACAACGCTGAACACATTATTCGCGCAACGAAGAAATCTATTACGACCATCCTTTTATCGAATGATCAGAGATATTCTGCGTTTCAATCGAGAAGCGCCACAGTTTCTTTCGCGGCCAGATATGACAACAACGTTAGAGCAGTATCTGACTCAGGGTCGTTATTGTGACGAATTTATCGATCGATATTTGATCCCCATGGGCGCAGCTATTTGGTCAGCTGATCCCTCGCAGATGTCGGTCATGCCAGCGCAGTTTTTCATTCGCTTCTTTCACAATCATGGCATGCTGAGTGTTGATAATCGTCCGGCTTGGCATGTCATTCAGGGTGGGTCGAAAGAATACGTGAGAAAACTCACCGCGTCCTTTCGCGATCGCATACGCACCAACTCTCCGGTAGAAAACATCAAACGAAATCGAACTTATGTCACCGTAAAAGTCTTACACCAGCCTCCTGAGCGATTCGACTCCATCTTCTTGGCCACGCATAGCGACCAGGCGCTTCGATTGCTATCTGATGCTACGCCGTTGGAGAAAGAAGTGTTGCAGCCCATGACCTACCAGCAAAATGAAGCGGTCTTACACACAGACGAAGCGATGCTCCCAACACGTCGGCGAGCGTGGGCAGCCTGGAACTATCATATCCCAGCTCACGCGCAAAGCCGAATTGCGATGACTTACAACTTGAATATTCTCCAAAACATTCACGCTCCTGTTCAATTTTGCGCCACCCTCAATGACAATCAGAAAATTTCTCCTAGAAAGATCTTAAAACGCATGATCTATGACCATCCGGTTTTTACTACTAAAAGCATAGTGGCACAGCTGCGGCAGGCTGAAATCAACGGTATCAATCGTACGTATTTTTGCGGTGCATACTGGAGATATGGATTTCATGAAGATGGAGTCGTGAGTGCACTGAACGCCTTAGAGCACTTTAGGAGATCACAACATTATGCACAGTTGTCTGTACGAAGGACGGGTACGGCATCGGCGATTTGAACCCAACGCCCATTCCTTCACCTACCCGGTAATCTATGCTTATCTCGACCTTGAAGAGCTAGACACGATGTTTGAGAGTCGATGGCTTTGGTCCACCACTCGGCCTGCTCCTATCAGGTTTCGAAGGAAGGATTACTTGGGTGATCCCAAGGTCTCTTTACATTCTGCTGTTCGTGAACACATAGAGCGCGAAACCGGTCAGTCACATAATGGACCCATTCGGTTGCTGACGCACCTCCGTCATTTTGGTTTCTCGTTTAACCCTGTGAGCTTTTATTATGCCTTTGACTCCACAGATGAACATGTTGAAACGATTGTCGCTGAGATTACCAATACTCCCTGGAACGATAAACATCCTTATGTCTTGCCACGGAACCTCAGTATTTCTCAATCCAAAGATTTACACTTCCGCTTTGAAAAAGCTTTTTATGTGTCCCCTTTTATGCCCATGAACCTTCAGTATGACTGGGTTTTGGGAACACCCAATAAACGCCTCATGATACACATGAGAAATTTGGACCAGAAGCGGACCATGTTTGATGCCACCCTGACATTAGAACACCAGTTAATTAACAGCTTTAACTGCGCCCGTGCACTGACGCGTTATCCCTTGATGCCATTGAAAGTTATGAGCGCAATCTATTGGCAGGCACTGAAACTCTTTCTTAAACGCACCCCTTTTTATACGCATCCTTCAATACCCAAGCATAAGACCAATGGAGGAGCCGATCGGCAAACATCCTATGACCACTAAACCTCTCTTTCTTGAAACAACCATACCTGCCGAGAGTTACCCCAAACCGAGGTTTCTGGACACATTCGCCAAACAGGCTCTTGAGCGTCGTCTTCGACACATCACTGTTGGCGAAATCATTCTTGGTGATGGCACAACAGAGACCCGGTTTGGCCAGTCGACCTCGCGATGCCCGATGAGCGTCAGGCTCACCGTTAACAATCCGCAGTTTTATTCGGAGGTCGTGTTTGGAGGATCTATTGGGGCAGGAGACGCCTACATACGGGGTTATTGGCAAGCCAATGATCTGACGGCCCTGGTTCGAATCTTCTTGTTAAACCGTCAGCTTCTCGATGGAATGGATGGTGGGTTCGCCTGGTTAACCTTTCCCTTCCAAAATCTTCTCCACCGATTGAACCGGAACACTACAAAAGGGAGTCGACGGAACATCTCAGCTCACTATGATGTGGGCAATGATTTCTTTGCCCTTTTTTTGGATAAAAGCTTGATGTACTCCAGTGCAATATTCACCGACCCTACGATGAGTTTGCATGAAGCTCAAATGGCACGCCTCAAGCTCATCTGCGAAAAACTTGAGCTGAAACCCACGGATTATCTTCTCGAAATAGGGTCTGGGTGGGGCGGGTTCGCCTTATATGCGGCCGCTCATTATGGTTGTCATGTGACAACCACGACAATATCTCAACAACAATATGACTTGGTCTGTCAGCGCGTTGCTGCGGCTGGATTGAGCGATCGGATCACCGTGTTGGTCTCCGATTACCGTGACCTCACCGACCAATACGATAAACTGGTCTCCCTGGAAATGATCGAGGCAGTTGGGCACCAATATTTCGAATCGTATTTTGCTCAATGCAGTAAGCTGTTAAAGGATGAAGGCATGATGTTGCTACAATCCATCACCATTGCAGACCAACGGTATGAGAAAGCTAAACGCTCAGTCGATTTCATCCAACGGTATATTTTTCCGGGAAGTTGCATACCCTCGGTGACAGCCATGACGCATGCCATCACCCGCGCAACTGACATGCGTCTGTACCATTTAGAAGATATTGGCCAATATTACGCCACGACCCTGCGAGCTTGGCGAGATAACCTCTATAATCATAGAGAAAAAATTCATGCGCTGGGCTACTCCGAGGATTTTTTTCGGATGTGGGAATTCTATTTTTGTTATTGTGAAGGAGGATTTATGGAACGCGTTATTAGTGATGTTCAGATGTTGCTTACTAAACCAAAAAACCGGCGTGCTCCAATTCCTTCTCACGTGATAGGATGAGATAGGCACTGATGACATCAACGGGAGGGCACGGTGAAAAGATATTTCGGAGAGTTCGGTGGCGTTTTCATCGTCGTGATAACGCTGTTAATGATTTCTCCTGAAGTCCTTATCCATACCCTTTTCGCACAAGACAGACCCGTTAAAGTATTCTCTATAACTGTGCAAGAAACGACCATCACCCTTTTAGAAGATCCCAAGAAAGAGGTATCGGTTTGGGCCTATGTCCTTAAAGGTGAAAAGCCTTCCGTTCCTGGCCCCGTTATTCGCGTACACAAAGGTGATTTGGTCAAGGTCCACTTCACCAACACCCACCACCTCCCACACACCATGCATTTTCATGGTGTCCATCCTTTTAATATGGATGGAAACGGCCAGCGAGATATGGGACGCGAGCAACTCCAGATGCCTGGTGAATCGTATACCTATGAATGGGTGGCGAAAGAGCCCGGCTTTTATTTATATCACTGCCATTTCGACACGGCTAACCACCTTGACCACGGAATGTATGGGCTGTTTATTGTTGAGGACCCTTCTTGGCCTCAAGTAGATCGTGAACTCGTCACCTTTTGGGACGAGTGGGATACGGATGGGGATAGCACGTACGAGACGCATACCATCAACAGTCACTCTGCACCGAGCGATGCTCCACTGAAGGCTAAGGTCGGTGAACGCGTTCGACTCGTTCTGGCCAATGTCGGTTTCGAATTCCATACACCTCACCTGCATGGTCATACATGGAGCGAAGTCAATCCCGGCACGCTTGAGCGGCCAGGATGGAATAATCCGAATGGAGTGGTCTCAATCGGCCCGGCAGAAATCAAGGTCGTGGAGTTTGTCGCCAAACATTCGGGGACATGGTTATTGCATTGTCATATACTGCCGCATGTGACCGATGATGAAAAATATCCTCGTGGAATGTTGACTCGGCTTGAAGTCCAAGACGATAAAGCAAAAGAAACAGGTAAACCCTTGATCGAAAAAGATCAACAAATTGAAGGAAAGGAGCAATCTCAACAGACTCAAGTGGCTTCAATCCAAGATTTTCAACCTTTTGACTATCCCGATGGTATGGCGGACCGTGGTCATGATGTCTACAAGAAAAACTGCAAGGCTTGTCACGGCGACTTTGCACAGGGCGACTATGGCCCAAAATTAGAACAGAATCCTATTCTTCACAACGATGATCAATTTTGGAAGACTTTGTTAAAAGGACGTGCAAACATGCCGGCTTGGGAGGGACGTTTGAGTTTCCAAAAGATTGCTGATGTCCACGCCTACCTCAAAACGCTCAGTCCAACAGAGCCCTAATGTGCGTTCTTGTCTATATATGAGACAAACTGGACTTATTTATTCATGAGTAGCGACGTTTGATTTAGAAGAGAGCCGCGGGGAGAATTAAACGAATTGCACGAATCGTATGCAACCCTCCCATGCCGATTGCATGCCACAAGCTCCGCGTCGATACCGAGATAAGACGTCTTAGCACAGGCGAACTTTTTATTGGACCTTGCACCCGGTACTGATATGGATAATTTACTTGCAGCACGGACTCTCATGGCGATGTCCCTGGGATTTCACATCATCTTTGCAGTGGTGGGCATGGCCATGCCCCTGCTCATGGTCATTGCAGAATGGCGGTGGTTGAAAACCAGCCAGGAGGTGTATCTGACTATTACTAAACGATGGGCGAAGGGAACCGCCATCTTCTTTGCCGTCGGGGCCGTATCTGGAACAGTCTTGTCCTTTCAACTAGGACTACTCTGGCCGAAGTTCATGGAATGGGCTGGTCCGATGATTGGACTGGCATTTTCCATTGAGGGTTTTGCGTTTTTTACGGAAGCCATCTTTCTCGGTATCTATTTATACGGATGGCAAAAGGTCAATCCACGCGTGCATCTGGCAGCGGGCATCGTTGTCGCACTCAGCGGAATCCTCTCGGGAGTGGTCGTCGTGATGGCCAATGGGTGGATGAATACCCCCAGAGGATTTACTCTGGTCGATGGAGTCCCATCGAATATCGATCCCATCGCCGCACTGTTGAATCCTTCTGGTCTTTTGCAAGCCCCGCATATGATTTTAGCGGCCTTTGCTGCTGCGGGATTTGCCGTCGCTGGCATTCATGCCTTTCTGTTACTCCGCCATCCTGATCATCCCTTTCATCAACACGCCTTTACTATTGCGTTGACCGTAGGTTGTGTAAGCGCAATTCTTCAGCCTCTAAGTGGAGACCTTCTTGCTAAACGCGTGGCAGAACTTCAGCCGTTAAAGTTGGCTGTCTTTGAGGGTCAGGTGCACACCCAACGGGGAGCCCCCTTCCGCATAGGAGGCATATGGAACTCTGAAAAAGAGGCATTCGATTATATCTTAGAAATCCCCTATCTTCTCAGTCTGATGGTCCATTTCGATCCCCAGGGTGAGATCCAAGGTTTCACGGATTTTCCTAAAAAACATTGGCCGCCCATTATGATTGTCAGAACGGCGTTTCAAATGATGGTCCTGATTGGCTTCACTATGATGTTTCTTGCCCTCTGGGCAGCGTGGCTCTTCTTCATAAAAGGAAATATGTTTCAATCGAAACTCTTCTTAAAAGCCATGGTATTAGCAACTCCCCTAGGATTTATCGCAACCGAAATTGGATGGGTCACAACAGAAGTCGGGCGGCAACCCTGGGTTGTGGTGGGTTATTTGAAAACAGCAGAAGCGGTGACTCCTATGCCAGGCCTCAACATACCACTGATCTTTTTTGCTGCGCTGTATGTCTTTCTGGCCTTTATCGTCACCTGGCTCATGCTCCGCCATGTTTCAGCGACTCCTGGAGAATATGAGATGAAACCACGTTCTGAAAAGACTCAACTCGCATGATTGATCTTGAAGCCACACTCGCCATTGCGCTTCTTATTTCACTGACGTTCTATGCATTGCTGGGAGGCGCTGACTATGGAGCCGGAGTGTGGCATCTTCTCGCTCGCGGGCCTACTCGTGGTGAACAGCACAAATTGATCGGCGAAGCCATCGGTCCTGTTTGGGAAGCGAATCACGTCTGGCTGATTCTTATTGTCACCATATTGTTCACAGCATTTCCAACCGCCTATGCTCGCATTTCCGTGACGCTTCACATTCCTTTGACCTTATTAGTCATTGGTATTGTACTCCGAGGCTCGGCGTATGCGTTTCGACATTACGATATTCAAGATGACGAACTTCATGTGCGGTGGGATCAATTGTTTGCGATATCTAGCTTGATTAGCCCCTTACTTCTAGGTATCACCATGGGTAGCATTACGATGGGGCATTTCCCCCTGAGCCCAGATAGTTTTTTTGCAGGATACGTATCGAATTGGATCCAGCCATTTCCGTTAGCCATAGGACTCTTGACATTAGTGTTATTTGCGTATCTCGCAGCCGTCTATCTCATTCTCGAAACCCAGGATGTCACTCTTCAGGACAAATTTCGAAAACGTGCCATCACCGCCGCCATGCTTGCAGGTGTGATCGGCGAAATCGTGTTCTTTTTAGGTCAATCATATGCTCCGTATTTATGGGGTAATCTCATCAGCAGTACATGGGGAGTCACGATCATTCTAGGGACGATCTTATTCACCTTTGCTGCTGTGTGGTTTCTGTATACCCGGCGTTATTGGTGGGCACGCACCTGCGCCATTGTTCAGGTCACATTGAGCATTTGGGCATGGGGCATCGCACAATTTCCGTATTTAGTGCCACCCCACCTGACCATATACAATTCTGCTTCCCCAACAATTACTCTCCAGTTTATGCTCCTGGCTTTGTTTGTTGGCGCTCTGCTCTTATTTCCCTCGTTATATTATCTATTTCGTATTTTTAAAGGCGGACCTCTTTTAGGATTTAAACGAGACCATGAGTAAGCAGTCTTCCCGCGAACATTCCCCCCCCATACCTGCCATTTGTCCAGATGAGAAAACTTTTTTACAGGTTCCTCCACCCTACCCACTCACCGTCTACTTTGATGGTGAGTGCCCAATCTGCCGTCGAGAAATCGATCTGATCAAATGGTTGAACCGAAAGAAACGGCTTCGGTTCATTGATTTCTCCACCTCGTCCTATCGCGAACAAGAGCACGGTCTAAAGACCTGTGATTTGGGACAGGTGATTCATGCCCGTTGGGCAAATGGAACAACGATTACCGGGGTGGAGGTGTTTAGAAGGATGTGGGAAGCCATTGGGTTAGGTTGTCTCACACGGCTGAGCAGGTTCTCGCCGTTTGATAAACTCTTGATTAAGGCTTACGCCTGGTTTGCCAAAAATCGCTTAAAACTTACTGGTCGTGCCTGAGTGACTTCAATAAAGGGAAATTTTCGAAGAAATTGACGCCGGAATGGTTGGAGTGTGTTCGTGGTGACTGTCCCATTGTATGTTAGAAAAACCGTGCTCTCTCATATGAACGGTTCTAGTATTTTCCAGGCCATGCATCAGAGTGGTTGCGAGCGACTCAAATCCATCATATCACTCACAATAATGCCTGTGGGATACACATTGCTCACGAAGATGCCGAGACTGAATGTACCAGACAAATAAAATGAATTCATGGAATGTCCTTCTTTCTGTTTCACATGAATGACAATACGATATCTCTACTAAGCATGGGCGACACCCACAACGTTCATGGGACGCAGGTAATGTGAGCAGCTCCAGTTTTTACGAACACCATCAAGTACATCTTCCATCCAACCTCTAGTCGCTGTACTCAAGGATAGGATGCTCAGGCCGTTCTTTCTCCTGCAGCATGATCATGCTAGGAATCCCAACAATCATCGATAGGATTCCCAACAGTTCCATCGCTTAACTGCTCCTAGGTAACCAAATCATTGAATTAGACTGAAACCTTTCTTTTGGATAAGCCCTTACTCAAGAGCCAGAAAAGCCCACGAAAAGCCGATAGAATAATGGATGAGCAGATTTTTATACCATAGAAACGCACCCAGCTTAAGTACGAATACCTTGGAACGGGGGGCTGCGTCGATCGTTAGGGACGCACCCTCAGAATGGAAATTAGCGTACAAGATTGACGAGGCATTCAACCTCACAAGATCGTTGTGTTGAATTAGGAGTTGACCATTGTTGATGGAATGGACAAGCGAGGGGTTGGTATAATGTAAGAAAGTCAACATGTGGGTTAACAGTTCGGTTTGTAGAAAAAGAGAAAGAAGCACTTGATCGGATTCAAAGCCATAAGCGGTTATTCAAATTGGTCTTTGCGACTTGGATGGATCATGTGCACTTGCGGTATGTTTTTGACCGGTTGCGTCGGCATACCCGAGAAAGCCTCACCCGAGGCGATAGGTCAAGAGTCCATGGTGGTGGGATTGATCAAAGTTGTGTCATCTGGTCCCTATTCCCGAGGTTATGAAACACAACTCCGGTTTTTTCATCTATTAAACCTTGCGACAGGGGAACGATTTCGGGTCGACGTACAGTCTGCGGGGAAGGCCTTTATTGTCGCGCTGAATCCTGGAGACTACGAAGTGATACGAGTTCAGATTAATGAAGGTCCTATGATGATGGAATCTCATGTCAGCTTACAATTTCACGTAGCGCCCAACGAAACGATTTACCTTGGGACTTGGCATTTTGATGTGGATACACCCCGGACCCAGAGGATGCTTCGTATGAACATTTCACCTGAGCAACCTCATTGGGAAAATTTTACTTCTCTGGTTAGATCTAAAGAGAAAGAAATAGTGAAGACTTCTCTTCCTACTACTCTTAAAGATGAAGTGAGACTTTTTACGGTCGCACCGAATCCCAAAATCAGTTACTTTTACCGGTAATGACGACATAGTTGGCAGTCAGCCTAGGGAGTCTTTAGAGAACACTGACCCACTGAATCATTCTTCCCCTTAGTTTGTTGATTACGGCCTTTAGTCATAAAAACCCAGGGGTTATTCCTGTCCCATGGTTATCTCGTCAACATGAGAAAGCTGAGGTCGTACTACTGATGGTCATTTGGCGGCATACTTAACCTCACAGGGAAACAAGTGACGCTGATCGCTGAGAGTTGTCCGTTTCACGCTGCCTAGTCGTCAACGCGGAATTGTATGACCGTGTCGGTCTGACTTACGGGCGGAAGGTTCGAATATTCATGGTTTCATAACGGGAATCAAAACCTCATTTCGTCTCAGAGTTGGAATGGTAAAGGGTGGATTGTATCCAGCTGCCTTCGCCTGTCCCGCCTTGCGATAGCCTTTTTACATCATCCATTTTTCAAGAAGTGCTTTGTGTTGATTGATATTGTCCTGGCCCAATGAACCGCTGAAAGTTATGGTGGCTACGAGATAATCCGTTATGTGTTCGAGCTTCACTGCAGGGTCTTGTGGTTGGGGTACCTCTTCAATTGTGAAGCTTGTCGGCAAAACAAACGCCATAGTTTCTGTTTTTTGACCGGCCTGATTCATAAAGACTGGGGTCGTCATCGGAATTTCCCGAGTATCTTGGTTTTTACCTGAAAGATAATCAAAAAGTTTATAAAACGGCGCTTTCTGATCCTCCAGGCCCTCTGGCGTGGGTGTACCGACTAGAAGTAAGCGTTCATAATAACGCAGCTCAAGATTGTCTTCCTTCTCGACAACGGTATAAGGGGCAATCTTTGTGCTCCTGTGACCAAACACGGAACAAGCTGATATAGCTAAGGAGCTAAAGCAGACGAGCAATCAAAATGGACGTATTATGAAGGTAAAAAAATTAAGCGAAACATTGGGCAAGATATGAACCCTCCTCACGAACTGTTTAGTATGCCTGTGTTGTATCAGAGAGAATATCAGTCCGATTGATTTGCATTAACCATAACAGACGACTGGTGACCTCACCATTAATCCCCAATTCGAACCTCGGGTGGTATTGATGAAGGTTCGCTTTCAGAAGACGAAAGAGGTTCAATAATTGTGCCTTTGAGAGTCGTTGGCGGATTACGTGTTTCTCGTTGGGCCACTGTTTGGTTGATGCAGAATTGAAGTTGTCGTAAGCGTACCATTGTTATAGAGTCTGGGTCTTCTGCAAAGTCCTGAGCCAACTGTTGGCATCTTGCTTGCTTTTTTTCTGTTGTCGCGGCATGGGTCAGATCAGCAAACAACATTAATCCCAAAAATATCGCCTGAAATAGAGCTTTCATGTTCTCCCTCTGGGATTGGGTTAATAGAACGTAAACTTTTATTGTATAGGGTACTGTAGCACATTGAAGGAATGAGGCGTAAAAGACGACACAACTCCTCATTCACATGAGCATCTTTTCTTCAATTGAACCTTTCTTATCTCGTAAGTTAGGCACGACGTTCTGCGATGAATAATGTGCCGTCGGCTTAATACCGGAGCCTAAGCGAGAGAATTTCCAGACTCACGCTCCGGATCTAAGTTGCAAGTTGCTGAGAAAAGGATTACGGCCCTGTCCGACTACCAAAAGGTCTTGGCTCTCTATGCATGAACCATCGATGGCTGCGTAAATGGGGCGTCAGTGACTCGCAAAGTCAATCTGAATAGTTACAAACGTATATCTACATTTCCACTGAATGTTTTGAAGAGAAGCAATGATGAGTCAATTTTAGGAAGTTTCATCATTCTATACATCCGATACATCTGCAAGCATGCTGTTCGAATCAAATTGATCACCGTGAAGGTCTTGATAGTGTTCCCAAATGAAGACATTATATTCGATTTCAAAAAAATCACTCCATCTATACTTTCAACGGCTGCGGTCGTGTTGGGGTTGAGTGTATTAGATATTTTCACAATATGGCTGATAGACTGTAATACGCTCTCTATAATGCGTACTTAGACCTAACATGTGTCTAATAGTCTCTTCACGTTTTTCAATCCGAAAGCTTTTTGAATATTCGCCATGGTTTTACGTCTTGTTCTCGGTGATCAGCTTAGCCATAACATTTCTAGCCTTTCAGACGTTGTTCCTAAAAGAGACGCCATCCTCATGTGCGAAGTCTGGGAAGAAGCGACGTACGTCAAACATCACAAAAAGAAGATTGCCTTTTTGTTTTCCGCCATGAGGCATTTTGCAGAAGAGCTGACAGACAAGGGTTTTCGGGTTCACTATATCAAGCTTGATGATCCGAAGAATAAAGGTTCGTTTCGAGGTGAAATTAGACGAATCACGCACATTCATAAACCGGATCAAATCATTATCACTATGCCATCCGAATACCGTGTTTTAAAAGACATACAAGATTGGGAGTCCGAATTAGGCATCTCTGTTGAAATCCGTTCCGACAATCGATTCCTGTGCACACCGGAAGAAATGGCCGATTGGGCCAATGGTCGCAAGCAGCTCCGCATGGAGTATTTCTACCGCGAGATGCGGAAGAAATACAATATTCTTATGGATGGCAATCGACCGGTCGGAGGAAAATGGAACCTTGACACACAAAATCGAAAGCCTCCCTCAAAAGAGCTAAGACCTCCATCCCCAACAACGTGTGTGCCGGATGTTACGACCAAGAGCGTATTCGATCTCGTGCACAGGAAATTCTCTACTCATTTCGGTGACCTTGAGCCATTTCATTATGCGGTGACGCGAAAACAAGCCCTCCAAAAACTCAAAGACTTTTTGAATTTGCGATTGCCCCATTTTGGCGAATATCAGGACGCCATGCTTCAAGGCGAACCATGGATGTATCATTCACATATAAGTCACTATTTAAATTGCGGCCTACTCGAACCCTTGGAGGTCATTCAGGCTGCAGAATGCACTTTCACTGAGGGACACGCCCCCTTAAATGCCGTAGAAGGATTTATCAGGCAAATATTGGGTTGGCGTGAATATGTCCGAGGAATTTATTGGCTAAAAATGCCGGAATATTCTAAAGAGAATTTTTTTAATGCTCAGCGCAAGCTTCCCTGGCTCTACTGGTCTGGTGACACAAAAATGAATTGTCTTCGTCAATGCGTTCTCGACACTAAACAGAATGCCTATGCCCACCATATTCAACGTCTCATGGTCTTGGGGAATTTTGCGCTACTTGCCGGCATTGATCCGAAAGAAGTAAACGAATGGTATTTGATTGTTTACGCCGACGCATATGAATGGGTAGAGCTACCAAATGTTTCAGGAATGACGTTGTTTGCGGATGGAGGCTATCTGGCGAGTAAGCCGTATGCTGCAGGAGGTTCGTATATTAACCGTATGTCTGATTATTGTAAGAGCTGCACGTACAACGTGAATAAAAAAACTGGACCACAAGCGTGCCCGTTCAACTACCTTTATTGGAATTTTTTTATTTGCAATGCGGATAAGCTTAGAGGAAACCCACGTCTCGGCCATTCTTTTCGAACGCTGGAGAATATGGGTGTAAAAAAAACTGAAACCGTTAAGGCAGATGCCAAGAGGTTCTTAAAGAAATTAGATCGTGATGAACAGGTGTGAGAGAAATAACAACACCTGAGTGGCTTTGTGGATTCATCAGTTTAACCCAAAGATATGTTGTAGAGATTTGATAGAGAGATCTATCGTTGTCGCCCTCATCCAAGACTATAATTGACAGAACAGAAAATCGTTATGTGGTACAAAATTCTTCTCACAGTTCTAGGAAGTATCATACTTGGGGAAGTATTTGTCATCTGCTGGGCTATCTGGGCCATTCTGACCATCGAATACATAGTTGCCCCACTCCGATGAATCCTAAGAATCATATGAGTGACCATTGAGATGAATGGATAAAGTAGGACAGGTCAAAGTACCGTGACTGAGCAGGCATTACGCGTGCCACCAAGCCCTAGATATCTTGTAAACTCTCTCTATTCAGGCAATGAGCAAAGACGGCGAGCAGTGTGCTCGTCACCCATTGATACGTTGTCCAATCACAAATCAATATTTGGTTTTCTTGAACGACACAAATCGGTATGAACGAAACCCTCGACTCGGAAGCCGCAACGACTGCTCGAAAAGGAAGATCTCAGTGAGTTAAAGAAATTTTCTATTGTAAAAATAGTGTTGGAGAAGAATCAGGCACTCCCTCCTGAACATACTGGAACGAGACTAACATCTCGTGGAAAACCAGAAGACCAGAAAACAATAAACTCAATCTTTGTCACATAAGATCACTCAAGAAATCCATCAATGTAGAAAATAACGCTCATCGTTGTTTCTCACTCGTCCACCAGACTACGAAGGTATTTCTATAATATCTTGAGGACCGATTAAAAATATTCGGTCGTCTACATCTCGCGTGATGTTATATCCACCAGTGAATGTACCAAACGCCGGCAACACGGCCATATGTGAACGAAACCAAAAAACTGGAGTACGAATGCGGTCGTGTCGAGTAGCTAATACGAAAGTTGGATGAATATGACCGGAGAGGACAAAGAGCGACTCGTGTGCTATCGGTTGATGGGCATAAGCAAAAGGTGGAGCCAGATAGGGTTCTGATAACCATTGCACACGTAAATCGATCTTTCCCCGACCTGACACATGATCGTGATTACCACCTACCACGGCCACGGTGACCCTTGGATAACGATCGAGCCATTGCGAGAGTTCTGTCGGCCAAGTATCCGCATTCTTTGGTATGGCGTGCATGAAATCACCAAGCACAATAAGCCGATCAGGCTCATAGGTTTCTAGCAGTATTGAAAGACGCTGAAAATTGGAAACGCTGATTCCGTAGGGCGTGGGCAGACCTGCACGACCAAACTCAGCATCTTTACCAAGATGTAAATCTGCAATGAGAACGGTGCGAGTATGAGGCCGATACACCGCTCCCAAGCTGTTCAATAATAGCATTTCGCCTTGGCATTCGACTGCGAGGTCGGTCACGTAAGTCGTGTCCTTCGCGTTCACAAGAACTACATTGTCTTCGATTTAGCTTTCACATGGATTCGTTCACGTCGAGCCGCACGTTTCTCCAGAGATTCAACCATCTTCAGAACTCGTCGACGCCAACTTTCGCTGGAGACGGTTTGACTTTGCACACGTTCTGCCCAGAGAGGAAACGCCAGTGGGGTGAGTCGTGTCGGCTCTTGAATAGAAATGTTTTGGACAGTAATCCGCTCAAGTATTCTCCGAAGACGTTCTGCCTGAAGTTGATTGTCTACGACCTCTTGCCAGGCCTGTTCAAGTAACAAGTTCGTTCCATCGTATTTTTTCAATACATCGTACATGAGGCTACTTGAGGCTTGTAATTGCTTCGTGGATTTGTTTTTCCCCGGATAACCTTGAAACACGAGACCCGCAATTCTTGCAATGTCACGAAATTGACGACGTGCGAGCTCTGTCGTATTCATACACGCCTTGAGATCCTCCTCTAAATGTTGATCAGAAAACGCTGCATGCAATATGGGTTCAGTGATTGGGGGCTTCTCTTGAGAGAGTAATTCAAATCCATAATCGTTGACGGAGATCTTAAAAGTAATCGGGCATAGACGTGAGAGTCGGTACGCCAACAAGGTGGCAAGCCCCTCATGCGTGAGACGTCCACCGAATGGATAACAAAATACACTATGCCCTTCTCGACTTTTAATGTATTCGACTAGCAGAATAGACGGAGCGGGGACTTTCGACCAACGAGCCTGCAACGTCAAAAGATCGTCGATCGCTCTGATCTCGGGTTCGGAGACATTCGTCGTCTGCGTTTTGCCGAAAAGTGACACCACACTGTCAGCAAGCTCTGTGGTGAGAGGCATACGCCCCCCTTGCCAGCGTGGAACGGTCCGCTGACCTCGCATTGCTTGTTGGACATATGCCGTCATATCTCTGACCTGCACAAGTCTGACCAGTCGTCCTGCAAATAAAAAATTGTCACCCTTGTTGAGTTTAGCAATAAAACTTTCTTCAATATGGCCGAGCATGCCTCCTCGCAACCACCGTACATTCATGGAAGACTGACTCGAAATCGTGCCAATGCTCATGCGATGATGGGAGGCTATACGTCGGTCTGTGACACGATACAGTCCTTGCTCCACAGTGACTTTTTGATATTGAGGGTAGCCTTGCAGTGCCTGACCGCCACGAGTAATAAAATCTAACGCCCACTGCCACTGCTCATCACGCATTCCAGAAAATGCAGATGTCGACTCAATTTCCTCGCGCATCGTGGACACGGTAAATCCGCTCCCCAACGCCATCGTGACTAAGTGTTGAACTAGCACGTCAAGGCACATCCTTAACGGTTTTTTTGATTCTATCTGACCCTTTTCTGCGGCAAGACGTGCGGCGGCGATCTCTACCAGCTCGAAGGCATGGGTCGGAACACACTCAATCCTTGAGATCGCGTTTGGAGCGTGTCCGCTTCGACCGGCTCTTTGAATCAATCGTGCAACACCTTTAGGACTTCCGACTTGTATGACTTGGTCAACAGGACTGAAATCCACCCCAAGATCTAAAGATGAGGTGCATACAACGCAGCGTAGCGCTCCAGTGCGTAAGTGTGTCTCGATATGATGGCGCAACGTGTGGTCAATTGAGCCATGATGGAGTTCGACCTCATCAAGCCAGTCCGGTCGGGCTTTCAGTAAAGCTTCAAACCATTGCTCAGCCTGCGATCGAGTATTTGTAAATACTAAGGAGGTACCCCCTCGCTCGAGTAGGCTAAGCACCTGAGGTAACAACACAAGGCCCAAATGGCCTCCCCAAGGAAATCGCCCGACGGAACGGGGAAGTAATGCGCGAATCTCGGTAACTTTTGGCGTCACGCCTGAGATCAATATTCCTTGACGATTCGGTCCGATTAAAGTTTCCATGGCCTGCTTAGTATTGCCTAAAGTCGCGGATAACCCCCAAGTTTGAACGGCAGGGCGTAACGCTCGCAATCGAGCAAGACAAAGTTCAAGTTGGACACCACGTTTACTGCCAATGAGCTCATGCCACTCATCAACGACAATTGACTGTAGATCCGCAAACAACTGATTAGTCTCAGCATATGTAAGGAGTAACGACAGACTTTCAGGGGTGGTGATGAGGGCATGCGGCGGAGCACGTCGCTGACGAACTCGTGTCGAAGCCCCTGTATCGCCCGTTCTCACGTCTACGCGCCAAGCTAATTCAAGCGCATCGACCGCGCACTGAAGATTTTCAGCCGTATCATGGGCCAATGCGCGCAACGGAGTGATCCAAAGGACTTTAAGGCCTCGACTTGTATCGTGTGCATCAATGGCACGGCTGACCGGACCCAGCCAAACGGCGAGTGACTTCCCACTTCCCGTTGGTGAGTGAATGAGACCTGACTTTCCTCTCTCGTAGGCCTTCCAAGCCTCACGTTGGAACGGTAAGGGACTCCAAGCATTTTGTTGAAACCACTGCTTGACGCGTGAAGCCGCAATCATTTTAAAACCTGCTGAACCTGAGCTTGTAAGTCAGCAAGGGTATTCGCATCTTTTGCGTTGAGATCACGTCGCCATCGCGCAATCCGTGGGAAACGAACAGCGACACCTGATTTATGACGTGTTGAACGATTAAGGCCCTCAAAGGCAAGTTCAAAAACTTGTTCAGGCATCACCGACCGCACAGGACCAAAACGTTCGGTTGTGTTTTTTCGAATCCATGAGTCTAATTCATGAATCTCCTGACTATCGAGACCAGAATAGGCCTTGGCGATCGGGACTAGTTTATCATCACGCCAGACGGCGAACGTATAGTCAGTGTATAAATTGGCACGTCGACCATGACCAGGTTGTGCATAGAGCATGACCGCATCGACAGTGAACGGAGTCACCTTCCACTTCCACCATTGGCCCCGTCGTCGACCCGTTTCATACATAGCCTTTCGATGTTTCAGCATCAAACCCTCAACCCGGCGTTCACGAGATTGTTCACGGTGAGAGGCCGCATTCTCCCAACTCGATATGGGAAGCAATGGCGAAACCTTCAAAAGAGGATGACCCGGTGGGCAAGCCTCCTCGAGTAACGCTCGACGTTCTTCGGTCGATGTTTCACGGATGTCCTTGTTACCAGACTCAATCAGATCATAGGCCATGAAACAGATCGGTATCTCTCGTAACATTTTTGGGCTGACATGTTTGCGATTAATACGACGTTGTAATGATGTAAATTCCATGACGCCTGTGTCTTCTGACCACGCAAGTATTTCTCCATCGAGAACGGTGCCATCGGGTAATACCGCGCAAGCGTCGCGTACCTCGGGAAAGTGCTCCGTGACCAGTTCCTCTCCGCGAGTCCAGATGAAACATTCTCCCTGACGACGCACAACCTGGGCACGAATACCATCCCACTTCCACTCAATGTTCCAATCTTGTATGTCACCCAATTGTTCGCTTATAGCTTTCACCGTCACTCCCTGATCGAGTGCACTCGCCAAACAGAATGGATAGGGTTGCGAGAAATGCGTCTGACTAATTTCTGAATCGATAAGCCCTTGATAGAATTCTTTCGTTGGTTGCCAGTGGCCCGTCATGCGATGCAGGATAACTGAGGACGGTAATCCCGCATATTCCGCAACGGCTCGGGCAACAAGAAGTTGTGATACGCCGACTCGGAACGAGCCGGTTAACAGTTTCGTCACCAAATAGTTCATGTCATAATCCAAACGACCCCACCAGCCCATAATTTGAAGGCGTTGCTCTTCAAGTGATTGATCGCGAAGCGCTAATATCTCGTGATGCATCCACTCAGACAGGCGGCGGTCAGCAAACGCATCCTGCCGACCAATTGAGTCAGTCAAGAGAGCAGCTGTTTCGGCCAAATCACCCACATTGGCATACACCTCTTCAACCAACCATGCTGGAAGCTTTGAGGATTCGATCATCCATTGTCGTAGATTTGCAGCCCCCACCAATCGCTTGATTCGTCGACCCGATAAGAGGTACAGCGCCCAGGCTGAATCCTCTGCATCCGCAGCATCGAAATACTGTCGCATCACTGCAATCTTCCTCTTCGTAGAAGTAGTGTGATCAAGATCTCGATATAGCTTGGCAAATCGTTTCATTCGGGATCAGATTCCATTTCAGCAAAAGGAGCGCCCAACCCCTCAGCATGCACTCCCTGCTCACATAAATACCGAACCAAAATATCAGAATATCCATGGTGAAGTTGTATGTGACGCGCTTGGCTCTCAGAAAGGGTTTGTAATAACGATGGCCAATCGGCATGATCAGAGAGCACAAAACCTCGATCGTAACCACGTCGTCGACGTTGACCTCGTACTCGCATCCAGCCCGAACAGAAGCCAGTTTGCGCCCGCTTAAAACGACGCATCCATAGAGAGCCGGCGGCACTAGGAGGAGCAATGATCATTTCACCGGAGTAATCGTGTTTCGTCTGTAAATCAACCTTGGACGTGGGCAGCATTTGAACGCCTGCCTCTCGATAGATCTCTGTGATGGGCACAACAGCTCCATGCAGCAAAACACTGCGATCGGTCAGGCTGGCAAGCTCCGCCAACACACGCTGCGCCTTGCCAAGTGCATAGCAAAACAATACCGATACCTGCTGCTCTGAAATATTTTTCTCCCACCACCTGAGAATCTCTAGGGCGACGTCCCTTGCAGGTTTCCATCGATAGATCGGAAGCGCAAACGTGGCTTCGCTGATCAATGTGTCGCAGGGTACAACTTCGAACGGGGCACAAGTTGGATCATGATCACGTTTGAAGTCTCCGGTCACGACCCAGACCTCTCCGTTGGCTTCAACCCTGATTTGTGCTGAACCAAGAATATGTCCTGCAGGATGAAAACTTACCTTTGTCGTGCCGAGGGTGATTGTGTCACCATAATCTGTCAAAGTTAAATCAATGTCACAACCCAAACGCTTACGCAAAATCGGCTCAGACATCGAGGTCGCGTAATAGAAGTTCGAAACACCACGTGCGTGATCGGAATGTCCATGAGTAATCACTGCATGTTGAACCGGCCCTCTGACTGGATCAATATAAAAATTACCTTCTTCACAAAATAGACCGCAATCGGTCATGCGAATAAGTGGATGGGAAGCATGAGAAATTTTCATTATACAATTTTCTTCTTCAAGACCTGGTGACGTTTCAGCTAGAGGAACGAGTGCTTAACGCTTCGTTGACAATACCTTGTAACATTCCAGGGAATATCAATTGATGGGCGGGATAGGTGACATACCAATAGACGAGTCCAAGCACTCCCAGCGGATCAAAGATAGCAGTTTGTCGAATCGTGGAACCTTGATCCTTTTTTTGGACTTCAAATTCTAACCACGCTCGACCAGGCAATTTCATCTCTGCTCTTAAGCGCAAGCACTTGTTAGGTTCGACACATTCCACTCTCCACCAATCAATCGTGTCCCCAATGCTTACCCATTCAGGATCGCGACGACCTCGACGAATCCCTACCCCCCCAACTAACAAATCCATAAACCCTCTCAGCCGCCAAAGATAACCGGCATAATAATAACCTGTCCGTCCTCCAATCCTTCGAATGGGGACAAACGCCTCTTCTGGGGATACATCTACGTAAGCTTCTCGCGTATCCACCAAGCGATTTCCAAATCGCATCGGTCTTCCATCGTCCTTTAATCCTCCAGCTGATGTGGCATCCGACCAACGGGTGGCCGCAATCGCTTGGTCTTCGTTGCGTAATGCAGAAGCTATAGCCTCGCTCACATCTCGCGGACGGACGTGAAAGCGTCGCAAGGCAGAGTCATCTTTCACGACCGTAGGGAAACGAATACCATCAATGAGTTTCCGTCCTACACGCGCATAGACAGGCGTCACGAGTCCTAACCACCAACTAGACAGCTGAGGAGTCAGGAAGGGAACAGGTATCATGACACGCCGCAACCCTCGTTGCCGTGCATATTCCTTCATGAGATCACCATAAGAAACCTGATCAGTTCCACCGATTTCGAAGATAGCATGACCTTCTACGTCGACGTCCAAACCGGCCATCAGATACTGAAGGAGATCACCGATGGCGATGGGTTGGGTTAGAACAGAAACCCAGCGAGGCGTGATCATCAAGGGCAACCGCTCCACTAGCGCTCGCACCATCTCGAAGGAAAGACTTCCCGAACCAATGACGACAGAAGCTCGAAATTCAATCACTTGAACATTGAATGTGCGTAACTCCTCCCCGACGCGATGACGACTTCGTAAATGAGCGGATAATTCCGTTCGATCATCGCCAAGCCCCCCCAGATAGATAATTCGACGAACACCAGCACGCTCAGCGGTTCTCCCGAAATTTTTAGCGGCTTGACCTTCTTCTGCTTCAAAGGATTCACCAGTCCCCATGGAATGGACAAGATAGTAGGCTGTATGAATTCCATCCATGGCAGGAGCCAACGATTGGGGTTTTAATAGATCAGCCTTTATACACTCACAGCGTTCACCGACTCGAGCGCGTGCGTACTCAAGATTTCGAGCCAAACATCTGACCGTACATTCATGTCGTAATAGCTCTCCGACCAGCCGTCCGCCTATATAGCCTGTAACTCCCGTAAGGAGAATACGGTTTTCATGATTCAATTGACTCATTTCCATATCCTGTATTATTCATCATATAGCGTAAGGTGAAAACAAATTTATAAAAGATTCGATTCGTCGCCTAATTCGATGGTGCTGAGAGAGGCTCGATCGGCTGAAAAAAAATTCGAGATACATGCTCTAGACAATGACTTTCAAAAATAATCCAACCGCTGGATAGTTAATCAGGAATCAGCTCTGTTGTTCTCTGCTGCTTCAACTTATTAATGAGTCAGCGTCAACAACCGAATTTCTAAGTCTTTGAGGCTTCGAAATACGGAAAGCTTTTCTTTTTCAAAGATGGACTCATAGGCAACCGCCCCTTTGCCGCCAACGCCGACATGACTGGTAGACCTCAACTGCTCTGAAAGCATACGCGCCAACCGCTCAGCCTCTTCCTCTGAAGAAACGAGAGTGAGTGAAAATAACATCAAGGACGGAGAAAGACCTGCGCAATATTTTTTTAAACCATCGATCGGCATGCGATGTCCGAGATAGGACGTCCGACATCCACGCGCGGCACACATATACGCGACCGACTGCGCGCCGATATCATGCATCTCACTTTCCGGGCAGGATACGACGATCACCGGTCCTTGCTCGACAACCCGTAATTGATTCATCGCAGAAGAAACTTTCTGCTTAATAAGATTTGAAACGTAGTGTTCTTGAGCGACACTGATCACCCCCTCATGCCACAAATCGCCAACTCGCTCAAGGAGAGGAAACAGAAATCGTTGCAACGCTTCTTCAAACGGTATGACGGCTAATGCACCGTTGAGCTTTCGTTCAAATATATTCTGCTCATAATGTTGAATAGCACTCGTCAGCTCCTGGACTAATTGCTCAGTCGGAGCTTCTATTTGGATCGTCTCTATCGACGAAACGTTTGAGCGTTTGATCAATTCCTCCCGACCCAATTCGGCTAGAGTTCCGATAGAAAACCCTTTATCGACCTCCCTCTTTAAGTAGCGGAAGAACCGCACATCTTCGTCCGTATACTGTCGATAACGGTTTTTCCCACGACTTGGGGAGACAAGGTCATACCGTTTTTCCCAAGCGCGGATCACATGTGGAGTGAGACCAGTGAGTTTTGAAAATCTGTGAATCCTGTAAGTAGGCATGAACAATAACTATCATTATGTCTAATGTATGTCAAAAAAATAATCTTAAAACCATTGACAAACTATATCAGTTAATACTATCCTTAGACATACATTAGACAAACATAAGCAAAGGAGTTAATCATGATTGATCACCTGTCGACATCTCAGACGGCAGAGAAAGACAAGGCCGTTTCTACGATGAACAAAACACTGCACAACGGGCATTGTCACCGCTGTGGCGGGCTCATGATTAATGATCACTGCCTAGATGTGTTGAGTGATTCTGGAGAAGTCCAAGTTCAAGTACTAAGATGCTGTGCCTGTGGCGAATTGATTGATCCCACCATCTTGCGAAACCGCCTGGGGATTCGGCACCAATCGACCAGGCAAGAAGGACAAACCCAAAACCATTCTAAAGATTTTATTGGCTCGGCCTCTGACGATGCATTAATGAGGGAACCCATCCATACATGGTATGACGCAGTCATCCAGAAAAGGAATAAAACGAGTTAGGTCAACTAGTGGCTCACTCCACAGGAGCATACGACATACGAGCAGTGCATTTGTACACTAAACATTTCCTTGATCATGATGTAATTAATTTCAGGTGGTCTACAAGAGGCTTCAACCAAAGCAGTTTATTACATGAATTATTCACCGAGTTCAGTCCTATGAAAAAAATTAAAATATCATCATATCATTTGGCAATCACCGTGCAGTTTGCGTTATATTTAACGTGCTTCAGCATTCTTTTGACAGGCTGCAATCCATCGGGAGGTTCACCGCACCGTCCCACCTTCGATGTCCCGTTGGAATACGCCGATAAGCATATGCCTGAGGGATGGTGGAATGACGCAAAGATTCTGTCGGAAGGACGTCTCTTGTACCAGGGAGTCATAAAATCTTTCGTCAACTGTGCCGAGTGTCATGGGATGAATGGCAAGCCTACCAAAAGAGGCGCTACTGATTTGACGGTCGAACGACATGTCCGAAGATTTTCAGACTCTTACTGGTACTGGAGAATATCTGAGGGTGTTCCCATGACATCCATGAAGTCATGGGCAGACAAGTTGAGCGAGCCAGAGATATGGAAAATTGTCGCTTATCAACGTAATTTCGGTTTGAAGGGTCTAATTTATGATCCGACTAAAGACCGATGGATCGATCCCGCTAGTCGAGGCGAAGATCAACAGAAGAAATCGGAGCAAAAACTGTAACATCACCAAATCAAGAGGGAAGGAGAAAGTCTGTTTCCTTAGCTTCGCGAGTCAGCATACTGGGCCGGCGGACCATGCTGAAATTTCGTAACGTCCTAAACTTCAATCACCAATGACCTATTAACCCGGGAGGTATTCTACAATGATTTTCAACCATTCACTCGATGAGTCTTCACACTCTAAGGCCCAGCATCGCCGCGATCGCATGCCGGCGCTCGCCATCATACTAGCCCTGACCGTCGGAGTGCCAGGAATGTCTCTCGCATCTGAAACGGTGCACATTCCATCCGGAAAATTCATTATGGGCATTGATAAAGTGATGCCGAAAAAGGCCAAAGGTAGCAAGATGAGACCATGGTCAAGGGAAGCATTCCATGATGAAGGACCAGCTCATGAAGTAGAACTGAGCTCCTACCAGATAGATAAATACGAAGTTTCCAATGCAGAATACAAAGAATTCCTCAAAGCGACCAAGCATTCGGCTCCTGCATATTGGGACGATCCAAGACTCAACAAACCCGAACAACCTGTTGTAGGCGTAAATTATTCAGATGCGATGGCCTTTTGCGAATGGGCCGGAAAGCGTTTACCCACAGAGGCTGAATGGGAGAATGCGGCTCGAGGTCCCGAGGGACTCAGGTACCCCTGGGGAGACGAATTGAATCCGAAGTTATCCAACTATGGGAAGAACCACTCAAGTACCATGCCGGTCGACTCTATGCCGGAGGGCGCGAGCCCCTTCGGAGTGCACCATATGGCAGGTAATGTCTTCGAATGGGTTAGCGACTGGTACGACCCCCGATTTTATGACAAAAGCGGGACAAAGCAAGACCCCACGGGCCCTGATAAGCCTGTCTGGCTTGGAGGCACAGGCTTGTACGTCGATCGGGTGACGACAGGTGAAAAAAGAGTCATTCGAGGTGGTTCGTGGATAGCCCCTGCGACCAGTATAACGACGACCCATCGTTTCTGGAATCAACCCATGAACAACAGTTATGGCGTTGGACTGGGCTTCCGTTGCGCTAAGTCTTCTAAGAATGAACCAGAAAATTATGTCCAATATCACTTCATGCATGCGCTCATCAGCATGGGGGAGGAGAAATGGCAGGATGCTCTCGATTCTATTGATAAAGCTCTCGAGAAAGATCCTGAAAATGAAGAATTTAAATTAACACGGAAGATCATCAAGAAATCCATGTAGTCAGAACTATGATCCAGGAGGTTGCGCATATAAAAGTGGCCTCCTGGACCTACCCTTGAGACTTCCATACCGAGATAAAGCCCTATCACTCGGTGCATGTGAGATTTGTATGGTAACGACAGATCTCTGATCAAGAACCAAAAATTTATAGAGGATCATGAAACCCAACTGATGGGCAGGCTCAAAGTGTGTTTAGTCAACCGGTTGAACGCTACCACCACACCCAGCAATGTGTGAGATTGACGATCACGTCTAGGGCCCCTTATGTCGCTACTTCTATAATATGGAGAGTTTGCTATGACGTATTCTTCTTCACTCTTGGTCTTCCTGATGTGCATGATTGTGCAGCCTGTCTTGGCCGGGAAAAACTTTTTAGTCGTTGGATCTGAAGAAGAGCCGAGAGAGCTCACGCGGAATGCTGGGTACGCCCTTGACTCAGCTTGGGAGGCCTTTCATCAGGCTGCCCTGGGGGGAACAATTGCCTCCCCGGAATTGCAGACCAGGATGGAGACAGATCTCCAACGCGGACGAGATCTTCTTAGGGCTGCGGGGAAGGCCCTTCATCATAATAATATCAATGAAGTGCGGTCGTTGACTGATGAAATATTTAGAATTAGCAAACGGGTGACGCAAGACAGTTACAAGGAGAAGCAATGATTTTTTTCTTCATTCTGCTACAGATTCTCACCGGCGGATTCTCCAGTTTGTCCTGGGGAAACCACGACGACCAGACAACCTTATCAAGCCCCATGGTCACCATTCCCCACGGTGAATTCATACGAGGCAGTGGAGTCGGGTCCGGACGGCCGGATGAACGACCTCAACGAAACATTTATTTACACAGCTACAAGATCGACACCTATGAGGTTTCCAACAAACATTATGTTCAGTTTTTGAAGTCGACAGGGCATAAAGAACCTTTCAACGCCTTCGGAAAGGGCCCACTATCGGAACAAACTGGAATCGAAGATTTGCCCGTGGTACAGGTCACCTGGAATGATGCGGAAGACTACTGTCTGTGGGCTGGAAAGCGATTACCGACTGAAGCGGAATGGGAGAAGGCCGCCAGAGGGACTGATGGCAGGGCCTTCCCCTGGGGAGATGCATCTCCATCTTCTACCCTGTCCGTCTATGACCGAGAGTGGCGTGCAGGAGGGGCGTTATTGCCCGTCGGAACTCTACCGCAAGGAGTTTCCCCCTATGGGGTTCACAATATGTCTGGGAATGTCAGAGAATGGGTCCAAGACTGGTACGCAAAGGATTACTATGCAGAATCACCAGCCAGAGATCCCATAGGTCCAGACCACGGAATTCTCAAGGTTATTCGAGGAGGTTCATGGCACAGCTTCGAAGCCGACATTCGTGCAAGCTCCAGAGGGAAGGGTGGATTTGCATTAAAAACACACGGCATTGGGTTTCGCTGCGCTCAGGATGTTTCGGATAATACAAAAACCATGAATAGAGAGCCTTAGCCTGATCAAGCCGATTGATGTCTACGTTGGAAGACAAGGAAAAGACCGTCGCGTCATGCTCCTCAAGGATGGGAGTTGATCACGAACCGACGTTAGCCATGGGATCACAAAACGCTGGCGTGGGAGCAAGAAATGAGTGTTCCGAATGCCAAATTGAAATCCCGTAGGAGGATCTCAGATGGTACACCTATAATCACACGCGTTGATGCCGACATGTATAATGAAATGAGAATACTAGAAATTAGCCTCAATCGAAGTATAGAAATTAAAAAGAAGTTATGAAGATTATCGTGGCAGGCGGAACAGGCTTTATCGGACATCATGTTTGTCAAACCTTGATCGAAAATCAACATGAGGTGACCGTGCTGTCAAGAAATCCTGCGCAAGCACGAACGGGTTCCTCTCAAAAGCTATCGATCGTCGATTGGAACACTCTTTCGAACAGGATGGAACAGACAATTGGAGGAGTCGACGCGTTCATCAATTTAGCAGGAGCTCCCATCGCAGATGCGCGATGGACATCTTCACGAAAACAATTGTTAATCAATAGTCGCGTGGAGGCCACACGTCAATTGGTTATGGCTATTGGAAGTGCGTCTATCAAACCGAAAGTCTTAATTAACGCATCTGGAATCGGAATTTACGGCGCAGACACGGGCGTCATGATGACAGAATCTTCTCCTCCAGGTGAAGGGTTTCTAGCGGAACTCAGCCGAAAATGGGAACGTGAAGCGAATCGGGCCTCTGAATACGGCGTGCGAGTCATTTGCCTGAGAATGGGCATGGTGCTCGGCTCCGACGGTGGAGCCTTACGTAAAATGAAAACTCCCTTCAAATTATTTGTCGGCGGACCAATTGCTCCAGGGACTCAACAGATCTCATGGATACACCTAGAAGACCTTGTGCGTCTAATGACGTGGATTCTGAACCACTCATCAGTATCGGGACCAATCAACGCCGTCGCCCCTCAGGTTGTCACGATGTCTGAATTTTGCAACCGACTGGGAGAAGCCTTGAATCGACCTTCATGGTTACCCGTACCCGCCTTTGCTCTCGATGTGCTGTTGGGAGAAATGGCAGACATGTTGACGACCGGACAACAGGTGGCACCTCAAGCAATTACCCAAGAGGGATTTTCCTTCAAGTATCCAAATCTTAAAGAGGCACTGCACTCATTATTTGTTAATCAGTAATCCTTGTGTCGTATGATGTACCATAAAGGAGATATGGTCATGACAACGAACATTTCCAATCAGCAGCCACGTTACCTGTACGTCTTTCTGAGTCTCCTGTTCACGTTTTTCACTCAATCTGTTTTGGCCGACAATATAAGCACTCTCGAGAGAGGCCAAACACTTCCCAATGCCAGGCTCGTGGATAAGCATGGGGCTCACGTTCATCTGGACGACCTCAAAGGTCACATCAAAATTTTGAGTATGGTACCACAACTCAATACGCCGGTCTGTGATGAACAAACACACCGATTCAGTGAACAAAATGGTGGATTGGATCAAGATGTTGAGATCGTCACTATTAGTACCAACTCTTTCGATGATCAAACACATTTTGCAGACAAAGCCGACATCGGCAATGTAACGTTTCTTTCCGACTCCCCAAATTACGACTTTGGCAAAACCACAGGACTACTCCTTCCCTCTCATCATATTCTCCGTCGCACCGTGGTCGTCGCAGATGAAGACAATGTGATTCGGTATATTGAAAATGTTCCAATGAGCCAACTACCCAGTTTTGACTCGGCATTTCAGGCCACACGGAAATTACTCGCGAGCCAAATAAAATAAGGAGAATAGCCATGCTGCAACAGACTCTTGCATATCTCCATTTGCTGGCTCTCGCCGTACTGGTTGGCAAAGTCATATTTCTTTCATTTGTCACCGCTCCGGTTCTTGCACGCAACCTTGAACCTGAATCGTTTGCTCGGGTCGTCCGACAACTCTTCCCGCGATATTACGCGCTCGGGATGATCAGTGCTGCAGTGGGATGGGCCACAATCACCGCCTTGGCAGTCTTGCGAGGGTTTGGTCCTTTTGACTTAGTTTCGTCTGCGTTATGGCTCGGCATTCTCGCGATTGAGAACTATTGCCGTACACCTCTGACACCTCAGATCAACGAGCTAAGTGACACACTCACAGCGAATAGAGAGCGGGGGTTGAATACTCCATTCATACAGAAAAAAAGAGATTCACTTCATCGTCTCTCAGTCCAACTGAATAGTGCGGTACTGGTCATGGGTCTCTGTTTAATTGGATTGGTGTAGACGAGACAACGATCAAACAAGACACAGTAATGATATTTCCATTCACTCTTTCTAGATGAAAGGACCATACTATGCGAATGAAAATTTTTCTCATTACTTGCGCGTCTGTCTGCGTATTTGGATTGCCTCTTGCTCTAGCTGATATAGGTCACCTCTCGAACTCTCAAACCGATCCACATGAAGGGTACAGCCAGGCAAAGTTACCGAAGGGAATTATCGGCGTCGCGCTGCAAGTCTCGGCTCATCGAGTCGGTGACCCAGCCGTACTGTACGTCAGAGCCATACATCCAGAGGGACCTGCCGCAAAGGTTGGATTGGCGCATGGTGATGAAATTCTCACCGTTAACGACAAGTCCCTCACTGGAAAAACCTACCAGGAAGTCGTCGCAATGATTCGAGGAGAAGTAGGGAAGTCCGTCAAACTCAAGATTAAAGGAGAACGAGGAATACAAGAGATCTCGATCATCCGAATTTCTGAAGAAACCTTGATGGGAGAAAAACACCTCTAATTCTGGACGGCAATTATTGGTTGATCTATGAATGTGAGAACAAGCTTCGACAGATGATGACCTTCTTGTACAATCATACTTTACGTTGAAACAATCGAAGGAATGACGGGATGCCTCGTACAGCCACTAACAATCAAGACGAACAGGCTCTTGAGCCACTCAGTCGTAAAGCCGCAAAAAATCTGATCGCTGAAAATCTACCTCGTGTTGGAATTAGTCAATGCTTGTTAGGAGAC
This sequence comes from Nitrospirales bacterium, assembly GCA_021603905.1. Taxonomy (GTDB): domain Bacteria; phylum Nitrospirota; class Nitrospiria; order Nitrospirales; family UBA8639; genus JAGQKC01. Next base: position 111,752 of record BQIU01000003.1, read on the forward strand.
AACGTTCGATACGACGGTGGACATAAACGCAATCATTTTTTGACTCAAATCTTGGCGCCATGTGTTCAGTGGGTTCCCGTGTGCCCGGAGGTTGAAGTAGGGCTTGGAACTCCAAGAGAATCGATGCGGTTGGTGGGATCTCAGGAGGGACCACGGCTCCTCACGATCAAGACAAAGAAAGATCACACGGCCTTGATGAATCGTTTTGCCTCGAAGAAAATTCGCGAGCTCAAGGAAATACAGCTCGACGGGTATGTGTTTAAAAAGGATTCGCCGAGTTGTGGGATCAGACGGGTTCGCGTGTATAACGCATCTGGAATGTCAAACTCGAATGGCGTTGGGCTTTTTGCTCAGGCCTTTCAGCAAGCATTGCCGGCTATACCGATTGAAGATGAAGGAAGACTGAACGACGCCTCGATCAGAGAAAACTTTATCGAACGAGTGTTTTGTTACCATCGCTGGGCTAGCATGTGTCGGCGACCCCTCACCCGCGGCGCGATCGTGACGTTCCATACACAACATAAATATCTGCTGCTCGCGCACAGCCGACCCCATTATCAGGAGCTAGGCCGCTTGGTCGCATCGGCCAAACAATATACACCGACGCAATTAGGCATGGACTACAGTTCCATTTTTATGGAAGCCCTCAAGGTAAAAGCGACTGTCAGAAAACACGTCAACGTTCTTCAACATCTTTTCGGACATTGTAAAACTTTGTTAAAGCAGGTCGAAAAAGAGGAAATACAGGAGGTGATATCTGATTATCACCACGGGTTAACACCATTAGCCGTCCCACTGACATTAATCAGTCACTATGTTCGCGTATTTAAAATTCCTTATTTAGCTGATCAGGTATATCTTCATCCCCACCCTAAGGAGCTGATGCTGAGAAATCATGTTTAAAACCATTCAAGCGTCTCAAGGTTATCGAATAAAGACGGTCTCCGACCTAACAGGTCTTAGCACTCATGTCATTCGCAAATGGGAGGAACGCTACCTGCTCCTCACGCCCATTCGAGAACATAATGGATATCGTCAGTATTCTGAAGATGACATTCAACTGCTCATGTATCTTCAATGGCAAATCAGCAATGGGGAAACGATCGGACAGTTGGCAAATATTGGCGTGACACAACTCCAACAGGCCATGAATGAGGGGCCTATAGACATGCCTTCACTGCCACCAGAATTTCAGCCGAGTGCACTCACGACGATCACAGCCGCACGCCGCTTAGATCGAAAGGCAACTGAATCTTCAGTTCATACGCTCGTCAACCAGCTCGGCATTGAAGACTCCCTCTATCGCGTGCTTTTTCCTGTCCTCAAAACGATTGGTGATCTTTGGCATCAGGGACGGTTCAGCATGACTGGCGAACATCTCGTCACACAAGCCATTCGTCACCAACTAGCCAGCTCATTGCGAAGGAGTCATCACATCAAAAACCCGACGGCTATTCTTGCCTGCGCTCCAGACAATTTTCACGAAATTGGAGCGATGACGGCTGCCATGCACCTTCAAAATAATGGATGGAACCCTGTATATTTAGGAGTCAATTCCGATATCGATCTTATTCGTTTGGCCTGCGAACGCCGACAAGGAAGACTCATCGTTCTTTCAACGGTCCTTGAACAACCAGAGAAAGAATTTACGTCGATGATTCACAAAATCAAGAAAAAACTCTTATGTCTCTGTCCAGTTCTTATTGGGGGACAAGGAGCACTGAAGTTTTTGTCATTTTTAGAGGAACAGGGCATCATGTATGTTGAACACGTTCACCAATTACAGACATTGAGGCCGTCAAGCTTACATAGTAACCTTGACATTCATAACAATACGACAACATCTTAAGAAGGAGTCAGAACAATGAATACCGGAGAACATGGAGTAGTCCTTGTTGGTCATGGAGGCATTCCCAAAGACTATCCGGCCGACCTCGTTTCCAAATTAAAACGGCTTGAAGCTCAACGACGAGCAGCAGGACAACCTATGTCACAAGAAGAATATGAGCTTGACACGAAAATTCGGACATGGCCTCGCACCCCGTCAACCGATCCATATCAAGCAGGTCTTGAAGCTCTTGCAAATCACATGAAACCCATGCTGAATGGAGCTCAATTTTCAGTTGCGTATAATGAGTTCTGTGGTCCTACCCTGTCGGAAGCAGTGAAAGATCTCATTGCGAAAAAGGCCAAACATATTACGGTCGTCTCAACAATGTTTACACCCGGTGGCTCCCATTCTGAATTTGAGATTCCAGAAGAAATGGAAGAGCTAAGAGCCAAACATCCAGATGTCCAGCTACATTATGCCTGGCCATTTGATCTGAATCAGGTGGCCAAAATGTTAACAGACCATATTCATCAATTCGCATAGCAACATTTACGCCGTCTTCGTTAAAATGAGTCATGTCGACAAACAAAAATTTTCCAAAATATCGGACGAAGGCTTCACCAAACCCATTAGATGCCATTCATCACATTGCCGTCGTCGTACCTGAAATCGATAAGGGAGTAGCATGGTACACCGATAACTTTCATTGCACTGTCGATTACGTTGACGAAACATGGGCTTTGCTGAACTTTTCCAATACCAAGCTCGCGCTGGTGCTGCCCGATCAGCATCCCGCTCACTTTGCCGTCACGCGTCACGATGCTGAAAAATTTGGCACGCTGACCGTACATCGTGACGGACTTGAGTCTATTTACATCGAAGACCTAGCGGGAAACCCCCTTGAAATTCTGAAGGACAACACAACCCAGCCATCTGATGAATAAACACCCACATCCCCACACAACACTGATCAGCAGGGGTTAAAACAGACCTCATGACGCCCGATGTCGTCATTATCGGAGGAGGCCTTGCAGGATTATCCTGTGCCAATACACTCACTCAGCAAGGCATAACGAATAATATTTTAGAGGCTGACGACGAAGTAGGTGGACGGGCACGGACTGATCGGCTTGATGGCTTCTTACTCGACCGCGGATTTCAAGTCTTTTCAACGGCCTATCCTGAAGCCAAACGCATTCTTAAGTATGACGCTTTGAAGCTCCATACATTTTACCCAGGAGCGCTCGTCAGGTTCGATGGGCAGTTTCATCGTATCGCTGATCCGTATCGTCATCCCCTTCATGCCCTTCAATCAGTCTTGAATCCAATTGGAACCATGAAGGATAAAGTTCGCGTCGCGACATGGCGCCATCAAGTGCTAAAAGACCCGCTCCAAGAACTACCGTCCAGGCCAGAGACATCCACGATCGACCATCTGCAGTCGATGGGGTTTTCTCAGTCGATCATCAATCGATTTTTTCGTCCGTTTCTGGGCGGTGTATTTATGGATCAGGAACTGACAACTTCGAGCCGAATGGCTGATTTCGTTTTTAGAATGTTTGCAAGTGGAGATAGTGCCTTGCCAGAAGAAGGCATGGGGGCTCTTGCGCAACAGCTCGCGCACAATCTTCAGTCCGAACAAATTCAATTGCGTAAAAAGGTCGTCAAGATTCAAGGTACGACTGTGACACTTGAATCAGGCGAAACGTTACCTGCTCGACGCGTGGTCATCGCCACAGAAAGGTCCGCGGCTACACAACTCGCCCCTGAAGTTCCTCCTCATCTATTTCGTGGGACAACCTGCCTATACTTCCATGCGCCTGAACCGCCTCTGAACGGGCCCCATCTTATCCTCAACGGCGAGACAGGTGGAGTTATCAATTCACTGTACCTACCCACAGAAGTCACTCGATCCTACGCCCCACCAGGTCAACACTTAATATCGATTACGACGAACGAAACCAGCCTTAGCGATAAAATGACCATTAAAGAAGCGGTGCAAAAAAATCTGATTGAATGGTTTGGGACTCAAGTACACACGTGGCAACACATTAAAACCTATTTCATACAAAGCGCTCAATCCGTTCAAACTCCTCCTTTCTATCCTGGCACGATAGCAAGCTCTAAAATTCGTGATGGCTTGTACATCTGTGGAGATCATCGTTCTACAGCGACCATTGATGGCGCGATCGGTTCTGGCCGACGCACGGCCGAGGAAATTGCCAGCGAGATAATGAATTAGTAAAAAAATACTTCATGATGAGAGTGGGAGAACATAGCATCGTGGTCGCTAGGGACTACTTCTGCTTTCGACAAACCCATGGAAAATCAATTCGCATTTTTTGAAAAAGTTTTCCTTATCCGAGTTAACCGTTTCTCACACACAGCGTTTTGCCCTCACATACACAACAGCTGCGTTGATCTACCTACGAATTTTCGCTTTCAAGCTCCTCTGGTCGTGCCTCACTAGTGGCAACAATATTTTCAATACACGTATTCATGTGATAGCACGCCCTCGCCGTATATGGACTGTGTATGTGGACATAATGAATGCTTGTTTCTCCAAGAGGGCTAATACTATCGCTGTAAACCACACCTTCGTCGCATGTCTAATGTTTGTCAATTTATCTTTGACCACATCGATGGGCCACTCGATACAATAAAATAAAGACATTGCACGATTCCGATAACACTGATTCTCCAACTGAAGGACTAACCTCTTAGGTACACTATGACAATCGCTACCCGGACATCTCCAGTTGAATTGTCGAGCCTGCAGCTTCACTTAGTCGAACATAGTTTTGAATGGCTGACAGAAAATTACACAGATTTTTCGCAAAAACTGCGCAAGCGCCTGATTAGTCATCATCCAAGCTTTGTTGATATGTTTGAACACCTGCCAATATCTCATTTTCAATTTTTGGCTATGACCAGCGTGACACTCTTACTTCACAGCCTGCAGAATCCTGAGCATTTCAGAGTGATCGCTCAATTGTTGTATGATCAAAAATACCCCCCTTCCAAACAGCGTGAACTGTATAATGCATTCTATGACTCATTCATGCACGTCATGTCTCAATTGGCGGAGGATGCCTGGAGTCCTGCACTAAAGGGGGCCTGGGAATCAACTCTAGACCTCACACGAAACCGGATCTTTCCCTCCTTAGATGAATCGATTCCCACAACACAACAGAACTCTCCGATCAAGCTCGCGACTCGTCGTATTCATAACTGGGCATTAATTGTTGACGACAATGCGCATACAAGAAAAACTTTGATCACCTACCTCAAAGCTCGGGGTTACGGTTGCTATGAAGCCGAAAATGGGATGATGGCTCTGCATTATTTAAAAGGTACACTTGCCATTGATATCGTCGTTTCCGACTATCATCTGCCCGTGATGAATGGACTCCAATTCTTGCAAACTCTTGGCGATAGTTCGTCTCATCACTACCCGCCTGTTGTCCTCTATAGCCATAATCTCAGTCGAGATTTAGTCGACGGAGCTCGAGCGGTTGGAGTTTGGGCCGTCGTGGGAGAACCTTATTCGTATGAGGAGCTACATACCACAATGGCACAGGCCATACATGCACATGCGTCTCGCCGGACACATCGTTCACACAAGGAGAATCAATGATGAATAAAAAGAAAGTGTTCGCAATGCTCGGGCTGAGCATTCTTCTCAGTCTGGGACTCACGATCGGTCAAATTCCATTAGCCGTTAGTCAGCCGGTAACGATACCCGTGACTGTCGTTGACGGAGACCTGCCTATGGATGGAGCGAATCCGTTATGGGAAAATGTCCCCGGTGTCATCGTGCCATTGAGCGGGCAGACCATCACCACGCCCATGCATCCCAATATCTCCGTGAAGACGGTCATGATTAAGATGGCGACCAACAGTAAAGAATTCGCCGTGTGGGCAAATTGGGGAGATCAAACATTGAATAATACGACGATTGGTCCACAAGATTTCAGGGATCAAATGGCCGTACAATTTCCTGTTCAAACATCAGGATCCACGCCGTTTCAATGTATGGGACAGTCAGGTGGAACCGTCAACATCTGGCGATGGAACGCCGAATGGCAAAAAGATCTCGGGACCGGGATTGCTGGCATGTGGGACGTCGATCAACAATACCCTTCGATCGCCTGGGACTTCTACTATGAAGAACCAGCAGGAGGAGTCACCTATCCTGACCGGATCGGTCGAAGCTCTGGGCCTTTCAATGAAGGAATCTGGTCCGGTAATATCATGTCAGATCCAACACTCCGAATTAGCTCAGTGGAAGACTTGAATGCCAACGGGTTCAGCACTCTCACGACACAGAAAGAACAGCATGTACTTGGTAACGGCCTCTGGGAGTCCTATGGCGCTCTCAAGGGCGGATGCTGTAATGGACCGACATGGAGAGTGGTCATGAAGCGAGCGCTCACGACTGATGATGCCAATGATGTGCAATTTACAGCGGGAACCTCAATTCCTGTGGCCTTTGCTGTCTGGGATGGCTCTAATGTCGAGCGCAATGGCATGAAAGGCATTTCAACCTGGTTCACAGCACGACTACCGGAGAAACTCTAGGACAGCCAAGAGGCTCTCATGACCAACTGTTGTTCATTTGCCTAATACCCAGCCAGGTGATTACACTAGTTAGGTGAAAACAGTCTTTCAACCCATTCGCAAATAGGGAGGATTCACTATGCCAATTCCCATCAAGGTTATCATATCCCTAATGTTTTTCTTTTTCGTCGCGACTGTCGTCACCATGGCTAGTAGCCACAACACCCTCGTTCCAGCTGTTCAAGTAGCGACCGCAAAAGATGCTGTGTTCAATAAGTCGAAACCCGACCACATGGCCAAGACAACAGCTGCCCAAAGTAGCGGGCAATCAGGCATCTTCGCCTATACTATGGATGATATCGACGGGAAGCCTCGCCCTTTGAGCGAATTCAAGGGACAAGTGATCATGGTCGTAAACACTGCTAGCTTTTGTGGTAATACCCCTCAATACGAAGGCCTGCAAACTTTATATGAACAGTATCGCGATCAAGGGTTTACCATTCTTGCGTTCCCGGCCAATGACTTCGGCAAACAAGAACCTGGTAATAACAAAGAGATTGCTGAATTTTGCTATACAAAATACTCACTTGAATTCCCGTTATTCAGTAAAATCACCGTCGTGGGCGACAACAAGCATCCCCTCTATCGACACCTCACCGAAGAAACTGACTTTACAGGGGAAATTACATGGAATTTTCAAAAGTTTCTTATTAACCGAAAAGGCGATGTCATTGCCCGATACCGACCCAGTACCAAACCTCTCACACCAAAAATTGTGGAGGATGTAGAAAACGCTTTGAGACAGACGTAACCACTTGCGAGTCGGGGCACTTGTTGTGCCTCGACTTTGAATGCTGCCAATCAATTTCCCAAGCCAGCACCAACCCCTCCTGCATAGTTCAAACCAGTAATCAATACCTAAGTCATACAACCGATACCATTCCCCTCGCTTTGTTGAGCACACGACCACAATCGTTCCTAGAACCCCGCCTATCATAATTAGTCGTTAATAATTTTCCCCAACAAACCGAAAAGTCACAAGATAGCGATTTTATTGAAACATTTCAGGGTGTGGAGCCCTATTCATCAGAGGTGGCACATCATGTGTACAGCTCGAAGCCTATTAATGTCCAAAAGTGAGGCTTAAGCAATATCGGTACATGATTAAGTACAACGAACGGCCCGACCTTCCTAAAGGAGAAACCATTATGAAGGGAATCGTGTTTACAGAGCTCTCGGAAATGATAGAAGAACAGTTCGGTGATGACATGATGGACACGATTATTGAAGCATCACAATTACCATCCGGAGGAAGTTATACAGCTGTCGGAACCTATGATCACACAGAAATCTTACAACTGGTGACGGCACTCAGCGCTGAAACCAATTTGGCAGTACCGAAGCTCGTCTTTTCATTTGGAGAACATTTGTACAAATATTTTTATTCGCATTACCCCGCTTTCTTTAATGAATCCACGAACGCGTATGATTTTCTAGCGAGCGTGGAAAATCACATCCATGTAGAAGTCAGAAAACTGTATCCTGATGCCGAGTTACCAAGTTTTGATTGTCGCAGGATAGACCCTGATCAATTTGAAATGATCTATCGATCATCGCGTCCATTTGAAGACGTGGCCGAGGGCTTAATTACGGCAAGCTGTCGACATTATCATGAATCCATCTTGATTCAGAGAGAAAACATTCAAGACGAGAATGGACCAGGTGTTCGTTTTCTTTTAACCAAACAGTAACGTACGTCATTACGATGAGCGACCTAGAAAGACTCCAACGCAAAGTTACCCGCGAGAAAACCGCCAGACAACAGGCGGAAGCTTTGCTCGAAGCTAAAAGCCGAGAGGTTTATCAGGCCAATGTTCAACTTCAGAAGGTCACAGAAGAATTAGAAGAACGTGTACAAGAACGAACCAGAGAATTAGCGTCCGCGAACAATCAGCTTGAAAATCACATGCGGGCACGCAGTCGAACTGCCAGCAGACTCTCGGCACTCTTTCAAACATCTCAACTACTTACCGAAGCCGACACTTTATCCGATGCTGCACTCAAAATTTTGGAGTCAGTATGCTCAAGTCTTCACATGCAGATTGGAGAATATTGGACTCTCAACCAGGATGCACAGGTCATGCAGCTCATGGAAACCTGGCGCCTACGTCATCGTTCATTCAAGATATTTGATGAATCCAGTCGAAAGACCGATTTTGCACTCAATGTCGGACTCCCTGGGCGAGTGTGGGCTAAAAAAGAATCGATTTGGATTCCCGACATTACGCAGGATGAAAACTTCCCCCGCGCTCATGCTGCCGTACAGGATGGATTGCATGCAGCGTTCGCATTCCCAATCCAACTCGACAATGAGGTGGTTGGGGTGATGCAATTCTTTTGCGACGATATTCGTGAGGTCGATCGCCAAATCCAAGACATGCTGCAGTCGGTCAGTATACAAATCGGACAGTTTTTAGAAAGGAAATCTGCGGAAACCAATTTAATTCACGCACGGGACGAAGCACTCGCTGCCGCCAGAGCCAAGAGCGAGTTTCTTGCGACCATGAGTCATGAAATTCGAACACCTATGAATGGCGTCATCGGCATGACAGGCCTCCTTCTCGAAACAGAGCTGACCACATCTCAACGACAATTCGCTGAAACCGTACGATCCTCAGGCGATGCGCTCTTGACCATTATCAATGACATTTTAGATTTCTCAAAAATTGAAGCGGGCAAACTTGATATTGAAACCATAGATTTTGATATTCGGATCGCCATGGAGGAAACACTCGAACTGTTGGCGGAAAAGGCGCATGAAAAACACATTGAGCTCATCGGTCTCGTCTCAGCCAAAGTCCCGACAGCCCTACGAGGTGACCCAGGAAGAATCCGCCAGATTTTAACGAATCTCATCGGTAACGGCATCAAATTCACATCTCAAGGTGAAGTCGCCGTACACATTCACCTCGTAGAAGAAACTCCTGACTCTGTCAAGATTAAAGTGGAAGTCTCAGACACGGGCGTGGGTATCCCACCCGAGGTACAGAAGCGTCTCTTTACACCCTTTACACAAGCCGACAGTTCGACGACTCGTCGATATGGAGGAACCGGGTTAGGCCTCGCGATCTGCAAACAACTCGTTGAACTGATGCAAGGTGAAGTTGGGATTGAGAGCGAACCTAGCAAGGGAAGCACATTTTGGTTCACGATCAAGCTGGAGAAGCAGCAAGTTCAAAAAGAAACCAACTCACAGTCAAAGGTTGCGCTTCAAGGTCTCCGTATCTGCTGTGTTGACGACCATGAGACAAACCTTTTGCTTCTCCAACAGTATGTGAAAGATTGGGGGATGCAGGGTACATTCGTCTTGACTCCGGCAAAAGCCATTCGAGTGTTTGAAGAATCAGAACAACGCAACGAACTCTTTGATCTGGCTGTCCTCGACTTAGAAATGCCCAACATGGATGGGATGGAGCTCGCTCGCACCATCAAAGCCAATCCTCGACTTGCAGGCGTCCCTCTCGTATTATTGACATCACTCGGTCAACGCGGTGAAGCGTCCGCTGCACGAGATGCTGGCTTCGATGCCTATCTGACAAAACCACTCCGGAAATCTCAACTTGAATCCTGTCTCATGACCGTCATGCGTCAGGCACAACCGGAGGCCCCTGTCGGAACGTTTGATCTCATCACACGTCACAGTCTTAAGGAAGTCGCGCCCAAACGAGGCGGAAGGATCTTGGTCGCGGACGACCACCGTGTTAATCAACAATTAGCTGTACTCATGCTTGAAAAATTAGGGCATCGCGCAGATGTTGTAGCCAATGGCCTTGAGGTCATTGAAGCCTTAAGTCGAAAATCTTATCACCTCATCCTGATGGATGGGCAAATGCCGGAAATGGACGGATATGAAGCCACGAAAGAGATTAGAAGACGTGAAGCGTCAGACGAAACACGAGAAACGAGCGACGAGATACGCGGCACGCGTCGCGTGCCGATCATTGCACTAACAGCCAATGCCATGCAGGGTGATCGAGAAAGATGTTTAACGGCAGGAATGGATGATTATTTAGCCAAACCCATGAAACCAGATCAACTTGCTGAAATTCTTACAAAATGGCTCCCCAATATTGAAGAAGAGGGTTTAACAACAAACGAAATCCCCGAATCACCGACGGCAAGTCAGTCGACGAAGACCGATTCACGTATTGATTTTTCTGTGTTAAACGACCTTCGGGAAATGGGTGGCTCAGCCTTGGCCTCAAAAATGGTCGCACAATTCATCAAAGATGCTCTGGTTTACGTGCAAAGAGTCGAAGAATCTGTAGAATCAGCAGACCAAGCCTCGCTGGCAGAATCGGCACATGGTCTCAAAGGTATCTGCGGAAGCATGGGAGTCACAGCCATGAAAAATCTCGTGTGTCAATTAGAAAGTCACGGCAAAACTCGTTCGTGGGAACAAGCTCAGCAATTCCTACAATCCATCAAAACTGAACTCGCCCAGATTATCTGTTTACTACAAGAAGCCACGAAATCCTAACGCAACGTTTCATCGTCCCTTGGCTCAACCTCTTGAACTGTCAACCCATCGACTCGTTGTCAGAATACCATCGCACACTCAGATTACTCTCAAAAAAACCTTCGACAGCTCCGGACAGCCTTCACTATAGCATTAATTCTTTGAATTAATGCACATTCTCCCGCTATTTTATCATACAGAGAAAGCTACAAAGGTCCGCTTCTCTCTGCCACAAATATGATAGGGTACAAGAAGTGCGAAAACAATTTAGAAAATTTTTCACGAACGGTCGGGACATTCGAATTCTCGGCGTGCTCTTTGTCATTTCTGGAACGATTGATCTGTTCTGGATTATGTCATACCCCGATTATGCACTCAAAGTGTATGGAACGACATTCGATGGGTGGCGAGGTGCATTCGTGAAATACCAGCACCCGATGATTCATTGGGCCATTGGTTATGGGTTTTGGTATCGTCAGCGATGGGCTTATTGGGCGTATCTCGCCTACTTGATGCTCGCCTGTTTAAGCGAAATCACCACGCAAATGCTCGAGGGCTACCACCCGACCAGAATGACCATGATCATTGTGAGTTTACTGTTCGGGGCGTATATCATTTCTCGAAGAAATGTTTTTCAGGCATCGAAAACCGTGACGGCGAACATCGCATAATCTTCACACTTTCCTCAGTATTTCCACATGATAATGTATGGCACGACTCGAGAAAACATTCGCAAGATTGTCGTCCTAATCATTGTCCTGATGTGGAGTCTCTGCCTCACCAGCTGTAGCACTCTTTCACTGTCCTATCGTTATGCAGATTGGCTATTGTATTGGAAAATCGACCGCTATATTGACCTCACCTCTGATCAACAGCCTTTCCTTCAAGAACAATTAGCCACGCTACAACAATGGCATCGAGACGAAGAATTGCCCCGCTACGTTCTTTTTTTAGACGACGTGAAGGAAAAATGGCAAGATGGTCTGACCCAAGCTGAACTAAAATCGATATTTCAACAGTTCACATCACTTTGGAAAACTCTAGGACAACGATTTGTTACGGAAGGGACTCCGTTTCTCATTAAGATAAACCCGATCCAGATCCAGAATTTGGAACAAGCCATGCACGAGGACAACCAAGAGCTACTGAAGCGTATAGGACAGACGCGTCTCGAGCGCATGGAGAAACGATTGGAAAGGGTCTTTGAGGAGTTGGAGGATTGGCTAGGCCCGCTCACATCAGACCAGAAATTTCACATTGCTGGGCTTATTCGGAAATTTCCAGATACGACGCATGAGTGGCTTTTGAATCGTCAACGCCGTCAAGCCAATTTCATTGCCCTGCTTCAATCAGAAATCGCTCCATCCAGACTTGAGCAACAGATCTTCTGCTTGTTGGTCTCATCTGAGAAAGGAGCCTCGCAAGCATACCTCACAGCAACGCAACAGAGAACCTCGGCTCTTTTCTCTACTATCCTTGAGCTTGATCATATGATCAAGCCACAACAGCGCGAGCACGCCTTACAACGGCTTGAAGCCATTATTCAAGAATTACAAAATATTTCTCAACACTAGAGAACCAACTACATTTTACCCTGAACATGTCGAAGGTTTTTGTGTTTTTTTATTGCTTCAACACAAGTCGTTATTAAATAATTTCAATCATCCTTAGAATAGATTTTTTCAATAGTTTAGGGTTTGACTAAAGATACAATCATCACTGTGATTGTCATCATCGCCATTGATTAAGGAGGGCTGTTATGCGCACCTTGCCGTATCGTCACAATCGGTTCGTGTTTGGCGTTCTTCTCTCGGCCGTCGTGGTGGGTGGGTTATTGACGTTAGGGCAAATACCCTTAGCGGTCTCCCAACCTGTGACGATACCGGTCGGGGCGATCAAAGGCCCCATTCCTATGGATGCCG
>BQIU01000004.1 GCA_021603905.1 Nitrospirales bacterium
ACCGTCGTTCATGCCACCAGCTATTCACCCAGTTGATTTAGTAGACGTTCTTCGCAGAAAACAGCTGACTCCTGCGATAGTCTTTTTAACCTCTCGTCGCGCGTGTGACGATGCGATTACCGCATTCGAGCGAAGCACGACTCACCTTTCTGCCCAGCGAACCCAGACGATTGCCACATTTTTAGAGCAACTCGCCGTCGAGTACCCAAGCATCACGGGACATCCACTCATGCCGACAGTTGCTCGCTGCGGCGTTGCCGCACACCATGCGGGGCATCTCCCTTCGTGGAAAATCGCTATTGAAGAATTGATGCGCAAGGGGTATTTGGATGCTGTTTTTGCAACCACGACCTTGGCGGCGGGCGTCGATTTCCCCGCACGGACCGTCGTGATTACGCAATCGAGTGTTCGTAAAGCTCGGGACTTTTCTGATCTGACCATTGGAGAGATTCAACAGCTGGCAGGGCGAGGTGGACGGAGAGGAAAAGACTTGGTTGGGTTCGTTGTCATTACTCCCTCTCCCTATATTGACCTTCAGGTCTTAGGAAAAGGCCTGACAGGTTATCCTGAGCCAATAGAAAGTCAGTTTGTCATTTCCTATCCCATGGTGCTCAATTTATTAAAAGCGCACCCTCTTGAGCATATCGAAGGAATTTTGGCCAAAAGCTTTGCCCAGTTCCAATTAAACCGAAGAGCGGAAGTTCATCAAAACCATCTTGATACCATCCATAGCGAGATGCAGCCCTACGGTCCGAGAGTCTGTACCGACTGGATCACCCAATGGCAGGTCTATGACCAAGCCAAACGACGGAAAGCCCAACGCCGTCCAGTCACGCATCAAGACTCTCCTGCTACTGCCGCACAATTGCCGTTTCTCACTCCGGGGCGAGTCATACAAGTTTCTAAAGGATTTGCCGTGATTCTTCGTCAATATCGAAGTCGCGGGCAACGACATCCGATGTTGTCGATCTTGCGCGCCAAGGGCACAATCACAGAATGCCCGATGGTGATGGTGAATCAGCTCTATGACCATGTGCTCGAATTCAAACCTCTTCGAATGTTTCCCTGGTGTCACGCTAATACGCTCTCTCGTCTCGCTCAGGAACTAAATGCCCTACCCGTTGGCCTCCCCGTGTTACCCGTCCTGGTTGAGAAAGAACAGGAAGAAGACACGAACTTGATGGCAGTCCTCACGGATGAATTCTCGTGCCCCAGTTGCCCGTCCCATGCAGCATGCCGAAAAGACCATTCAACGGCATTACGACTTCGCCAAAAGGAGAAAGGGCTGACAAAAACCATTCAAGCTCTACGGACTGGTCTTTGGCACCGGTTTCAGGAAAAGAGCGATGTGTTACATCACTTTGGCTATTTGACCGCCACATCGGAATTGACCTCTGAAGGTGAATGGGCTCGGCTAATTCGCATCGATCATTCCCTTCTCATCACGGAACTGATTCGAATGGAAGCGTTTGCGGCCATTGAGCCTGCGCTTTTGGCTGCCATGATGGCAAGTATTGCTCATGACGATGATCGGCCTGGAACATTCCTTCGAATGAGTTCAGGGCTCAGCACCATGCTGCACCACGTTCGTGCTGTCGCAAGCTCCCTGGCGTCGTATGAAGAACCTCCGCTTCTCCGGACAGATGTGGCCGCATTAACTGATATGTGGGTTCGTGATCCGAATCTGAAATGGGTATCACTTGTTCGCATGACGGCCATGGCTGAAGGTGATGTCTATCGACTATTTGCCAGAACAATCGAATTTCTCTCGCAATTGCAAACACTCAAAGCTTCACATCCTAGTCTAGCTGAAACCGCCAGCACAGCCATCACCACGATGAGGCGGGAAGTCCTTGAAGAACTTCCGTAAGAGGCTCTATCCATGACGAATGATGAACTCGTAGGTCTTCTTGAATCACTTCCACTTCGTCATCTTCACAAGCTCGCTCAGGGACGAGTTCATCGTCATTTCCGCCTTGGCAAACATCGGTTAATTGACGTATTTCTCTCTCTCCCTTCGGAATCACGTGAAGCCTTAGAGACCGATGTCTTACAGTATAAAACCCAAATGTCTGTCCGAGCATCAGACCCTGCACCTTCTCGTGGACCTGTGAAAAAGAAGCCGTTACCTCAAAAATCGAAAGCGAAACACACGACATCCTCATTGCCTCCACCCGTCACCGTGTCTCAATTGCTTGAGGGACTTGGCGTACCCCCTCCAACAAAAGAGTTTCATCCGGACCCATGGCAACAAGAGGCCGTGACACAACTGGCCACGACTGATGTGATTGTGAGTGTGCCAACTGGAAGTGGCAAAACCTTCGTTGCGATCGAAGCGACAAAATATGCCTTCGAACAGGAACGCACGGTGATCTACACTTCACCACTCAAAGCGCTCTCAAATACAAAATACATGGAATTCTCTCAGCTCTTTGGTTCCGAGAACGTCGGAATTCTTACAGGGGATCGACGAGACAATGCTCAAGCCCCGCTTTTGATTATGACCACAGAAATTTTGCGGAATTTGCTCTATGATGCCGCGAGTGGAGAAGTCGATCTTCGACTCAACACGCTTGGCCTTGTGATCTTAGATGAATCACAATACCTAGCTGACCCAGAACGTGGAGTGGTTTGGGAAGAAACGATCATTTTTTGTCCGACCCAAGCCCGGCTCCTCTTGTTGTCTGCCTCAATTGGCAATCCTCAAGATCTGGCGGCATGGCTCACGAGTATTCGACCTGTGCCGTGCCATCTCATTCATCATCAAAACCGGTCTGTTCCTCTTCGTGGAGGCTATCTACACCCAAGCGGCATGTTGAGCCCGCTCTTTCGTACCCGCGATATAGTCAAAGGACAGGGCTATACCCTTCACCCTGAGACCAAACGCCTTTCAAGTCAGTACGAAGAGGAAACGGTCGGTCATCGAAATCGTCGATAAGCCAATTTAATAATTCGTCTACATGGAATCTTATGCCGACAATGTCCGATTGAGCGTACGGACGACAATTCATTAATTGCTTGGTCTGAATAATACCTACCTTATTTCGCACAGCCTAGAGCGAGCATATGCGCTCAGCCTACGTAATTTTTTAAACTTTGATACGGTTGGGAGTTTCCTCAAAATCGGTGTGTAGTCGCAATCAGTCGTGGATCTAAAGCCCTAAGCTATTTTGGTATACGCCTTGCTTCATGCTCAGAAAAAGATTTCAGAAACCGTTAATGAATTTGATACTGAGAAGAAAACAGGCTTGACGCACTCAAAGAAAATTCAGCTTAAGCCACCGGGAAATCTCGAGAATTAGGGAACAAATCACACACCTTCGTTGTATTTAAGCAACACTTCGTTAAGCGCAGACCTAACTAAATTACTATTTTCTTTTATTTTTCAGTATGTTACATTTAAGTAAATTATGAGCATTAGTATTGCTAAGTAGTAATATAAATCTGTGCGAGTTCATGAAAATAAGTGAGTGGTTAGCAAGATAATTGATATGCATACAATGAAAAACTTTAAAACCTATACTCTCCTGAGCCTTGCTTTCCTACTATTCTTTTCGGGTTGCCAAAGCCTTCAACCCACGGAAAAGAGTGAGTTAAGTCTCCAGGACTCAGAATTTATGGATCTATGGACTCTGTACAACGATTGCGTGATCGACCGAAACCCCTTGCAAATGCAGGAGTATGTCGCGCAATTATCAGAAGCGCCAGGGCCAATCACTATTCATCACTCGCCGATCCCTTTGCCAAAATTTTTGAAAAATTGGACCTCAGCACGGAGTTCTCGTCTTTCCGTTGACCCAAGAGCTATGGCTGTTTCCTGTGCCTTGCAAGCAGGGCAAGCTGCCTGGCAATCAGGTCGATACCTTCTGGCACAAGACCTCATGCAATCTATCATTGACGAGTATCCAGAGCCAGAATACGCCTATTATGTGTCAGAAGCCCGCACCGCGATTCTACAAATCCCCTCATTCCGCAACGTAACTCTTATTGAGTGACTCTCTCACGTCTCGTGGACGATCGACCCCCATTTTCATGAGAGTTGAGACTCTTCCCAAGTAAGCTTCTATATGAAGTTAACCTGAACCCACGATTTCTTCATTGATTGAAGTTCTGCTAAGAACATTCAAGCGCGCGTGATACAAAAATATCTGCGACACGGGAAAAGTCAGAGGAGAACTTTCCCTCGAGGCTTTTGAGGTTTTTCTGGTTGACAGATATCACACTGGCACAAACGTCGTAAAGCAGCATAGGAATAGATCCCAGTATCATGGCCGTCACTCCATTTAAACCGAAGCGCATAACGCCCGACGGCTTCAATATCTTGAACCATGATCAGCAAAGGGACGGAGTCTGGCTTGAGTCGTAATTCCCCGGTCCATTCATCAACGCAAGCCGCACAGGGACAGTGTTGACGGAGATAGCGGACGGGATATACCCCATGATGGCCATCACTCCACTCGATACCCAGCACGCCATTCTCCAGCCAATTCATATCCTTTGGTTCGAGTGTCTTGTTTGTCATCAGATATACTCCTTTGAGGATCTTGAGAATCGATTAAATTGAGAAGAACTCTGAGAGGAGACGTTCATCGATGGAAGCGATCTTCCGATTACAACCTCTACATATGTTTCAATAACTTGTTCGATTTCCTGTCGAATTTGTCCGCTAGCTCGAAGACGTGTCACCTTCGCAAACGGCAGTCTCCTGGCTTGCTGGATGAATGCTAAGCTACCAGGAGAAATGGGGAGGCCACGGTCAGACGATCTCTCGCCACACATCAGGCACATCACTCCACCTGCCTGCACAAAGAACCTTACGGGGACGCGTCCTGCCGACCGTCCACATTCTGTACAGGAATCAATTTGAGGACGAAACCCTGTATGCCCAAGAACATGAATTTGAAATAACAGCGCGCACAATTCTGGGTCATCAACGGTTTCCAGAGTCGACAACCCCTCGCTAAGGGCCAGAAAGACAGCATGATTCGGGTCTCGATCTGGGGTAACGGCTCGGATGAAATTTACGATTCGTGCTGCAGCCGTCATAAGCCGTAAATTCTCACGAAGTCCTTCGAACGAACCAGTGATATCGACTTGGCTAATACGTGCCAGTGATTCAATGTTTTTTTCAAATAGCGTCAATTCAACAAGTCGAAATGGTTCAAGTGCACTGCCAAACCGACTTTTCATTCGTCTCGCACCTCGTGCAATCCCACGAACTTTTCCGACTTGTTCTGTATAGAAAGTCACAATCCTGTCAGCTTCTCCCCAGCGCTGACTTTTAATGACAATCGCTTTCGTTTTGTAGAGTGGCATCGTGAGTTATTGTAAAAGTAACAATGTACGGTACAACGTGAATTCTCTCACCGTTGTCTAAAATTTCTCATCGTATACTTTATCTTTCTCACGTTTTCTTTGTCTTTAATATCCTAATTCAAGGAGTAGGTGTTCATTATCTCGCCAATTTTCACGAACTTTGACCCACAGTTCCAAATGCACTTTCAACCCGAACGCCTTCATCATATCCATTCGAGCTTCTGTTCCAATAGCTTTTAAACGTTGGCCCTGTTTTCCGATAATGATTGGCTTTTGTGACGACTTTTCGACAAATATGGTTGCTGTGACGTGAGCACGTGAATCCTCTTCAATAAACTCTTCTAGGAGAACAGCGACCGCATATGGAAGTTCAGCATGAGTATGGAGCAGGACTTTTTCCCGAATCATTTCAGCTGCCATTTGACGCATCGATTGATCAGTAAGAAAGTCTTCTTCATAGTACTGTTGTTCTTCCTCTGGAAGATACGAGAGTGTCAGATCAATCAGACGTTCAATATTCTCCCCGTTCTTAGCCGAAATCGGGACAATTTCTGACCATTCACGCATTTGCTGACATTGTTCAATCAACGGCAGCAATCGCGACCTTCTGACTTCATCCACCTTATTTAAGATCAAGAATACACCAGCATAGGTCTGGGATTTCGTGGCAGCCTCAACTTGCTCTACCACAAATCGATCTCCGGCTCCAGGAGGTTTATTGGCATCCATCATCACATAGATCATATCGGCATCAGGAAGCGTGTCTAATGTCGTTCTCACCATTTTCCGATTCAATTGATGTTTGGGTTTATGAAGTCCCGGTGTATCAAGGACCACCAGTTGCGCGCTCGAGAAATGTCCGACTCCAAGGACTCGCGTCCTCGTCGTTTGTGGTTTATCCGAGACAATCGCAATTTTTTGTCGTACCAGCGCATTCAGGAGTGTAGATTTTCCAACATTAGGTCGTCCGACAATCACTAAGGTACCAAATTTCATCGTCGATATATCCTATACAAAATATGGAAAAACACGTGTCCCCACGTTCAGGAGAAATTCAGATACTGAGAGAAAGGAATAGTAAACGATTACGGCGTCGATTGGGAATCCATGAGACGAGGTTCAACGAATTGATAGACTTTTTCCCCTTGTCTCACCATCCCTAGCCGATTGCGGGCAAGTTCTTCAAGTTTCAGCGGATCAGACTTCACTCGACGAATTTCATTCTCTAGCACGGTATTGGTCTTTTCGATATCCTGAATATGCTGCGCCAATTCTTCTGCTGCGTGAACTTGTTTGAGGTAAAAAGGAATCCCTTCTTCAGTAAAAAAAATGTACCCAAGAAACACTCCACCTAAAATCATTCCGGCAACAACGGGCAATTTGCTGTTGAGTTCACCCCAAAATCCTGGAGCCCTTTTTTTCCGCTTTCGATTTCTTCCCATTTCCAGTCGTTAATTTATGGGCAAGCACGCTTTGCCTGCATAGCGTGCGGAGCTCCCAAGTTCTTCTTCAATTCGCAATAATTGATTATATTTGGCAAGCCGATCTGTCCGCGACAGCGAACCCGTTTTGATTTGTCCGGTATTGAGGGCCACCGCAAGATCGGCAATCGTCACATCTTCGGTCTCGCCGGATCGATGCGATACAATAACCCCGAACCCAGCTCTCTTAGCTAATGTTACGGCTTCTATGGTTTCTGTCAATGTCCCGATCTGATTAAGTTTAATGAGAATCGCATTGCCGGAACGTTCGCGAATGCCACGCGATAGATACTGAACATTGGTGACAAACAGGTCATCACCCACTAATTGGACTCGATCACCCAATTGTGTGGTCAGGTCCTTCCATCCTTTCCAATCATCTTCATTTAATCCATCTTCGATCGAAACAATGGGGAAACGTGTCGTCAACGATTGATAGTATTGAATCATATCAGCAGACGAGAGGCGAGAATGATTCTGACTTTTGAGATGATAGGTATTCTTTTGGTGAAATTCACTGGCAGCCGCATCAAGTGCCAGTACGATATCCCGACCGGTCCGATAACCAGCTTTCTTAATGGCCTGTACAATGAGATCAAGAGCCTCTTCATGCGATGCGACACTTGGCGCAAAACCACCCTCATCGCCAACGGCCGTGCTCAATCCCTGGGATTTCAATATGGCTTTGAGATGATGAAAGACTTCCGTGCCCATCCGCAGAGCCTCACTAAAACTCTCTGCACCAACAGGCATAATCATAAACTCTTGAAAATCCAGACCGTTATCCGCATGGGCTCCGCCATTAATAATATTCATCATTGGCACAGGAAGTTCCCGAGCGTTTAACCCACCAATATAGCGAAACAGGGGTTGTCCAAGTTCCGTCGCTGCCGCCCGCGCCACAGCTAACGAGATACCCAAGATCGCGTTTGCCCCGAATCGAGATTTTCCTTTGGTTCCATCAAGCGTGATCATGGTTGAATCAATCGCAACTTGATCAAAGACATTCATGCCAAGAAGCTTTGGTGCCAAAGACTTTTTCACGCTGGTTAAGGCCTTATTGACCCCCTTTCCCATCCACCGTCGCTTGTCACCGTCTCTCAACTCCAGGGCCTCGCGTGCCCCGGTCGATGCCCCGGAAGGGACCGCCGCACGGCCACGGACTCCACTCGTTAACGTGACTTCCACTTCGACCGTTGGATTCCCTCGGGAATCTAAAATCATACGCGGAACAATCGTTTGGATCGTACTCATCATCAGCGTGTCCTAGATTAAGATTCTTTTAATAATTCGGCTTTCAATAACGAATTGACTTTTCCTGGATTCGCTTTACCTTGCGAGGCTTTCATGACTTGACCAACGAAAAACCCTAAGACTGTTTCCTTGCCGCCCTTGTACTGACTGACTTGAGTTGGGTTGTTGGAAAGAACCTCACGAATAAATGTCATCAAGGCCTCATCATCAGAAACTTGGCTGAGGCCTTTTTCTTGAATTAAGACCTCTGGCTCTTTCCCACTAGCATACAGCTCAGAAAAAAATTCCCGTGCCGCCTTCAAGCTAATCGTATCCTGTTCGATTAATCGCAAGAGTTTTACCAATCGCTCAGGAGGCATGGTCGATTCGTGAGCTGAGACGTCATGGGCATGGAGTTCTCGAAGCAACTCGCCCTTCACCCAATTACAAACCGTCTTCGGTTCTGGAAAGGTTTCGACACATAATTCGAAGTAGTCAGCCAACGACTTAGACGAGGTGAGAGTTTCAGCATCAGCAACCGGCAATTGATAGTCAGAGATGAAGCGCCGTTTTCGAGCAGTTGGCAATTCTGGAAGCGTTTCATGAACTTCATCAATTATCGCTTGGTCAAGATGAATTGGAAGGAGATCAGGGTCGGGGAAATATCGATAGTCATGGGCTTCTTCTTTACTCCGCATCACCATGGTTTTCCCTTGTGCTTCATCCCACAACCGAGTTTCTTGATGGACGGTTCCGCCTTCCGATAGCACAGTCGTCTGACGCTGTACTTCGTAGTCGATCGCTTCTCGAACAAATCGAAACGAATTAATATTTTTTAATTCGACCTTCGTGCCTAATCGCTGCTCCCCCGATGGTCGCAACGAAATGTTCGGCTCACATCGAAAGTTACCCTGTTCCATATTCCCGTCACAGACGTTCAGATAGATGAGAATATCTCTGAGCATTTTCAAATAGGCATCCACATCATCGGCTGAATGCATATCCGGTTCCGTGACGATTTCAAGCAATGGCGTTCCTGTTCGATTCAGGTCCACTCGACTCTCAGGTCTTCCAGGTTGATGGACACTTTTCCCCGCATCCTCTTCCAGATGGGCACGATGAATTCGAATACGTTTGGTCTCACCATTTGGCTGAATCTCAAGCCATCCCTTTTCACAAATTGGCTCATCGTACTGAGAAATTTGATAGCCCTTGGGAAGATCAGGATAGAAATAATTCTTTCGAGCAAAGTGGTGGTCCCTGCGGATGGAGCAGTTCAGTGCAAGCCCCACCCGTACAGCCATCTCCACCGCCATACGATTGAGGACCGGCAAAGAGCCAGGCATCCCTAAACAGACAGGGCACGTTTGAGAATTGGGTGAACGACCGAATGTTGTTCCACAGGAACAAAAGAGTTTCGATCGCGTCCGAAGTTGTGCATGAACTTCGACCCCGATAACCACCTGATATGACATAGGCCTACTGTCGAAGACTACACGTTAATGCGTGTAATCATGAGAATGTTGATCACGTTCACGACGCATGGCCTCACGGCCAGCCTCAATTGCCTCTTTCACCGCTGAAGATGCTTCATCGACAAAGTCGCGACTTTTCAAGACGACGTCATCCAAGGCATCAGTGGCTTTCTCTCGAAGATCACGAATATCTTCACCCGTTCGTCGGGCATATCCGACCAATCGTTCACGTGATTCCCGCCCCCCCTGGGGAGCGAGCAAAAAAGCTCCGACGGCACCAACTAAGGCCCCACTTAAGAATGCTAACGCGACGGATCCGGCAGATGCTGATTGATTATTTCCCATATTCGTTCCCTCCTTCTTTAGAAGCACGATGTTTCATTCTGTTCGATGCTGCTTTGATTCCAGCCAACACACTCGAGAATCCTAAGAAAATAGAACCGCCTTTTCCCCGAACAGTTTCATGGACTTGATGAACCGTCTGTCCCATCTCCCCCATTGCCGTAAATAAGGTTGAGGCGCGGTCGACACCAAATTTGGCCTGGTCGGTCAATGCACGCACATTTTCGCTCGTGCCGCGTATCTCTTTTAGCAACCCCGGCAGTTCATTGTTCACGCGCGTGAGCACCCGTTCTGATTGCGCCACGGTTCGTTTGATTTGCACGATGGTTGGAATTAAATACGCCACAAGAACAACAAACGCGATAGCAATGGCCACTGCAGCCAAATCGATCATAGAAAACGTTTCCTTTCTACTCGGTTAACGAATGGGAGGACGTTTCTTTCGCCATTGGGTCGCTTGTTCATAGGCGTAGGCCGCTCGAAGAATTGTGGATTCTTCAAAGGGACGCCCCATCAATTGCAAGCCAATGGGCAAACCAGCCCGGCTAAACCCACAGGGAATCGAGATCGCCGGGAGACCTGCAAGACTCGCTGATATAGTATACATGTCGGATAAGTACATTTGCAGCGGATCTTGAAGCTTTTCGCCTAATGGAAATGCCGGAGTTGGCATCACGGGCGTGACTAAAAAATCAACGTCCTGAAAGGCTGAATCAAAATCTCGCGTAATCAGCGTTCTGACGGACTGTGCTTTGCCGTAGAAGGCATCATAATAGCCAGAACTTAGCGCATAGGTCCCAAGCATGATTCGACGCTTAACTTCGGAGCCAAAGCCTTCAGCACGAGTTTGTCGATACATCTCTAAGAGACCTTTGCGCTCCTTTGTTCGATACCCGTACTTCACTCCGTCATACCGCGCAAGGTTCGAACTTGCCTCAGCCGTAGCGATAATATAATAGGCGGCAATGGCCCATTCAGTTGTCGGCAAAGAAATCTCTTTGATGGTGCCACCTAACTCCTTAAACTCCTCGATGGCGGCTTGCACATGCTGTTCAACCTCTGGATCAAGCCCTTCTGAAAAGAATTCCTTGGGGACGCCAATGGTGAGTTTTTTGACGTCTTTTTTCTTAACAAACCTCGTGTAGTCAGGGGTTGGTTGATCAGAAGAGGTCGAATCTCTCGGATCATGTGCTGCGAGGACATTCAGTAAAATGGCTGCATCGGTCACCGATTTCGTGATTGGGCCAATTTGATCCAATGACGAGGCAAATGCCACGAGTCCATATCGCGACACTCTCCCATACGTCGGCTTGAGCCCGACGACCCCGCAACAGGCTGCAGGTTGTCGAATCGACCCCCCCGTATCTGTGCCCAAGGCTGCCACGCATTCGTCCGCCGCCACAGCTGCTGCCGATCCTCCGCTTGAGCCCCCGGGAATACATTCAAGATTCCAGGGATTTCTGCTTGGCCCAAACACCGAATGTTCGGTGGAGGATCCCATGCCAAATTCATCGAGATTGGTTTTCCCCATAAATAAAAATTGCTGTTCTCGACATGCTGCCACGACCGTTGCGTTGTACGGAGGAATGAAGTGCTCTAGCATTGTCGATCCACACGTCGTACGAATCCCGGTGGTGCAAATATTATCTTTAATAGCTAACGGCATGGCCATTAATGGCTGAGTTTTTCGCCATTGTTTGAGGGAGGCGTCAATTGTGTCGGCTTCCTGAAGCACCTGTTCTCTCTCGGGCATAGTGATGTAGGCTTTGACCTTGGATTCAACTTGACTGATTCTCAGAAGATACGAACGCGCAATATCGATGGCACCAACATCGCCACTAGTAAAGAGGCCTTGAAGTTCTTTCAGGGTAAGTTTAAAGAGTGCGGTTGCCATTTAGATCATCACATATTTCTCTAAAATAATTGCACGATGCGTCTAAAATAATGAGTCATTCTCATGTTTTCGTCTCTTGTGATACGGTCTCAATCATACGATTATGTGCGTCAACTTGGATCACCTTGGGAGAATGCACCTTGGCTTCTTCGTCAAGGAAATATTCATAACAGAAGATAATTACTTTGTCGCCAAGGACCCCCTTACGAGCCGTTGGACCGTTAAGGATCACTTCGCCTTTCCCACGTGTCCCGGCAAGCGCATACGTTGAAAACCGCTCGCCGTTATTCAAATTGGAAACCATCACCAGTTCATATGGCAAGATTCCGGCAGCATCCATGAGGTCAGAATCAATCGTCAAACTCCCTTCGTACTCTAAATTGGAGTCCGTCACTGTTGCACGATGAATCTTCGCTCTCAGCAATTGCCGGTACATGAGTCTATCGCTTAGCCTAGTCGTGATTGAAGCACGCGAGATGAAGATAGGAGATGAGGGAGGAGATCGTCGCAACCAAATCGTATCGTCATAAGACCATCAGACGGCGAAAACCCTGGCAAGGCATATTGTTGAAACATAAGGTGCACGCTACGAGGTCTCACGATCCGCAATTATTTTGGGGACGACCAAAAATCCATCTTCTGCCTGAGGCGCATTGGCCGTGGCTTGCTCATCAGTCAAGGATGATATCCGAACATCGTCTCTCAAGACATTCGATTGCTGAGAGGTCGTGGCCGTCAACGGAATGCCCTCAGTATCCACATCTCGTAATTGGTTGACAAATGTCAAAATTTGGCTGAGTTGATCGCTCATGAGTTCTTTCTCGCCTTCAGCAATATTTAAGCGAGCTAACAGGGCGATATATTCGACTTCTTCCTGGCTTATTTCCATACCGTGTCGATTCCCGTATGAGAATTCTCTAGCGAGAAAGCTCACAAGAACAGTGCATTTCAAAAAAACCTTTATTCACAAATATTTCTAGCATGATTCTGGAATAAAATCTACCAGGATTGGGAGATGACGGTGCGAATCTTCTGATGGTAATTAGGTGGGGAGTGACCGAAATTGGCTTTTTTATGATGACGAGATCAACCCTTTGTCGGCAAAACTCATATATGAGCCATCGCCGATGACCAAATGATCGAGGACTCGGATGCCAAGAATATCGCCGGCAGTTACCAATCGATCTGTTAATGCGTAATCTTCAGGACTTGGCTCAGGATTTCCACTTGGATGATTATGAAGCACGATCACGGCTGCGGCCGATTCGCGCACGGCGCCATTGAACACTTCTCGTGGATGGACAATACTCACGGTTAAACTGCCTTTTGAAATGGTCATATCGCGAATCACTCGATGCTTGGCATCTAACAGGACAATCTTGAAGACTTCATGCCGAAGGTCGCGCAACAATGGATAATAATGATGAAAGAGGTCGCGACTGCTCCCAACCCGAACTCCAGTGCTTAACGGGGCGGCTAGGGTTCGTTTCCCTAATTCAACGGCAGCCAGAATCTGCGCAGCCTTGGCCGGTCCAACACCAGGAATCGCACATAACTCATCAAGACTCCGATTGGAGAGTCCCTGCAATCCGTCAAGCCGTTGAAGCAACTCCATGGCGACTTGGACTGCAGAAGAATCCTGCCTCCCCACACGCAGGAGAATGGCGAGAAGTTGTGCGTCAGACACGGCCTCTGGACCTTGTTGTAAGAGACGTTCGCGTGGGCGTTCAGACTTTGGCCAAGTTTGAATGCCCATTTTTGTCTTTATATTATTCATAGGCATGCCCGAAGACACATTTCACCACTACAAATTCTTGTCATTTTCACATCCTCACCCACTATAGGCAGGTTCAAAGAAACACGTCAAAGTCTCTAGCAATATCATGAGTTGTGATAATCTAAAATGGTGTGGTACGGTACAAAGCCCTAGGGCAATGACTTATAGCGATACACGTCATGAGAGTGATAGCTGGGACACAAAAGGGCCGTCGACTCAAGGCTCCGGTAGGCAATCGAATCAGACCGACCTCTGCGCGAGTTCGGGAAGCGTTGTTCTCTATCCTCAACACTCGGGTATCCGAAGCGAAAGTTCTTGATCTTTGTTGTGGGGCTGGAACCATTGGATTGGAAGCACTTAGTCGAGGAGCCTCACGCGTGGTGTTCGTCGACAACCATCTCGACTCCTTGCAACTATTAAAAGATAATTTGAAACGATGTGGAAATCCCAACCATACGGTTATTGTATCGAGTGACGCCTGGAACAGTGTGCGTCAGCCACAAATACTTCAGGAGGCTCCCTATGACATTATTTATGTGGATCCTCCCTATCAGCACCAGGAGCTTGAATCTCTCTTGTCGAAGGTAGGCACACAACACCTTCTTTCTGACGAGGGGATCATGGTGGTAGAACATTTTTGGAAAACAGCATTGCTCCGAGAAGTGAATTCCCTTGAGCAAGTTCGACAAGCTCGGTATGGGGACACCATCTTGACATTTTTTCAACATATACGTGAGTCTCATGCGAATCGGCGTTTACCCGGGAACATTTGACCCCATCACCTTGGGCCACGCGAATGTGATTGCGCGAAGCCTTCGGATGGTTGACCGCGTGGTGGTCGCTGTCGCACCCAATCCTCAAAAAGGTCCACTCTTTGATCTACGAGAACGGATTGAACTGGCGAAAATCGCCACCAAGCATTTGCCGCATGTCGACGTGGAATCCTTCGATGGCCTCCTGGTTAATTATGTTCGAGAACGCGGCGCCCAAGCGATCATTCGAGGAATGCGAGCCGTCTCTGATTTTGAACACGAATTCCAAATGGCTCTCTTGAACCGAAAGCTTGATGAAGGTGTCGAGACGGTCTTTCTCATGGCGAGCGAAGAGTATTCATACCTGACCTCTAGTATGGTCAAAGAGGTCGCTTCGCTTGGTGGTCCGTTGCAGGACTTTTTGCATCCAGATGTTGCCAAACGCTTGGAAGCATGTTTCCAAGCCGATTCATAAATCTTCTGAAATGAAACTCGCGACTCGTACCACAAAAATTGCCGCCTCGCCTACCTTACAGATGGTGGCCACGGTCAAGGCCCTCAAAGCCCAAGGCATCAAAATTTTTGATTTTGCTGCAGGAGAACCCGCGCAAGATACGCCAGACTGCGTGAAGCAGGCAGCACACAATGCCATCCAGGAAAATTTCACAAAGTACACGGCTGTGACAGGAATTGATGAATTGAAAGATGCCATTATTGAGACCTTTCAGCGCACCCATCAGTTGGACTATGAGAAATCGCAAATCTTAGTGTCGTGTGGGGCCAAGCACACGCTCTACAATTTTACGCAAGCCGCCTTGGAGGCTGGAGATGAAGTGATTATTCCTAGTCCTTATTGGGTGTCGTATCCTGATCAAATCGCACTCACGGAAGCGACTCCCGTCATACTCAAGACAGAGGAATCCTCGCACTATGCCATTGATGCCTCCCTGCTAGATTCACTGATTACTCCGAAAACGAAAGCGATTATCCTCAATAGTCCCTGCAATCCGACGGGAAGTATGTATGACCGAAAAACGTTGGAAAGTGTGGCTGAACTGGCGCTCCGACATAATTTACTTGTGGTCTCTGATGAAATTTATGAACATTTGGTCTATGACGGACATCGACACACAAGCATTGCTTCACTGGGTCCAGAAATCGCTAAACGCACGCTTGTCGTCAATGGGGTATCAAAATCCTATTCAATGACAGGATGGCGAATCGGGTATGCCGCAGGGCCAAAAGACCTCATTACGGCCATGGGACATATTCAAAGTCAAAGCACGTCGAATCCCATGTCGATTTCGCAAAAGGCATCCGTTGCCGCGTTGCGCGAGGGGCAACAGTTTATTAAGGATATGGTACAGGAATTGAGTGCACAACGAACGCTGATGGTCAATCGACTGAATGGCATTTCCGGGATCACGTGTCCGATGCCACGTGGGGCCTTTTACGCCCTGCCCAATGTTTCATCTTTATTTGGACGACGACATGCGCAAGGGACGATCGCCTCCCCGTCTGATTTAGCACACTATCTGTTGACCGAGGCCAAGGTGGCCTGTGTCGCAGGAGAACCATTTGGTGCCCCTGAACACATTCGACTCTCCTATACGCCACCTCTCTCCGTGATCGAGCAAGGGATGGACAGCCTGGCGAGCGCCATTCAGGTCTTACAGTAAAAGGTTTTTGAGAATTCCCGCCTTGACTTTTGTAAATAAAGAGTTACCTAAGAACGACAAGCTCGATAGTAAATGTTTATGAGGAGGAGGCATCGTGCCAATCTACGAATATATTTGTACTGCCTGTAAAGAAAAGTTTGAAGTTCAACGAAAATTTTCAGACCCGCCTATCACCACCTGCACAGAATTTTCATGTCCAAAAGGCGAGCCCGTTGAAAAGCTTATCTCCTCCCCGGCCATTATGTTTAAAGGGTCAGGCTGGTATGTCACCGATTACTCAGACAAACTCAAAGAACCCAAACGACCGGGAGAGGATGGAAAACCGCAGGGAAAAACCGCGGAGACAAAAGCTGAAGGAAAATCCGAGAGCGGCTCCTCATCGACTCCAGCAAGTGACAGCAGTTCAAGTTCATCAAGCTCGCCTGGATCCACACCATCGTCAGGATCATCTGGAAGCGCTTCTTCAGGCTCATCCAGCGGGTCGTCCTCTTCTACTTCATCACCAAGTTCATCCGGTGGGAAAAAAGAGTAAGCCTTTTGTCCAAAAGACTCTTTTTTCTGCTACTTCCTTGACGCACATTAGGTCTGTCTGGATTTACGATACTGTTTTGCCCATAGATGGTCCCATAACAGTTGTGCCAACATCTGATAGCCTTGACTCGAAAGATGAAGGCCATCGTTTGAATACTTGGAAGCAAGTAAATGACTCTCCGGTTCACTCGTTCTTGTGAATAGATCAATACAGGGCATGTTTGACGCCTGACAAAAGTTCATGAGCCATTGGTTGAGTTCCATACGGCATTCAATATAAGTACTCAGAAAATCATGGTCATCATCGTGTATGGCGCTCCGCAGCGATGGAACCGTGATCGCCACAGGAGAAATTAATGCGTTCCTTGCCTGATCATACAATGTCACCAAATTGTTAAAAATACGCTCAGGCTCTATGTCGGCTCCAAGGTCATTGGTCCCTCCAAGAATAATCACCATATCAGGTTGGGACTCGAGGACATCCCAAGAAAATCGCCTGACCATCTCACTCGTCATTTCACCATTCACACCTCGAATTGAAACCGTCCCTTTTTCGCCAAGCCATGCTTGCAGCAGTTCACCATATGGTGTTGCATGATAATACGGAACCTCAGACGTCGGAGATTGATATCCCACCGTCAAACTATCCCCAAAACAGATAATGTTCATTGTCATAGACAATCTTGTCTTACGCGGAGAATAATTTCCCCAAGACTGGGAAACGGTCATTCAAAATGTAAGGGTATGTGGTGAATTCTAACAGCTCTTGACACGAACGATTGCCCTAGTTACTCTCATCAAAGTTCACGACAATACAGGCTGTTTGTTATATTAATGCTCGCTCCGTCAAACACTCTCGAGACAACGAGTTTCACCTCTCAGACATACCGATAATCGTATTTCAATCCACATGACCTTGGAGCATACAACCATGAGGAGGCTAAGACCGTCAATGCAATCTATACGTCCAACCACAGCAACCATCGGTGTTTTGATCAGTGCGTGTCTGTTATTCTTTGGGTCCGGTACGCTGGCTCTTGCCAAAGACTTTAAGATTGCCATCGTTGATCCACAGTCCGTTATTGAAAAATCCAAAGCTGGCAGTCGAGCCCTTGCTACGCTTAAAGAACATGCTCAAGCTCGAGAAAATGTGTTGAAGGCTGATCAAAAGGAACTGGAAGATCTTCAAAACGAATTAAAAAAGTCAGAAGCTTCGGCGGATAAAGGCTTCAAGCAAAAACAAGACGTGTTTACTCGCAAGTTTCAAGAGTTTCAGAAACGCGGACAAGAATATCAACAAGAACTGGGGATGAAGCAAAAAGAACTGGTTCAAGAATATATGAAGAAAATCGAAACTGCGACAGCGGCTGTAGCACAACGCCACGGATTCGCAATAGTCATTGATAAAGGAAGTGAAACCACGTTAAAAATTGTCCTCTATAGCCAACGTGGCCTGGATATCACGAATGAGGTGGTAAAAGAATTCGACAAACGCTATAAATAGTCAGCACGACGCGTACTCGAAAAACTCGACACAGATGATGAGGCAGGGTTGACTCTCTTCGGCGTTCTGATACGACCAAACACTCGATGCGTGATTATTGCGTCATGGCCGCGCGACTTCTTTGAGTGGATACCCTGCCCATTTCCAAGCCTTAAAGCCTCCAGCCATTGATCGTACCTGGGTATACCCCATTTCTACCAAATTCATCGCCGCTAACGCAGAACGATATCCCCCTCCGCAATACAGGACGATGAGTGTGTCTTTCTCAAATGGTTTCCGTTCAATATCCCGTTCAAGAATCCCCCGACCAATATGGATCGAACCTTCCGCATAGCCTTTTTGACGTTCGTGATCTTCTCGTATGTCAATGAATGCAAACGGCTCTTTTCGCATTAATTGTTCCCTCACTTTGTCGACCGATATTTCCTGGATGTGTCCTTTGGCACGTTGCACAAGTCTTTCAAATGCAGGATTATGAGCCATATGACCTCCTCTGTGCTGATATTACTCAAGCGGCTTTTCCCTGTCGGAAGACTGATAATATCGCCAACCAGCCATTGCCCACATGCCAACGAGAGCAAGTAGCCCAATGTAACTACTCCCATTCCGAAACCACGGATCATGCTCATGCACATCTAAGAACTCAATCGTATCGAGTTCCACGAAACGCCCTCGAATGGATACAGTCGACTGATGATTTAACGTCTGTCCACGAACATGAAAGTCTTCTCCAAAGCCTTTCACGACATCACCATTCGAACTCTTCAGGTAAAGCTTACGATCAAATTCTACTGGACGTCCAATCCGTTCACTTGAAGTCTTCAATGTGTTCACGAAGTGATTGTTCGCAATCAACGGACCATCAAGAAATACCAGCGGTAAGACCATATATACGACAACTAAGCTGAGGCAGAGACTATTCTTGCGAAAGGAAAGTGGCAAGCAATACGGTTTCACGTGGACCGCTGTCTTCCACGACCAGACCACATACCCCAATCCGAATCCGGTTAGAAGATAGGTCGGCCAACTTTCTGGCCAAAACCACCCTACATTAAACAATTCCCAGGAAATAGGAGCAAAGAAATGGACTCCATTCGCCCACTTGATTTGCAATGCGTCAAGCCCTAAATGAAGAACCGCGCTTACTGCGAGAATGCCAAATATTGGCCCTGGAGTCCTTGATAGGCAAGCAAAGGCTCCACACAATAACAAGGTCATGAACAATGAGGCTTGAACAATCACATAGAGACGGAGCGTATAGGGATCAATACCGGGAACGAGGCCAAGTACAACCCGTTGAAGAATCCAAGGGACATCAGGCAGGACACATCCGAGGAATATGAGTTTCGGATCAGCGCTTGGAATGACTGACCGGGTCAGCACCCCTTGAATTCCAAAATGGGCTAGCGCATTCGGCATCAGTATGAAGAAAACGCGAGGGGGAGATTGTTGATGACCTGTCTATCAGAAATCAAACACCGAAGGTTGAACGTCAGAAATAGAGAAAATACCGATGGTCAAACAATTCTATAGGTGAGAACACCCGCCTTCAACTCACTCTTCGCCTTGAGAGTTCGTAATGGTATAGAGTATTCCTTCATACCCAGATGGGCCCCGTGCAGGAGTTGCAGCAACGACATACTGAAGACCAACATCTTGTTGTGCTTGCGTTTCACGATCCGGCAAATAGTTGTCGGTCTGATAATCTTTCTCCCAACCAACCGGAAAAAATACACCGATGACGACAAATATTGGATCTTTCTTGGGATCCGCATAATTTGGGAAAATCGATGTTAACCGATTGACAACCTGATCATGTATCATCATGCCTGTGCCTGCCTCGGTCTCAATAAATCGTACATCGCAATTTGGACAAGCATAAAATGCGGGGCCTTTCTCTTTCCATTGGGCTTCGGGAAGGGAGAAGGCAAAATCAACGGCGTCTTTTTTCAAAACGGTCTCAGCCAGTATTGAAACTGGAGAGAACAAAAGAAGGGAAAATACAATGATGCACGTGTAGAAGGCCTTCATACAAACCTTTGTGGGGTTAAGATTGGTAAACGGTCCGTGATGATGAAACCGGTCGAGAGACTCATCAACAAAAACAAGGGAAAGTGGTGCGCCCGGCAGGAATCGAACCTGCGACCCTCGGCTTAGAAGGCCGATGCTCTATCCGACTGAGCTACGGGCGCGTGAAACATTGATACTTAGAATGAATGTCTGTTTAAGGAAATTACTCAATCATAACTTTTGCTGTTTCCAACATCTTTTTTACTTTAGACTTCACAGAACCCCTGATCATAGCAAAATATCCTGTCAGTAAAAAGAGAAGGAATTGCAAACTTTGTCAATGAGGCGTTGTCTGGAATGTGTACATGAAGTCTCGAGCCGAATTGAAGGAATGCGTTACACTAAATTAAGAAAATCAATAGACTATAGCCTCACTACCAATTGTCAGTGAGTCGGCAGCAGGCAATCGGCAACAAGACGGATGTGCGTTTGTTCATACACCTCCTGGAGAATCCTCTTAACGGCCATATAGTCGGCAAGATTCTCAAACAGTGGGTGTCGCCCCCCACACCACAGCGCTTGATAGTATGAGGCTTCAGATGCAATTTTGAGGAAACATGAGAAAGTTTCTTTTGTGTTACTACTTGCATAACACTGTGGATTGTGAAGAGTGATTCTGGTGACATTTCACCAATTCAGATTTCCCTGATGCTTTAGGAACGCGAAGTTTACTTTGATGCATTTTGTGCCTGGCATGATACGGTAAAATGCCGCTCAACACATCCGGGAGGACATCACAAGGAACATCTTCCAGTAACTTCGTGGATGGTTTTGGGTCCGGCCCTGAACGCCCCCCCACATAAATATCGACGGCTTCGATAATCTCACCTTTCACTTTCACTTTTTTGCCAATCAACCCAACGTCTGCAACCAAATGATTGCCGCAACTGGCAGGACACCCAGACCAATGCATCGTAATAGGCTTGAGATCGGTACCGAGCTTGGCTTCAATTTTTTTCGCCGTTTCGATCGCTCGACTCTTGGTTTCAATCACTGCCAAGTTACAGTAGTCATTTCCAACACAGCTCACTAAGCCTTTTTGGATTGGGGTAGGATTATAGACATACCGTTGCAACAATGGCTCCTCGGTTAGGTCCCCAATTTTTCTATCAGCGACATTCGGGATGACAATGGCTTGATTATGAGCCAGTCGTAATTCCCCTGTTCCGTACGTCTCGGATAGTTGAGCGATCTTCAGAAGATCGCCTGCGTTGATACGACCCACTGGAATTTTCAACCCGATATAATTTAACCCTAACGACTTTTGTCGAAAGACACCCATATGATCATTCACGGACTTCTTTCTTGCATCGTTTCCTGCATGAGCATAGGGACGCCCTAACCGATTTTCCACTTCGATTCGAAATCGTTCCTCTCCCCATCGATCAACCAAAAATGCCAACCGTGCGGTATTGCGCGACTCTCGAAAACCATGATCTCTATAAATTTCAAGTATGGCACACGTCACCCTCAGAACCTCTGATGGTTTCACAAACATATCCAACGATGAAGCAATGCGATACCCCCCAGACCCTAACTTTCCACCCACGAACACATTGAAGCCTGTGGTCATGCCCCCTTTGTCCTGAACCGTTGCTGGCACAAAAGCCAAATCTTGAGTTTCCAGATGCAGACAGTTTTCAAGACATCCCGTAATCGCCATATTAAATTTTCTCGGGAGATTGGAATAGGCCCGGTTTCCAACAATTTCCTCCGTCAAGCTTCGAACCAGTGGCGCCGTGTCAATGAGTTCTGAAGACGTTAATCCCGTTGCTGGACAGGTCATAATATTACGCACGTTATCCATGCCGGTCTGAAGGCTCCATAATCCCACCTCATCCAACCGCTTGAATACCTCTGGCACATCTTCAATAGTCAAATGACGAAGCTGAATTTGTTGCCGCGTCGTCACATCGATCACCCCATTGCCAAAGCTGCTCGAGACCTCTGCAAGAGTTCGGAGCTGGGCTGAAGTTGCACTCCCTCCAGGTATTCGAACGCGTACCATGAAGTGTCCCGGCGTTGGACTACGAAGAAACAACCCCATCCACTTTAATCGTTGAATATCTGCATCCTCAATGGACTCCCATCCTGTCTTGGCAAACCGGTCAATGTCCTCACGAACATCCAACCCATCCTTCTCCAGCTTAAGAACCTCTACCTTATTCATGCCTTATTACCTTGTCCTTTCATATATTGCGTGTTCACCCACGAACCCCGTCAGACTCAAATGTTGAGGGCACAGGGGGACAATTCATTATTGGTACCGGCGTCACCGGCAAGGGAACTCGACTCGTAAACCAATAGGCGCCACCAACACAGACTGCCCCGCCGACGAGATTCCCCAACCCGACCCAGACTTGATTCCACAGAAACCCATACAGGGTGATGTCGTGTCCATGGGGGAGAAGTAATGCCATGCTGAAGATTGATTGATTGGCGATACTATGTTCAAACCCACTTCCCACAAAAGCCAAAAGACACCAAAAAATCAACATTACCTTCGCGGCATCATTCGTGGTTCGTGCTGACATCCAAACTGCTAAACAAACCAGCCAATTGCACAAGATTCCTCGAATGAACAATTCCCAACCGGATAGCGACATTTTCATAGAGGCCACATTCATCAGCAGATCAACGTGCGGAGTCTTCGACAAGACGCCTGATTGCACAATCAGCCAGGCAATGCCAAACGACCCAATCATATTGCCGAGAAAGGACCAGAAAAAAATTTGCCCGACCTGGTTCCAGGTAATCACCTTCGACAAACCACCAATAGTGCAGACCATGTTATTGCCAGTGAACAATTCCGAACCGGCAAAAATCACGAGCGTCAGCGCGATCCCAAACGCCGCTCCCATGACTAACTTGACGGCCCCTGAACCCTCTGCGGCAAACGGGGCTCCAACACTAAAGATTAATGTAATTCCGAATCCCAAATAGACGCCGGCCAATACTGATAGCATGACATAGCCAAAAGGAGAAGATTGCTGATACGCCACCTTTGTGCTTGCCACTTGAGCCATTCTTTCGATATCCGTTTCGTACATGTGATGCCTTTCATGAATTGTTTGCGTACCGTGGATATTGTGCCAAAAAAAAGACGCCACCTGCCTGATTGGGGAGATATTGCCTCCCCCTCATCAGCAGTGGCGCCTTTGCCAGCTGTTCTTCCACTCACGTTGACCAATGACTAACTATGTCATCTTAATACATGCATAAGCGATTATTGTGCCAACTGTCCTCAATAGAAAAATAATGAACAATCACGCAGTTTTGCTCCCACAAAGTGGGCCGAGCACATCAATATTTTTCAGACAATCCGACAATTTTGTCCGTTTCATCCGACAATTTTGTCATAGATGCTTGTTTCATACAGTGAACTCAGGGAGGTCATTAATGAATGGGGGATTAAGGCGATTAGGAAGAACGGTCAATCTTATACTTTTTCATTTTATACGCGACTTGTCTCGGGGTAAGTCCCAGCTTCCGAGCGGCCTTGGCTTTAATCCAGCCAACGTCTTGCAACACCTGCACTAACCGATCACGTTCAAGATTTCGAACATCTTTCGGTAAGGTATCGAGAGCGTTCAAGGAAGCCATTTTTTGAGCTGAAAGGGTGACGGCTCGTATATGATGCATATAGGACTGTAATGGTTTAGGAATTGCTGAGATTGTCACATTTGGTGAATCTGCCAAAACCACAATTCGTTCTATACAATTCTGTAATTCACGAATATTTCCAGGCCAGTGGTAGCGAGATAACATAGCGACCACGTCAGCATCTAATTTGATGTGACGATGATTGTCACGATTGAACCGCTCAAGAAAATGCTCTGCTAATGGGGTGATATCTTCTTGACGTTCACGAAGCGGCGGCAAGACCATTGGAACCACATTTAATCGATAGTAGAGATCCTCTCTAAATGTTCCAGAGTACACCATGGCTTCCAGGTCACGATGTGTGGCCGCAATAATTCGAATATCAGCAGGAAGCAGCTGTGTGCCTCCGACTCGTTCATACTCCCGCTCCTGAAGGACTCGAAGAAGTTTTACCTGCATACTCAACGGAATATCCCCAACTTCATCGAGAAAGAGTGTTCCTCCTGAAGCCTGTTCCAACTTTCCTCGGCGGGTCTTACTCGCACCCGTAAACGCCCCGCGTTCATAGCCAAACATCGTCGACTCAATTAATGAGTCTGGAACCGCAGCGCAATGCAGAGGAATAAAGGGACGGCCTTTTCTGGGACTTGATTCGTGAATAGCCTTGGCGACCAGCTCTTTCCCCGTTCCACTTTCTCCACGAATCAAGACTGTAGCCTGACTGTGGCCTGCTCGCACAATGGATTCATAAACATATTGCATGACCGAACTGTTCCCAATCAGACTCAATGAACCTGCTTCAACATTCGTCATGTGCCGGTTGGAACTGCTCTCTGGTTTAAACTCTACCTGCTGCCGCTTCAAGGGAGCGCTATTTTTTGATTTTTGTTTTGGCTTTTTTTCATGACAAGCGAGTATCTCTAAAAGTCCTAATGCTTCATGTATGCGAACATCAGGACTAGCCTTTCCTGTCAGAATCGCTTTGAGTTGCCTCACGACCCCGGGAAGATCATCTTTGAGTGATTCTGGAACTTTCATACATGATTACCTTAATAGGGTGATGAATGAATCTCGGATTAATATTCATCTCTCTTAAAGCCGTATCAAATAATTTCCGCATGTTTGAAGTGAATAGCTGCGCGGAGTTAGTTGATATGCCTCAGCTGGAAAACTTATTGGGATTCGCTATAATCATTCCACATGCGCCTGCCATACACTCAAACACTGCTATCTCTCCCCGCTCCTGACACTTGCCTAAAGGGTGGCAAAAAAAAACGCCCATTCCCAAATTGGAGAATGGACGTTCGTTGTCCTTCGGCTAAGCTTTGTACGTATGTGAGAATCAACGACCTTGTTGCTTCTCCTTAGCTATTAGGTATCAGACACCAATACGCATGTCAAATTTCTTATGATTCCCAATTAATACATCACGCTGCGTTACTCGCATCATATTCTAACGTGTAAGAGGACTCGTTCTAACATCGAGAGATGATATATCCCAAAGAAATTTACGTGCAATCATTTGGCAATTCTTGGAAATGGTCTTAGAAAATACTCACTTTGTGAAGCTTTCCAGGGGTTGAGGTTTCGATAGCTTGGAGGATCGATGCGATGGTTGCTTGGATTTTGGGCCAACTTGTGGAGGAGAGGACGACAATTGCGATGTTCTGTTCAAAAAAAGTTTCACAAATGCCATGATTTTGATCAGTGGTCAGTAACACATCCACGCCCTCTTCCTGAGCTTTGGTCAGTAACTCACTATTCGTGCAAAGGCCCCATCCATGTTCAAAAACGGTTTCCACTTGATGCGGAAGCAGGAGCTTGCGCAGCGGAACCGGTATGCCTTGGTCAAAGAGAATTCGCACGTTACATCGCTTGAGGAGAGGCTAGACTTTTAGCCGCATGGGAAAGAACCGTCCGTACCTGCTCAGGAGTAACCCCCGGAAACAATTCAACAAACTCGACGATCTCCACCCCATCTTCAAGATTTTCAAAGAGTGCGAGAACGGGGATACGGGTCCCGCGAAACACCCACCCGCCACTGACTCGCAGAGGATCACGCTCAACCACTGAACAGGCAGACCAACCTAGCATAATTGTATCCTATCTCGAGTCGCTTCATGTTTCAATGAATTCGCAAAAGAGGATATTTTAAACTCCTCTTCCCTGACTTTGTCTAGATCATCTCACGATTAATCGTATTATAATCCTAAAAGATTTCTACTGGCATTCACTTTAATCTGCTCATGTGAGGAATAAGGATGAGAAAGAATCGTCAGAGGGAAGTCGTCGTGATCACTGGCGCTTCAGCTGGTATCGGGCGGGCAACAGCACGAGCCTTTGCACAACGTGGGGCCTATCTGGGCTTGCTCGCTCGTGGCCAAGAAGGTCTAAGCGGCGCTCAGCAAGAGATTGAAATGCTCGGAGGAAAGGCATTAATTATTCCTACAGATGTTGCCGACCATCAACAGGTTGAGGCCGCAGCAGTGCAAATAGAGAAAGAATTTGGGCCGATAGATATTTGGATTAATAATGCCATGGTTTCTGTGCTATCGCCGATTAAAGACATGACGGCAGAAGAATTTCGGCGTGTAACCGAGGTGACGTATTTAGGGTTTGTCCACGGAACATTATCAGCTTTGCGTCGCATGATTCCTCGAAATCGCGGGGTCATTCTTCAGGTAGGCTCAGCCTTGTCCTATCGAGCGATTCCGCTTCAATCAGCCTATTGTGCAGCCAAGCATGCTGTGAAAGGGTTTACTGAATCTCTCCG
Source organism: Nitrospirales bacterium (assembly GCA_021603905.1). Lineage (GTDB taxonomy): Bacteria > Nitrospirota > Nitrospiria > Nitrospirales > UBA8639 > JAGQKC01. The sequence goes on from BQIU01000004.1 coordinate 26,431, forward strand.
ATCGGAATTAATTCACGATGAAAGCCGCGTGCGCGTAACGATGGTGCATTTGCCAGGGGTCAATACAACTCAATTTGGATGGATCAAAAGTCGATTGCCTTACCACCCTCAGCCAGTACCCCCTATCTATCAACCTGAGGTAATGGCGAAGGGTATTGTCTGGGCAGCCTTCCATAATCGACGAGAATTATGGATCGGAATACCAACAGTCAAAACTATTGTAGGAGAGAAATTTATACCAGGATTGCTTGATCACTATTTAGCTGATGTGGCCTACTCCGGCCAACAGACTACTATTCCCATTGAACCAGATCGTCCTAACAATCTATGGACTCCAGTGGCAGAGGACAGAGGTGCCCATGGCCTGTTCGATCAACAGGCTCGGTCCATGAGTGTCCAATTGTGGGCGTCCATGAACCGAGGGATGCTCGCTGTGGCAGGATTCGGACTACTGCTTTCGCTCGCATACGCGGGAAAACGGAAAAAGCGGGTCAAGTAATGAGAAGTTCAACTGAACGTTCGAGTGGTAAAGAAGGAGAAGTACGAGAAGAAAGTCAGAGGTCGAAAGTTGGTCGGGGCGAGAGGATTTGAACCTCCGACATCCTGCTCCCAAAGCAGGCGCGCTACCGGGCTGCGCTACGCCCCGATCCTTTATTTTCAATGACTTACGGAAGGACCCGATGCACGTTTTACATCAGGTGTTATTACGGTGTTAGCCGCATATTTCTCAAGCATGGCGGCCGCCTTGTGAAGATCCGCTGGCTTAATTGAATTATAGCGCCTATGCATTTGTTCAGACTTGTGGCCGACAATCTTCATTGCCGTCATGGTGTCCACTCCTGCTCGCCTCAGGTTCGTCGTGGCCGTGTGGCGAAAGTCATGGAGCCGCAGATCACGAATCCCCGCTCGCCGACATGCAGCGGCAAATGCCGTGCGCGGATTTTTCCACGGTTTTCCTTTATACAGGAAAACCCGATTGGTGTCTAGGCGACGCTGGTTCCATAATTCCAAAAAGACGGCATACACATCCCGCGTCATTGGGACGATTCGCGTTTCCCCATTTTTGGTTTGACGAAGAGTAAATTCTCGCCGTCTCAAGTCGACATCCGACCATTCGAGCTTGAGCAATTCTCCTCTTCTTGGGCCAAGGTCTCGCGCAATGATCAAGAATCGAAGTAGATGGGAAGCAGCGGCAGTTTTTAACCGTTCCCACTCTTCTACACTGGCAATTCGGTCACGCTCATTCTTGGGGTTGGGCTTCTCGACATGGGCAGCGGGGTTATCATGAATCAACTTAAACCGGGCCGATCGAGCGACATTCAACATACGAGTCAAAGCCGTATGATCGTGATTGATCGTCTGCATCGACGCCGCTTGTGGCCGATCGGTGCGCTTCCACCCGCAGGCTGGGCAGACCGCTCGCCCAAAGGATTGGCCACAGTTGAGGCAGGTGATGCGTGTATACCGGGCACGCTGATTGCGGTAGGCCGCGACATCATCGGGCGTAATGGATGCAAGCTGCTGATCTCCAAAGAAGTCCACCAAATGACTGACTTTCAGCTTTCGATCCTCATAGGTGGTCAATTTTCGTACTTCCTCTAAACCCAAGTACGTGTCAGCCCACTCCCGAAACGTCACTGCTTGTGCTCGCTCGAACGCGGGACTCACAATCTGCCCCGCCAGGAGCTTCGTCCTAATGATGGCTTCTTGATCCTTGGCATACCCTCGATGACGAGAACCTACTTTCCATCGCTTCAGTTTCCCCATCCCCTTCGGAGCAAGCCGAAGATGCTTCCCATCATCTAGTACAACAAACTCCACATAATAGCTGTCGTGTCGTTTGGTCAATCCCATGACTTACTCCTTTCTCTGATTTTCAAAACCGGAGGCGTTTGGTGATGGGTCGCGTAGAAACGACAATGTGCCTCACTGTTGACCAGAACGTGGGTCGCGAAGTCGATTTAAATCGTCTTCTCATTACGTCAAAACTTTCCTATATATGTATATAAACGTTTGTATCTATATTACGTTCCAGGCTACTCTTTGATGAAGGCTCATTTCATCCCTAGCATTCGCAACATATAATATAAGCTATTACATGAATTTTCACTATTCGCGACTCGTCTATTCCCACGGGCTGTAGGGTCTGTACGGGTTAAAAATCAATCGTTTTCGGTGTGGTGTCTGGCGCAAGTTTATCTATCTGCACTTTCAAGGCCTTGACCACTCTGACGAGCTCAGGACGGTAATCGACTTTACTTCACTTAGAATTCGCACGTTTCAAGCTGACGTTGAGAAATTCAACAGTCTTTGAGGAGTGCGCCATTTCATCGTGGCAGTTGATTGTCCTTTAACATTCTCCTGAAACTTAAAGTCAAACCTGAAGTATACAAGACTGAAACGATGTGAACGATTCAAAATAAACGTTAAAAGGAAGGTAACACGAAGGCCAAGGGCAAAGGCCAGAAAACTCCTGCTTTTCCGCAAGCCAACAGAATGGAGTTATAGGAACGGTATCAGAACGGGAGGGTGTGGGGTGTGTACATAAAACGAGGAGGCTTTGTGATTAGAGGACGACATTATGAGTCGAGTCTTTCGTATAGCCACATCTCATCGTTTTGGTCAATGAAAGAAGCAGATTTGTAAACCACCCCTCCCCCATTTTTACTCCTCCAGAAATCCCTTCACCAAACGCTAAAAGACCTTGTTTTTATTCAAGAAAACCATGTTTACACCTTCCTATTTCTTCCGATCAGACACGCTCATAATTGGCCTTTTCAGACCGTACCGTGGACGTTTGGTGGACCCCTAAAGTTATACTTGAAGAAATTTCGAGTAGCTGGCTCTTAACCAGCGGGCCGCAGGTTCGATCCCTGTACGACCCACCATACTTTTCGAGCACTTACGAGTGCATCACCTCAGGTTCTTGAGCCAGCTGTGGCGTTGTTGCACAATTGGCCCGTGCTGGTGGGTCCGGTACAATGGCGAATGACACACAACGCCTCGGTGGTCGTCAAGAGCATTTACCGCCTGAGCCTTCGAGCCGCTCAAGGTTTTGTGTCCTCGGTGATGAGTCTCATGCGGCTTGACCTGCAGGTTCCAAACTATAGCCCCATTTGTCGGCGACAAGGATCCCTCGCAGCTCCGATCTGTTCATCTCCCACTAACAAGCGGCCTCGTCACATTGTCATTGATGCCACTGGGCTTCGGGTCTGCGGAGCCGGGGAGTGGCACATCCACAAGCATCGAGGCTGTCGACGATGGAGCTGGCGCAAACTCCATCTGGGCGTCGACGAACAGACGAACGAGATTGTTGCCGTTGAGGTGACCGCGAACCACGATCATGATAGTCAGGCCCTCCCTCGGCTGTTGACGCAGATTCCCGGTCAAGAGTGTCAGGTCTCCGGGGATGGGGCCTATGACACGAAGGCCTGCTATGCAGCCATTGGCCAGCCCGGGGCGAAAGCCACAATTCCCCCACGGCGAAACGCGAAGCGAATGAGGTGTGTCAACGCCCATGATACGCTTGCCATCCGGGATGCCAATCTTCGTCAGATTCAACAGAAAGGTCGGTATGCCTGGCGCGTCGCGAATGGGTGTACACGACAGAGCGTGCCAGAGTATGCTGTGTTTCGGTTTAAGTCTATTTTTGCTTCTCGGTTCAGGGCGCGTCGGTTCGAGAATCAGCGGGTTGAAGGATGAATCAAGTGCGACATCTTAAATCGAATGGCGAGTTTAGGGATGCCGGTGTCAGAGAGAATGCTCTAAGCCGACACATGAGGGTGGAAAGGCGGTTGGGTTTTGGATTATGCAACAACGCCGGCGAAAACAGTTAATTCTGATCACCTGTTTTAAGTGATGAAAGGTAATTCAAATTCAACAACTTTGTGTTTCAGTTTGTTAGAGGTTTTTGAACTACCAGAGTAAGCGTTAGTTTGTCGTTGCGATGTAGGGACGAGGTTTATGAGTCTAACCATTACCCGTCGGGCAGCAAGTTGTCTTTTTCTAGTCGTTGCCACACTTGTTTGCTGCACGACGTCATGGGCTCAATCCCATGAGCAAGCTACTGATCATTCGCGGTTCATTACAGATCGAAGTGCCAAGCGTGTCATCGTGTTCATTCATGGGATATTTGGGGATGCCAACAAGGCCTGGCTCAATTCTGACACCCAGGCCTATTGGCCAGATCTCTTTGACCAAGATCCAGATCTTCGAGAGAAATATGCGGTGTATGTGGTTGATTACGGGAGCCCCTTTGTCAGCCGGGCATCCACCATAGAGGAAGTGGCCATCCGCATTCATCAGCAACTAGTTGATCGGCAATTTTTTGAGCGATTCAAAGAGATATATTTTGTCACTCACAGTATGGGTGGGTTGATTGCTAAGCGAATTCTTGTTGAGCTGAATCGGCCGAGTGAGAACCAGAGACTCCGTCAAGTGCGGACTGTTCTCTTTCTTTCCACACCCGCACAGGGAGCAGAACTCGCAGACATCGGGGAGTGGTTGAGCTCGAACCCCCAAGTGGAGGATCTTAAGCCCGCTGATCTCAAGGCGTTTCTCCAGTCGCTCGAAAATCAGTGGCAAAATCTTCTTCGAGACCGTGATCAAGCCAGACATCTGTTCCCCAGGTCCTACTGTGCCTACGAAACCCAAGCTACGTTTGGCATGATGGTGGTCAATCGTATATACGCCACCAGTCAGTGTGACTTGAATCCCATTGCAATTGACCGCAATCACTCGGACATTGTGAAGCCCAAAGACCGGGAGGATGATACCTATCGGTGGACCAAAGCAAGGATTCAGGAAGCGGCCAACCTGATTGAGATTGATGTAGAAGCGGCACTCGAAGCCTACAAGCGAAAACGTCAACAAGAGTTGGCGATGCTTCGTGATAAAAAACAGGCTGAGTTGTTTGAGAAAGAGACCTGGAAGAAGGCCTACAAAGAAGCCATTCAGACTCTAGGGCAGAAGCAGGTAGAACCTGACAAGCCGCCTGGGGTAAGCGAGGCAGTTAGGAAATTAGCGGATGGCAACACGGCCGATGCCGCAGAGATTTTCCGGAAAAGCCTGGCCCGCAAAAAAGCTGAAGGGCACGGCGCTAATCAGGAAGCCGCGGAGGCCGGCCGCCATCTCGGTGCATTAGCATTTCTTCATGATACCCAAACTGCGTTGGAAGCGTATCGCGAAGCTGTTTCCTTGGATCCCAATCATTGGGGAGGGTGGATTCAGCTTGGCCGATTATTAGTGCGTGTCGGTGATTTAGAGGATGCCAAGTTAGCATTTGAGAAAGTAATGGAACTTGGGGAAGCACAAAATGATCCGACATTAACGGCTATGAGCAAAATTGGCCTTGGTAACGTACATTTGATACGGGGCGACTTTGAGGAGGCCGAGACAATGTTCCAGCAGAGTGTGGCGTTATTTCAGGAACTTGGCGACAAGGAAGGGCTGGCCGCCAACTACGCCAACCTTGGCAATCTCTATCGTAGTCGCGGGGCACTTGAGCAGGCGGAGGCCATGTATCTGCAGAGTGTGGCGCTGCACCAGGCGTTGGGGTCCAAGGAGGGGCTGGCCGCCAACTACACCAACCTTGGTAATCTCTATGCAGTCCGCGGGGCGCTTGACCAGGCGAAGGCCATGTATCTGCAAAGTGTGGGGTTATATCAGGAACTTGGCCACAAGGAAGGGTTAGCCAGCCAATACACCAACCTCGGCAATCTCTATCAGATCCGCGGGGCGCTTGAGCAGGCGGAGGCCATGTATCTGCAGAGTGTGGTGCTGAACAAGGCGTTGGGGCATAAGGAGGGGCTGGCCCAAAACTATAGTAACCTCGGTCTTCTCTATCAGACTCGCGGGGAGCTTGAGCAAGCCAAGGAGATGCATCAACAAAGTTTGACGCTGCACCAGGCACTGGGCATCAAGGTAAGGATGGCCAAAAACTACCAAAACCTCGGCAATGTCTATTACATTCGTGGGGAACTCGAGCAAGCCGAGACGATGTATCAAGAAAGTTTGGACTTATTTATCAAAGTAGGCGCTACTCGGAGGGTTGAGCACGTTCGGCGTTTACTCAGCGATCTCAATAATCTTCAGTTAGAAAATTCCGAGCCTGTCAAAAAGTAAGCCTCGGCAATTTCCCGCCTGAATGAATGCAAGACGAATTGTGCTCATTTTGTGCTCAAACCTACAACAATTCGGCCTATTCAGGCCTACTCTAACCAAACTTCCCATTGGCTAAAACCTTTGCTAGGGTTTCCTATAGTGAGTTGAGGCAGACTATAGCAATGTAATCTTCTGGCATTCGTAAACCGTAGGTCTCGGATATGCCTAAACTGTTTTTAAGAGGTGAATAATTGTCCTTCTTAATGAAAAAGACTCAGATTTTTTCCGAGAAAAAAATTGAATGCCCAGCCTGGGAGAGAAGGTTCCTTTATGGAAATGTCAACTTAAATTTCTGTACACCCCATGGAACACGCTATGCAGAGCGGGCACATCCCCTTCTTAAGCCCACACCACGTTCTTCCAAATCTGAAAGGCCTGGGTGCGTAACAGGCGGTAGTGTACTGCCCGCATGAGGTGGCAGCAAAGGGGAAACAGAATTTAGATGAGTCCGTGTAGTGTTGTAAGAAAGCATTATGCCTGGGTAGAAAATGAAAAGCCGCGCATGTGATATTCGCGCTGTCGAGTCGGTGGATGGGAGACTTCAGCGCGGTTATTCGTATAGGGTTTATTGATATGTTTGACGGTTGGCATCACGGTTCGATGCGCCACGCCATAACTTTTCAGTTGGTCGGTGATGAGCCAGCGTGGTTCGCGGCTCTGGCCTTTGAGTACCCGGCGAAAGAACCGTACAGTCGCTTCGATATTGCGGCGACGTTCCACCAAAACATCAAGGGTATCACCGTCTTGATCCACCGCTCGATACCGATACTGGCGTTGTCCATTTACGGTGATAAAGAATTCGTCGATATGCCACGTATCGCCTAAGCGGCCTTGGTGATTCTTAAGCTATCTGGCATACGCTGGGGCAAGCTTACGACACCAGTGATGAATCGTTTCATACGTGACAGTGATATCCCGTTCGGCAAGGAGCTCTTCCACTTCACGAAAGCTCAGGCAGAAGCGATGGTACAGCCAGACGGCATGACTGATAATTTCGGAAGGAAAACGGTGACGGTGATAGCTTGGTGTTTTTGTTTTCATGCGCCCCAAGCCTGGCAAATGCGGGTTAACTTGACAATACCATTTTAGATTTTACCTATTAATCTTTCCCCTTCTATGAAATCTTAAGCAGTTCAGTAAAGTTTCATGATGTTGCCTCCGATAAATACCAAGCAGATAAACAGACATGATGCTATGACCCGCGAGACGATCCTCAACCCGCAACTTTGGCCAATTCGGTCTAATAAGGATCGGTAACTTTTCGTCTCATCTCGGTCAAGCTCTACCCGTAGGAGTCAAATGGCAGGGATTAGTGATATCTTCAATATTGCACGTTCGGGCATTCGAGCCAACCAGCAGGGCCTCGCCACGACTTCCCAAAATATTTCCAACATCAATACCAAGGGCTACTCTCGTCAAGAAGTTGTGGTTGAAACGGCCTCTCCGGCCAATGGGCAGGAAGCCTCCGGCGTTCGAGTCAACGAGATTCGACGGAATGTCGATGTCTTCTTGGAAGAACAAATTACAAAACTCAATGAAGATGTAGGACGACTTGATGCACGGCATAATTTTTTAGTGCAAGCCGATGGAGTGTTTACTGAAGGTGAGAATAATGGGATTAGCTATGGTCTGACAGAGTTCTTTAATGCTGTCCGGGATGTCGCGACTAATCCAGAGGGGACGGTGCAACGAACCGTTTTACTAGGAAAAGGGAACTCCTTGGTTGATGAAGTGAATCGGGCCGCTGTGTCGTTAGATCAAATCCGTCGCGATGCCGATGGGGAAATTGGTCGGCATCTCACGACGATTAATAGCCTGGCCACCGAGATTGCCACGCTGAATGACTCCATTTTTCGTACGGAAGCGAGTGGTGGAGCCGCACATGATTTGCGCGATCAACGTCAACTACGTGTCAACGAGATGGCAGAGCTTGTGGATGTTTCACCGATAGAAATGCGAGATGGCTTAGCCATCAATGTTGGTGGGCAGTTATTGGTAGGAGGCAATCAGGCCAGTACGCTTGTTCAAACTCCAGATGCCGATAATCCTCCTCTCAATGACGTGGCGTTTGTGCGGAGTGATGGGACGCAATTGGTAGTGACCTCAAGGATTAACGATGGAAGGGTGAATGGTCTCTTGACTCTTCGCGATACTGATGTTGTGGGGTTTCAAGATCGTTTGGATCGAACTGTTGCGGTTCTCGTGAATGAGTTTAATCAACAACACGAAGCCGGTTATGACTTAAATGGTGCTACTGGGAATAGTTTTTTTACCGCACTCAGTCCTGAGGCTCCGCTAGCGGGTGATAACAATTCTGGTGGGGCAGATGGAACCTCCGTTTCGGTTTCGACCGCGAGTTCTCTGACAATGAGTAACTATCAAATTTCATTTACTAATTCCTCTACCTTCGATGTTCTAGATACGACGAACGGAACGACTGTCTTGAGTGCTCAAGCCTATACATCAGGCAACAACATCGTGTTTGATGGTCTAACTGTGGTGATTACCAACAATACTGGAGCTCCTGCGGCTAATGATGTGTTCACGGTGAGTGCGCATAAAGGGGCAGCTGCCGATCTTTCTGTCTCATTCACCGATACAGACGATATCGCAGCCTCTTCGACCTCAACGGGCGTACCTGGCAATAATGTCAATGCGCTGGCCTTAATAGATATTCATACGACTCGGCAGAGTACTCTTGGAAGCATCACGCTCAATGACTATCAAACCATTACTGCTGGGAATGTTGGAAGTACGACAAGAGAAGTGAGTTTATCGCTTATTGCCAAAGAAGCCGAGACGGAACAGGTGGAAACATTCCGTGAGGGCGTTTCCGGTGTCTCGTTGGATGAAGAACTGACGAATCTTTTGAGGTTTCAGCGTGCCTTTGAAGCTTCGGCACGATTGCTTACCGTGGCCGATGAATTATTACAGACTATCTTGTCGATAGGTCGTCGGTGAGGGGGCGAATGATAAAGAGACCCTTCACGAATCCTTGGGTCATACCTTCCAGCAGATGTACCAATTGAACTCTCAGAATTTCGTGGAAATAATGGCCGAGTAAGATATTTCGCTGGCCCATACAAACGATCCTTCGTCGGTTCCCTCCGTATATTCCCAAATTCGAGACACTGTGGCACAAAACTAACCGAGTGGCTGGCGAGTCCTGGTATCTTGATAAAACGGATTTTAAGACCTACCTCTAAAAGATCACCAACCCATCAAACAACGTGTGCGAGCCATGCAGACCTTTCAGGTGTTTCGGAGAAAAAGGGGACAGATAAATTTGTGGGGAGCCGTCAGAGAACACCCCCTTTTTGGCGAGGTCAAGAAACTTTCGAATAATTCAACAGTCCCTTCGCAAAAATTGCTGTTTGGAATCAAAGACAAATAGGTAACACCCTTTCACAAACAATATGAGGGGAGCAAGAAACATCTGGCTCCCCTCATTATCAGCGCAGGAGCAATGCCCCGAATACATGCTCCTGACATAACAACTTACGATGTGCGGCTCAACCTATAGATTCCCATCCCTTTTTCTGGGTGAGGGCTCAAATCAATTCCAAGTCTGACCTTGGACACTAAGGTCGACAGCATGGGATATCCGCATTCTCGTGCCACAACTTCCGCGGGAAGATTGACACAGGCAATGGAACACAGTGGATCAGGGTCCATTGCGAAATCAATATAGTCAGGTCCCGTTTCCACGATGCTAACATTGCTTTCGAGGCGACTGCCCAGCATCTCTATCGCGGCATAACTCGCTTCGAGATCGTCATCAGGCAATGAGGCTGATTTGGCAATTTGGGCTAGTTCTTGCTCTCCTACATTCAAAATGAGCTGGCTTGTTTGTTCGATCGCCTTTGCTCTATCCCCGGTCTCTACCGCGGAGTTCACACTTGCTAGCCAATTTTCGATATCGGTCTGAGTGGTTCCCTCCAACATGAGGCGGGCCACAGCGGGTATCGTGACACGATAATAGGTGTTCCCGTTATTATCATGGGTGACATTCCCTGCCGCATCACGACTCTCGACGCAGACATAGTACGTCTTTCCGGCGGTTAACCCTGTTAAGGTAAAGTTGTGACTCGTGGTCGGATAAGGGTCATATTTTTGCTTGGCAGGAGGAATGCTGGTCCCATACCTGACACGGGAATCGGAGAGTTCATCGGTTTTCCAACTCACCGATATTTTATTCCGGCCAAACCCAAGTCGAACGGAAACATTATTAATGTCCGGTGGACAGTTGTCGGGAGTTTTTCGGGTACAGAATTTCTCGACACCTTTTCGATCAACTAGTCCCTCACCCGTTTCTGCAATCACTTCAAAATAATAGGTGTCATTCGGCGTAAGCCCTGTGAGAACCACGCCATGCGAAGTACCAAATGAACTTTCTTCTACGGTCATAAACGGTTCGGTGTGGGCTTGGTCTCTTCGGAATGCAGCGGATGTTGTGGCATAGTTGACTCTGCCTTTTGCCTGAAGATTCGTTTTCCATCCTACGATTGCCCGATTATCATCAATGGAGACCGAGATATCTCGAATAACCGGGAAGGAGGTGAACGAACGGAGTGTTGTATCGACTTTCCCTAAGTAACGCGTGGCCTTGTAAAACTGCCATGTGAATTCCCGGCGTTTTTCAGCCACCTGCTCGGCAAAGGTCCGAGAGGAGCGAGTGTCTTTAGTCAGGACGACAAACGCTTGCCTCCAGACTTTTTGGGTATTGGGATAGGCTGGATTGCGTTCGCCCTCAGCCCAGATCACATTTTGAACAGCCATGTTCTTGCGAGTCCCAGTGATGGTCCCGTTATTGGCGGATGGGGTCTGGATCACGTAGTACGACCCCACTTGCGATTTCGAAATGAGGCCCATCAAATACAAATCAAGTGGACAAAAGTGAAAATAGTCGTCACCAATGCTATGTGAACTAAATTGATTTCCCCCTAATGGTGTCCAATCAATCCCATCATAGTCCATCGGAGAATGGTCGTTATCAAAGAACCGCCCCCAATGAAATTTTCCTTGCCCAGTTGGACCGATGAGCAGATCGTATTTGTTTGCCCCCCCTTGCGTATCGCGGTTACGAACAAAAGCTCCCCACATATGTCCGGTCTCTTGGAGAAGGACGTAGTTGCCAAAGCCACTAATCGAGTGGAAGGCCAGAAGCTTATTGGTATCAAAATCACTTCGTCTATCAAGATTTGAGCCGGCATAATAATTCAAACCGCTTGTTTTATTGTAAATGCCCGAGTGAAACGAGCCCTGACCTGGCAAGCCCGTCGATGTATCGACGTAAAACGTAATAAAATCAAACGCGTCGGGATGATTGTTTAAAAATCGTTTTGTGGCTTTGGCAAAATCAATGTTACTGCCTGTAACAAAGGAGTCATCGATTTCGAGAACCGCCACATGATCGAGATCAAAATCAGCTTGTGGCTCTATATGAATTTCGTGCTGGGGGTTTTCTCGATGAATTTTTCCCCAGTCCATCCATCGCTTGTCATAGTCGTTATAGAAAGGATGCAAACGATGTCCGGGTTCCACAACGTCTGTTGGGATACCTCGGAATTCAGCAGGGGCGAGTTGTTTAGGGTCTAGATCGTGCTCTACCTTTTTCTCCTGGACGTAGATGATAAAGCTTGGGTTGTCTTCGTTAATGCGGCCCTCTTGTTCTTTAGGTCCATAGCCCACACCGATCACGCCTTCAAGTTGCATGAAGGCCGCCTGTGCGTCTTCTAGATGCTCGATACAATGATCATACTTCCTATTGAGTTCGTCTTCACTGCTTTTGTGTAGTCTTGTGTGCTTTGTCCGCATGGTTAGCTCCTTATTGTTTTTTTGGGAAAATGTGTAGTTAATTGAGATTGATCAATGTCAACTGCGCGCCGTTGCATTGACTCATTGATTAAAACGAGCAAAGGCGGTGCCACCAAACCTGATGAGCAATCCAGCAGTTGTCGAGATATAAGCTTCCCCTTTAATTTCGGGCAGTTGCCTGAGAACAAATGCTTGAACGGACGAAGTGGAATTTTTGGTTAATACACCAAGGGTATCGATTCAGATAAACAAGATATCCATAGAGATACAGGCACGTTCAAAAATTTTCTCAAGATGGTATCTCTCAAGAAATCGAACATGGTTGGCAGTGGAGTGGAAAGGTGATTGATGAATGAATCGAATTTGAGAGCAGGAAGAAAAACCAGCGGCGCGAACTTCCTGAAACCAACTCGGAAGTTCAACATTACCTAAAAAGGCAAGAAAAGTTCTTATGTTTTCAATTTCTGATAAGCGATGGAGTCAGAACGGGTTGGGATAGGGCAGATTCCATCCGACCTTATTCATTCTATAAACGGTAGTCCGATGAAAAGTAATAGGCTCAGAAGTCATTGAAATGGTTAGTAGAGTTCCCACAGTTCTTCACTACGAAGTAGATGAAAGGCTCAACCTACAGGTGAATCGAGAAGAAGTCATTTTTCATTATATGTATATGTCAAGACATCATCTCACAGTCACTTGGAGTCAATGTAAACTAAGCTACGTACAATGCTCTCGTTACGCAGCCAGCATTTTGTCCTTTGCCATCCGGACACTACCTCGAAACGTCTGCAGCTGCGCTTTCCCTTGAGTTATTCTTTGAGGCAGCGATGTTCCGAGATGTCTCGAAAGATCACCACCCCTTCCGCTAAGCCATAACCATCAAACAACAAGGACGTTGTCACCGCCACGCACGCGTCGTTCCATCTCTTCTGATAATTTCGACTTCCACGTCCTTTGCGGCTTATCCATTCTGTAAATTAGCCATGAAACAGTGGCGTTCACACAGCGACCCTCGTATCCCGCTAGGAAGATTGACCTTCTTAGATTGAGGCGGACCTAGACAATTCATCGCATCTATATTTGGAGGTATGACATGCAGAGCTTTGTCAAATGACGAGTCTATTCAATTCACCATTAATTTGTGGTCACTTACTAAAAAACCGTCTTTCCTGACTTTTTTCCTTAATAACAGTGTTTCTTTTCTACTTAACGCTATAGGGAAGGTCATACAATTTCATAGTACAGTATTCTTCAAACCCCATATTTCGGTAAATCTGGTATCCTATTTCCGTAGCGAATAGAACCGCGACTCGGTAGCCTTTCTTTTGAGCTTCCGATAATGCTGCTAGTGTCATCGCTCTGCCAATACCTTTTCCGCGGTGAGACTTTCTCACAGAAACAAAGAAAATTCCTGCGACACCTTCAGCCAGAAAAAGGCTCGAGGTACTTATTGGTTCACTTTCGACCCACCCTACATAGTGGAAAAATGTCGGAGAATCGCAAATCGTATTCGGAAGTAGGGCTTGCTTGAGCGGATCTGCACAAAATTCACACGACTCGAAACCTGCAATACAGGTTGATGCAAAGGCATTCAAATCTTTCTCACTCGCAACACTCTTTAACGTTAGCTCAATAGACTCAGAGGAAGATTCCTTTATCGTATCCAGGTTTGCAGCCATACCAACTTGCGTCTCCTCGTGGACTAACCCGTGTCTTTCTAGGCATAATCCTAAATCCGCTGGTGTAGTGGAAGGAGCAACCCACCACCAAATCGGTACGTCTCTGTACTTGTAGTTCGAAAGAACTTGATCCGTACGCCTGTCCTGATGATCAGCCGAAAATTTGGCTTGAAGAATTGAATTAAAGAAAGGAAATTTCACATCGCTGCTCGTAAACAATATATCTTGCTCTTGTATGACATCCATGACTGGAGACTTTCCAAGTGCCTTCCAAAAAGCGATTCTATTCGCTTCGATGAATTTCGACATTTCTTTAGGATCTTCGTTCGGACTCACAAGAACGCTCATCTTTGCTCTCCTTCGATGCCAGGAATTGCTGCAAACTCTCGTGACCTCCTTGAGATGATAGACGAACGCGCCATTTCACTCGCACATACCACCATCCTCTGGTGCATCCAACATTATGTCCTCATGTTTAAAAAACAGTGGAGAAAGCCCAACGGACCGTAGGGAATTCTTGATATTATGACGAGACGCATTTGAAGGTAAGAGAGAAGTGGCCGTATCTCTATCGAGCCGTGGATCAGGTCGGGAATACCGTCGACATTCTATTGAGCATGAAACGTGATCAGGCTGCGGCCACGCAGCTTTTTCGGACATGGTGAGGTGTATTAGGTTCAATAGCCCACTTTGGTTAGAAATGACCGGCCACTCTCAGAATACAAAAGCCAGGAATACAGAAAGCTACTCAAGAACGCGGGTATTAAACCCCCAGTTATTATGAATAAGGTAGGATGGGCCTGGGCACCAAAAAATCCCATGGCCAAGTCGATTCGGTAACACAGGATTGTGCAGGAGGCCAAAACAAGAAAATAAATTAAGCCAGCCGTTATGGCCGCAATACCTCCTTTTAATCGACCACTGACAATTATGGTGACTAAAGCTCCAATGGTTGCTCCCATGGCAATTCCACAGCTCATGGTCCACCCTAATTTTTTCCAATGATCACCATTTGGAAAAAGGTGGACACCCCAAATTAAAAATAAAAGCAACTCGCCCAACAAAGTAAAGGTAATTCCTACGGTAATGGGACGCATGTAATCTACTCTGGTAGTAATGGTATTCCTCCACCGAAAAACAGCCTTTAGCTAATCCGAAAATCTATTATTCATTATATGTAGATAATAGGTAGTGGGGAACCTTGTTGTGGTTTTGGATGTGTTAAAGGGTGAGCCCTCGTCAGTGGGATGTGTTTGGAGCCTGGATTTGTTTGGGAGGACATGGCATGGTCGCGTAGGAGCAGAACACACAACAATTTCCGTTCTGAGGGCGAAGGGTTGCACGGCACCCCCCGCACTCGTAATAAATCTGGCAGGCATCAGTGGGCATCATTTCCGTCTTTTGAAACCCGCAATGTGGACAGGTCATGGTGGTGTGCAACGTGATCATGTTGAATTCTTCAGGTACTCGAAAATAATGGCTTGGAGAAAATCCCAGATGGCCGATAGACCGACAAGCACTGTGGCAAGACCGAGCATCGTGAATGTCGGCCATCCTGCCTTGGAAGTAATACATGGGGCATCTGTTTGGCACGTGGCCCTGCTCCGGCGGATGACCAGAAACCACCCTATCAACAGGGTCAATAGAGCGGCTGTTAGGAAATAGGGCCTGAACCCGGCCAGTTCACGGCTCAGCCACGCGCTGCCGATTCCTGATGAAGCCAGCAGGAAAGGCAGGATGCAACAAGACTTGGCGACAAGAGCGCCAAGTCCTGAAAACACACTGATCCCTGCGAAAAATCCTGGCTTCGGTGAGGGAATATTTTAGTTTTTTTCATTTCCATAGGAAAACCGCTGTAGGTTTAAGATAAGGCCTGACCCACACCTGCCCAGCGTAGCTCTTCTTCTGTAGGCCCCCTATCTGCACAGCAAGAGGCAAGCTGGCCATCGATGACCACCGCAGGGATGCGATGAATACCAAGTTCCTTCGCGCGGATTGCGACAGTCTGATCTTTCGTGTCCAGAACTTTGACTTCGCATGAGGGGCAGGCAATGCGGTTCACAAGCGCAATGGCCTCTTCACAGACCTGACACCCGGCACTGAAAATTTCGATTTGACGTGTAGCAGTCATAGTTATTCCTCCTTTTCTTTATTGGTTTCAAAACAATCAATAATCGGACAGTCATCAAGAGGGCCGCTTCCCTTACAGGAAGCAGCCAATTTTTCAAGCGAACGTTTCATCTTCTGAAGGTCTTTAATGCGCTCATGTATTGTGGAAATTTTGTCTTCGGCCCGGCTTTTCACATCGGCGCAGGTTGCCCTGGGATTGACTTGCAAAGACAGAAGGTCCGCTATTTCCGTTAAAGAGAACCCAAGTTCCTTGGCACGTTTGATGAAACGAATTCTGGCTATGGCATGGCGCGGATACTGCCGGTATCCTCCGGCGTTGCGCGGCGGTTGCGTGAGCAACCCTTTCCGTTCATAAAAGCGGATGGTTTCAACATTCACTCCAGCGCGTTTGGCAATTTGACCGATCCTCATAACAATAGGATAAACCCCGTACTATGGTACGGAGTCAAGAGGGAGAACTGCCTGAAAGAAAGGAGTATGTGGGATTATTCTTTTTCGGTATAGAGTAACCGGCTGCGGCAGTGGGCAGGTTTGGTGAAGCGGGATGTTTATGTTGGCTATCTGGATCGCGTGATCCGCGTGTGCCATGGTATGCAAAATGTGTGGCCGTACTGGTCGCAGCTTATGCGTTAAGCCCCATTGACCTGATTCGTGATTTTATCCCTGTTATTGGCTATCTTGACGATCTGGTCCTTTTGCCGCTTGGTATCTTGCTGGTCATTCGCCTGGTGCCTCGTGGATTAATGGCTGAGCATCAGGCCACAGCGGAGAAGCATGGCGGTCTGCCAAAGAATTGGGTAGCGGAAGTTATCATTATTTTTTTGTGGGTGGCTGGAATTACATTTCTGGCGTGGTTGTTCTATATCATCTTTTCAAATGGAGTTTTTCATGAAAGGTTCTCATCATTCTCAGATTGTTTTGGGTAGTGAATTGAATGCAAAGAATTCGCTTTAACAGATCGAAGTGTTTGGCGATAAATCCAGAATTAGGATTTAACCCAGAACGGAGGATCTCCGTCGTGAGTTTTGTGGAATTCTCAGCCCCATCAATCGTCACGAGAATCTTCTCGTTCTGTTCCATTAATCTCCTCTCCTCAATTTCTCAGTTCATCTACCCTGTTCAATTTCAGGAACCCTCGAAGAACAACATTTCGCATTTTCTAGACCCTGCATCAGAGTTGTAGACGTTCAAACACGTCCAGCAAGCGACGAGCATAGCCACATTCGTTGTCATACCAAACAAGAACCTTGGCGACGTGCCCTTGTACGACCCGCGTCGAAAGCGCATCCACAATACCGGAATGTGGGTCTCCAAGAATGTCCGCTGAGACTAATTCCTCTTCACTATAGCCCAAGATGCCGTTCAGTGACCCTTCGGCCGCGGCCTTGAACGCTCCGTTCACTTTCTCAACACTACATTCTTGGCGAAGATGCACGACGATGTCGGTAATGGCGCCATCAACGACTGGCGCGCGGATTGAAATGGCGTCCATGCGCCCTTCCAGTTCTGGCAGCACTTGCGTGGTGGCCACAGCTGCGCCAGTAGTCGTAGGAATCAGGGATAGCGCCGCCGCTCGGCCTCGTCGTAGTTTCTTGGCCGGACCATCTACCAGCGCTTGGGAGACCGTATACGCGTGCACGGTGGTGACCATGGCATAGTCAATTCCAAAATCGTCTTGAAGCACTTTCAGGGGCGGCGCCAAAGAATTGGTCGTGCAAGAGGCCAACGAGATCACGTGATGCGTTGCTGGATCGAACTGGCGATCGTTGACCCCTGGGACAATGGTGACATCCGCTGTCGGGGATGGCGCACTGATGATGACCCGCTTAGCGCCGGCGTCCAAATGCTTGGCGGCGAGGTCGCGCTTGGTAAACAATCCAGTACATTCAAGCACCACATCCACCTCCAATTCCTTCCAAGGCAATTGGCCTGGATCCTTTTCAGCATAGACTTTCATGCGGTGTTCTTTCATCTGAATCTCGTCGCCCTGAAACGTCACAGGGTATGGCGTGCGCCCATGCACTGAATCAAACTGGAGGAGATAAGCTAAATTCTCCGGTGAGACCAAATCATTGGCTGCGACGATTTCCACCCCCTTGGGTCTCTCATCACAATACTGTCGTAATAGTAATCGTCCGATCCGCCCAAGTCCGTTGATCGCAAGCTTTTTCATAACATCCTCTCCCTCTCAAATAAGTGAATATCGTCTAGGCTCATCACTGGACGGGTAAAGGTCTCTTTCACAGAAACGTGCGCCGCCTCGCCAAGTTACTGAGTTTTCTCGGTGAGCACCGAAAGGCCGGGCAAGTTTTCGCCGCCAATGTATTTCAGGGAGGCCCTCCACCGGTCGACACATGGCTCACCTCGGTCTCAAACACATCTGCCTTTCGCAACGTCGCCACGGTGTCCCCGCCGCCGATGACTGTCATGGCGCCACGCCAATGAGCCAAAGCCATGGCACGGGCAATACTGACTGTCCCTTCCGCGAATTCATCCTCCTCAAACGCACCAAGAGGGCCATTCCAGAAAATGGTGCCGCCTCCCCGCATAAGTTCATGGGTATAGGCGAGGGTCGCCTCTGGGCCGATATCAAACCCCCTCGCGCCCTTCGGGATGGGCCCTTGGACCACTTGCACTCCCGTACGATCGTCTAATGCTCTGGCGATGACATGGTCTTTGGGAAGAAGAAGTTTGTCGCCATAGTGAGTCAGCATCTCCTGGACCCATGGCACGTAATCGTGTTCGACTGGCGAATCTCCGGTCACCTTCCCTTGGGCTACTAAAAAGGTAAAGGCGATCCCGCCTCCAAGCAGAATGCGATCTGCTTTTGGGATCAAGGCTTTGAGAGCCGAGAGTTTGTCTTTAATCTTGATACCACCCACGACGACGAGAGGACGCGTGGCGTGGTCACGTCCCTGCGTTAAGACATCCATCTCTTTCTCGACCAGATATCCAGTGAGCCGCTCCTGAAAGAGTTGAGCGGCTCCGTAGGTGGAGGCATGGGCGCGATGCATCGTGCCAAATGCCTCGTTGACATAGATCTCAGCCAATGTCGCCAGTTGTTGACAAAACGCCGGATCATTCGCCTCTTCTCCCGGGTGAAACCGCAGATTCTCGAGGAGAAATACCTCGCCAGGGTTCATCGCTTCCACCGTTTTGGTCACGGACGCACTCACAACGTCCCCGACAAATTTCACGGCTGGCACCATCAACATTGAAGACAGGCGATCAGCCACCGGCTTTAATGACAGGTCGGGAACGGGTTTCCCTTTGGGCTTGCCGAGATGGGACGCCACGATGACCTTGGCGCCCTGTCGGGAAAGGTATTCGATGGTGGGAATGGTACGTCGAAGGCGATAATCCTCCCGAATCTTTCCATTCTGAATGGAAACGTTGAAATCGACTCGGACAAAGACAGGTGTTCCTGCATACCGATCATCGGGAAGATCTGTAATGGATTTTTTTGTCATCTCGTACTCCTTCCCCTATCTACCGATCAGGGCGGGAAGCTTGTCTTCCGCGTATCATATGAAGGTGCGCGTCGTGTTTGCCCAGCCTTCCCCTCTAGCGCCCTAGCGACTGTTCCATTTCGAGAATTTTCACGGTTGTCTTTAATACGGCATCGGGATTGAGGGAGATGCTGTCGATGCCTTGTTCGACCAGAAATTGGGCAAACTCGGGGTAGTCACTGGGTGCCTGACCGCAAATGCCAATTTTTCGCCCCTTGGCTTTTGCAACCTTGATGACATGGCCGATGAAGGTTTTCACGGCCGCATTGCGTTCATCAAAAATATGCGCCACGATTTCAGAATCCCGATCCACGCCAAGGGTAAGTTGGGTCAGGTCGTTAGAACCGATGGAAAAACCATCGAACACGTCGGCAAAGGCATCCGCCAGAATCACGTTGCTGGGGATCTCGCACATGACGTAGATCTCAAGTCCCTTCTCACCCCTTTTCAGTCCATATTTGGCCATCTCGGTCTGAACAAGCCGCCCCTCCTCGACGGTCCGACAAAACGGAATCATCAGCTTCACGTTTGTGAGTCCCATTTCCTCCCGGACTTTCTTCATGGCTCGACATTCCAACGCGAAGCCTGCCCGATACCGCGTATCGTAGTAACGCGAAGCCCCGCGAAATCCGAGCATCGGGTTTTCCTCAGTTGGTTCGTACAGCTGACCGCCAACGAGGTTAGCGTATTCGTTGGATTTAAAGTCACTGAGTCGCACGATTACATCTTTGGGATAAAAGGCCGCAGCAATCATGGCCACGCCTTGAGCCAGCTTGTCCACAAAAAACTGTGGCTTGTCGGTATAACCAGCTGTGAGCTGATCGATTTCGGTCTTCACCGTTGTATCATCCAGATGGTCGTAGTCCAGCAAGGCCAGCGGATGAATTTTGATATAGGTACTGATGATAAACTCCTCTCGTGCGAGCCCTACCCCGTCATTGGGAATGAATGAGAGCCCGAACGCCTCCTCTGGATTCCCCACGTTCATCATGACCTTGGTCTTGGGGTGCTCCAGGCCCTTGAGGTTGATACGATCGACCTCGAACGGAAGTGATCCTTCATACACAAAGCCGGTATCACCTTCCGCACAAGACACCGTGACCAGTTGGCCGTCTTTCAGCACGTCGGTTCCCTTGTCGGTCCCCACGATTGCGGGCACGCCCATCTCGCGGCTCACGATCGCCGCATGACAGGTGCGCCCCCCACGATTGGTCACGATTGCCGAGGCCTTCTTCATAATCGGTTCCCAGTCCGGGTCGGTCTTGTCGGTCACGAGAACCTCACCAGCTTTGAATTGCTGCAGATGTTGGACATGTTTGATGACGTGTACCGGACCTTGACTGATCTTTTCGCCCACGCTCCGGCCTACCACCAAGATGGATCCCTTTTGCTTGAGGTGATAACTTTCAAGCGAGTCTCGCATCTTCTGAGACTGAACAGTCTCCGGTCGCGCCTGCACGATGAAGAGCTCACCGGTCAACCCATCCTTGGCCCATTCTATGTCCATCGGACTGCGCTGTCCTTTCTTGGTACTGTAGTGGTCTTCAATCACACAGGCCCATCGGGCGAGGGTCAGAATATCCTCATCCGTGATGGCAAATCGTACTCGGTCGTAAAGTGGCACCGGCACATTTTTGACCATCTTGCCACCACCGACGTCGTACACCAGTTTGAATTCTTTGCTCCCCAGAATTTTTTGCAAAATAGGATGGAAGCCTTGCTTAAGCGTTGGCTTGAACACGTAATACTCGTCCGGATTAACGGAGCCTTGGACCACATTTTCTCCCAGGCCGTAAGCAGCATTAATCAGGACGGCTTCGCGAAAGCCAGACTCCGTATCAATGGAGAACATGACGCCGGACGCGGACAAATCGGAGCGCACCATCCGTTGCACACCGATCGAAAGCGCAATTGTAAAATGATCGAACCCTTTATCTGCGCGGTACGAGATCGCCCGGTCGGTAAATAGCGAAGCAAAGCAGCGTTTACAGGCATCCAGCAACGCCTGATGGCCTTGGACATTTAAGTAGGTTTCCTGTTGCCCGGCGAAACTGGCATCTGGCAGATCCTCGGCCGTGGCACTACTCCGCACGGCCACATCCACCAGGCTGGGAATGCCTTCGCCCAAGCGGTCATAGGACTCCATGATGACTTGTTCAAGATCCCGAGGGAGGGTGACTGCAAGGATCGCGTGGCGGACCTGGAGCCCTCGCTGACGGAGATTCGCGAGGTCGTGAGTGTTCAAGTCTTTGAGAATGTCCTTGATTTTTTTATCGAGTTTGGCCTCTTGCAGGAAGATCCGATAGGCCTCAGCTGTGATGGCAAACCCATTCGGAACCTTGACGCCTTGGCTAGCTAACTCGCGGTACATTTCACCTAGTGAGGCGTTCTTTCCCCCCACATGCGGAATGTCTTCGATGCTGATCTCTTCAAACCAGCGGATAGCAGATACGGTTCGGGCTATTTTTGTCATGAGGGCTCTCCTGTTTAGAAACCTGGTTACGTCAGAACATCTTGTGGTGTGAGATCAGCCTTAAAGGCTTCAGAATCTCCACGTTAACCTTCAGTCGAAGAGGAGCAAAGGCTTGAGCATGCCATCCTCTGTATTGTTGCCTTGATGCAGCCTTCAAAACTTGCCTGTAGTCCCAATACCTCAATGACGGAATCCATGCCCTGGTCATCGGATGCGTCCAGGATCGCCTCGACAGGATCTTGACCTTCGAAATCGATCACCACACCTTTATCCTTTTCAAAGCGTATTGGGGAAAAGGGAAGGTATTGAGAGACACATGTTGTGTTGAATATCCCATGAAGGTGTACATGGTTGTCTTTTTAAGAAACAGGAAACAGGTGGATGGCCAATCTAAATTGTAGCTCCTCGCAATCTAAGCGCATTTGTAATGACCGACACTGAGCTAAGAGTCATCGCTGCGGCAGCTATTATTGGGCTAAGGAGAATTCCAAAGATTGGGTACAGGATTCCGGCTGCCACTGGGACTCCAACGCTGTTGTATATGAAGGCAAAGAACATGTTTTGGCGAATATTCCGCATCGTGGCTTGGCTTAAACGTCTGGCACGTGCAATGCCTCTCAGGTCCCCTTTAATTAAAGTGACTCCTGCGCTTTCCATAGCCACATCTGTTCCTGTGCCCATGGCGATCCCGACATTTGCTTGAGCCAAGGCCGGAGCATCATTTATTCCGTCGCCGGCCATGGCGACTACCTGACCTTGGTTTTGGAGTTTTTTGACCTCCTGTCCTTTATCTTCGGGAAGAACCTCTGCAATCACCTCATCGATCCCAAGTTTGCGCGCCACAACTTCTGCAGTTTTCCTATTATCGCCCGTTAGCATCACCACGCGAATCCTGTTGGCGTGGAGCATTTGAACAGCTTCTGATGTGGAAGGCTTTATTGGGTCTGAAACGCCAATTAAGCCTGCAGGCTCACCATTAGCAGCGACAAACATCACTGTTTGCCCTTCCTCGCGGAGACGATCAACCTGCTCACTAATCCTTTGAAGTTTGTCGGGTGCTACTCCAATGTCCTCTTCAAGAAATCGCCGGGTCCCAAGAACCACGTCTTTATCATGCACTCTTCCCAAAACTCCTTTTCCCGTAACGGAACGGAAATTTCTGACCTCGAATAATTCCAGTTCCTTCTCTTGTGCCCCAGCCAGAATGGCTGCAGCCAAGGGGTGCTCACTACTCCGCTCCAAACTGGCTCCCAGCTGTAGAACTTTGTTCTCATCCCACCCGTTGAGAGGAATGAGGGATGTTAACCGGGGTTTGCCCTCGGTCAGCGTTCCGGTTTTATCGACCACCAAAGTGGTCACCTTTTCTAAGATTTCCAATGCCTCAGCGTTTTTTATCAAGACACCCGCTGTTGCTCCACGTCCCGTTCCCACCATGATGGACATGGGCGTGGCTAATCCTAAGGCACACGGGCATGCGATGATTAAGACGGCGACTGCGTTGACGAGGGCAAAGGTCATCCGAGGCTCTGGGCCAAACACGGACCAAATGATGAAGGTCAGGATGGCGATGAACAGGACGGCAGGAACAAAGTAACTGGAGACCACATCTGCCAATCGTTGGATTGGGGCTCGGCTTCTTTGCGCTTCGCTGACCATTCGTACTATTTGGGCTAGCATTGTTTCACTACCAACACGTTCGGCCTTCATGAGCAATGAGCCCGTCCCATTTACCGTCCCGCCAGTCACCTTATTTCCTTGTATTTTTTCTACAGGGATTGGTTCTCCCGTAATCATTGATTCATCTATGGAGCTTTGCCCTTCCAACACCACTCCATCCACTGGAATTTTTTCTCCTGGCCGGATTCTCAATATATCTCCTAGCTTGACTCGATCGATTGGAATATCTTCTTCTCTCCCATCTTCGAACACTATGCGTGCTATTTTTGGTGCGAGGCCCAGAAGGGCTTTGATGGCACTACTCGTTTGACTCCGGGCTTTCAATTCCATGACTTGGCCTAACAAGACCAATACTATAATGATAGCGGCCGCTTCGAAGTACACCGCGACTTCGCCACTTGGGCCACGAAATGTTGCAGGGAAAAGCTCTGGGAAGAGAGTGGCCACCACGCTGTACACATAGGCCGTGCCAGTTCCTATGGCGATAAGGGTAAACATGTTGAGGCTTCGATTGACGAGGGACGCCCATCCTCGTTGGAAGAATGGCCAGCCAGCCCACAACACAACCGGGGTAGAAAATACCAGCTGAGCCCAGCCAAGCCATGTTCCGTTTATGAAACGCTCTATATTGAGTCCCGGAACCATGTCGGACATGGCGAGGAATAAAACGGGAGTAGCCAACACGAGGCCAATCCAAAACCGGCGGGTCATGTCGGCCAGTTCAGGATTGTCTTCTTCTTCTAACGAAACAGTTCGAGGTTCGAGTGCCATGCCACATTTTGGACAGGAGCCAGGCTGGTCCTGCACCACCTCTGGGTGCATGGGACAAACATATTCTGTCTTGGTGGCTGGTGTGGCAGCGATCTCCGGTTCAAGGGCCATCCTGCATTTGGAACATGCGCTCGGTTTGTCAGCTTCGACGCCTGGACACATCGGGCAAATATATTTGGTGGTTCCCACGGGTGCCTCTTTCATCATGGACGGCTGGTATTGACCCGTCAGGAATCCCCCTGGATCAGAACCAAATCGCTTCACGCAATGCGTACTACAAAAGTAGTAGGTCTGTTCGTTGTGTTCGTACGTTTCTGCCGCATTGAGCGGATCCACCATCATGCCGCAGACGGGGTCCTTTACCTGTTCCACTTTGGCCATGCTCAATTCTCGACGTGGTAGTTTGATGTCTTGGGGGTGAGGATCATGCTCCATCTCAAGACCTTTTCAAATCTAATGAATTTGAAACACGCGGGTCGTCCCGCTCACGAAGGTTTCGATTGTGTCGTTGATGGACAAGGTTATCGGGAATGTCCCGCGATCCCGCCCACGCACCGTGAGGGAGTCGTGCGTCAGGCGTAAATCAAGCGAATGCCCTCGATAGCGGACTCTCATATCAAGGCGCCCTATTTCTTGAGGCAACTCCGGATTGATCCGCAATACATTGTTTTTAACCTCGATGCCTGTCGAGACGCGCTGCACCAGATCGACCGTTCCCGCCATGGCACCCAAATGGATACCTTCGGCAGTAGAGCCCTGCTGGATATCATGCACGTCGCTCTGTAGCGCCTCGGCAAAGAGATTCATGGCGCGTGGTCGGTCGGAACGCGCGTGGACCCAAGCACACACGACCCGGCACAGCGTTGAGCCATGAGACACACGAGCGGCATAGTAGGCAACGTTGTGTGGAATCGTGTGATATTCGAACGGGTAGTCCAGGCGCTCGAACAGCTCGCCCAGTTCCTCGGCGGAAAACAGATAAAACAACATGAGCACGTCGGCCTGCTTCGAAAGTTGGTAGCGATTGGGACTGTCATTCTCTGCCTCGAGAATGAGGTCGAGGCGCTGAATGTTGCCATAACGGATTTGGTAGTCCTCCCAATCGAACTCGCGCAATGTTTCATAGCCCTCGAACTGGCTGATGATCCCATCTTTCTGTACCGGTAGGTACATCCTGCGACTGATGTCGTCCCAGCGCGCGACTTCTTCTCTAGACAAGCCTAATTTCGTGGTGAGTTCCGCCCGGCGCAGGTCGGGAAGGAGGTCGAGCACCTCCAGCGCCCGACACAGCACCCACACGGCCATCAAGTTGGTATAAGCGTTGTTGTTGAGGCCGGGTGTTGGGGAATCCGGATAGCTGTCATGGAACTCGTCTGGACCCATCACACCGCGAATTTCGTAGCGTCCACGATCGTCATTCCAGCTCGCGATGCTTGACCAGAAGTAAGCGATCTCGAGAATTAGTTCGGCGCCGTAGAATTGTAGAAACTCCATGTCGTGCGTGACTTGGAAGTATTGCCACACATTGTAGGCAATGGCGCTACCCACATGGCGCTGCAAGTAGGTGTTGTCGCGCATCCACCGCTGGGAACGCGAGTTCAGGTTGAAAACCTGTGTCTCCTCCTGTCCGTCGCTTCCACTTTGCCACGGGTACATGGCCCCCTTGTAGCCGGCCTTTTGAGCGGCCGCACGAGCCTCACCCAGACGTCGATACCGGTACATCAAAAGCGCGCGGGTGATTTCGGGCATGCGCATGTTGAAGAATGGGAAAATAAACAATTCATCCCAGAAAATATGGCCTTGATAGGCCTCCCCAGTCCAGCCCCGCGGAGGTACGCCAATATCGAGTCCGATGGAATTGGGTGAAACCGTCTGCAGTAAGTGGAACATGTTCAACCGCAGCAGCATGGGGATGTTCAATTTAAACTCGGAAGCGGCTGGTTGGAGATGAATGTCGAAATGACGCCACACGTGCTTCCAGGCCAGAGTATGATCCGCCATCACGGCGGCAAAGTTCCCGGCACGCGCTAGGGCCTTACGGGCTTCCAGCCCGCACTCTGAAATGGCCTGATCGCGGGAGGTATACATGGAAGCCAGTTTTTCCAGGACCAGCGTATTGCCTGCCTGCAGATCGGTTTCCAGCTCTTGCCCAATATATCCTGGTTCCTCAATGCTGTGGCGTGGGACTTCCAGAAGTTTCCCCTGGAGAAATATTTGCGTGCGCGCTGCCTCTGCAATATGGAGATGTGACTGGGCGGTGCGCACCAGCAGAGAAACGGTGTCCTTGCTCACGACCTCACCTGCCAGCGGCTCTAGATGTTTCTTGTTAAAGTTTCCGTACAACTTGGCGCCGTTGTTGACGACACGCCCCTCAATCGCGGAACGGACGGTGACGCGTTCGGACCAATTTTCGGCAGTCAGTGCCAACTCTAGTGCACCCAGGTGCATGTCCCGCATCGAGACCAGTCGCCGCTCTTGCAACCGACTTCGCCGCCCTTGGTCGTCCTCAAAGCATATGGTCCGCAATAGCACACCGTGCCTCAGATCAAGTTCCTGGCGGTAGGACAGTATCTGCACTGCTTTCAAAGTGAACCAAGGCTGATCGGCAATACGAAACTCCATTGCGAGCCAGTTGGGAAAATTCACAAGATCCTCGTTCTCAACCACTCGTCCATTGATCTTGGACTGCAGACGATTGTAGCCGCCAGCCAGGTACGTTCCCGGATAATGAATGTCATCCGCCACTGCCCATGGTGCGGCCCCACGAGTCGTGAAATAGCCATTCCCCAAGGAACATAGGGCTTCGCGGGTTCCCTCTTCTGGCGGATTAAAACCTTCGAATACCAAAGACCACGCGGAAGGAGGCTCTACCGACACCTGAACCTGGCCCAAATTGGTCACGACGACATCGGCCCCGGCTTCGCGTAGCGCATGCGAGTGCCCGCTTCGGTCGACTCCGATGACACAGCCGAATTGGCCTGCGCGCCCAGCCTCAACTCCAGCCATTGCGTCTTCCACGACAACGGCCCGCGAGGGTTCGGTCCCGAGGCGCCGTGCGGCTTCAAGGAATGCATCCGGTGCCGGCTTGCCTTTAAGCTTGAGTCGCGTAGTGTCTATCCCGTCCACTCGAGTGTCGAATAGCTGGGCGATACCCGCCACTTCGAGTACTTCTGCGCAGTTGTTGCTGGAGGAGACGACAGCCGTTTTCATCTCTTGAGCCCGAAGCGTTCGCACCAACGCGATGGCTGCCTCATAAGACTCGACGCCGTTTTGTTTCAGGTGTTCGAGGAAATACTGGTCTTTCAAATTTCCCAGTCCTCGAATGGTTTGGACTTCTGGACCGTCATTAGATGTGCCCTCTGGCAGTTCGACCCCTCGCGACATGAGGAAGGCTGTCACGCCATCATACCGGGGCTTACCATCGACATAGCGTCGGTAGTCCGCATCGAGATCGAAGGGAGTGAATGGTTCGCCTATCTCTGCCGACCATTGCTCGAGAAACCTATCGAACAGCTTTTTCCAGGCCATGGCATGGACGCGGGCTGTCTTCGTCAGAACGCCGTCCAGATCGAATAAAATCGCGTCAAAATCCCTCGGGGAGAGTGTAATAACGGGGCACTCACAGGTCATCATGTTATGAATCCTTGATCATGTCATGAACTGTTTTCGAAAAAATCCTGTCAGGGGGTTTAATAAAATGGGACATTATTACCCCCTGTCAGTTCCTTTGCGGAAACTCCGCAAGGACAGAAATCCATTCCTAATAGGGCCACTTCCAATTTTTAATTTCCGCCATATCGTCACCATATTTAGCAATGTACATTTTATGATCAATTTTTTTATCGCGAATGGCCTGCTTGGCATAGGCGGCCAGATACCCGAGCTTCGGCACACGATCAATCACATCGGCCACCAGATGAAAGCGATCAAGATCGTTCAACACCACCATATCGAAAGGCGTGGTGGTTGTCCCTTCCTCTTTATACCCTCGAACGTGAAGATTCCTATGATTGGTTCGGCGATACGTCAACCGATGAATGAGCCACGGATACCCATGAAAGGCAAAAATGATCGGTTTATCCGTCGTAAAGAGCGTATCGAACTCCTTGTCGGACAGCCCATGCGGATGCTCATTTTGCGGTTGCAGCTTCATCAGATTCACCACATTCACTACGCGCACTTTCAGATTGGGAACCTGCTGGCGGAGAAGGTCTACCGCCGCCAAGGTCTCCAGTGTTGGAGTATCTCCGGCACAGGCCATCACCACATCGGGTTCTCCGCCAATGTCGTTACTGGCCCATTCCCAAATACCGATACCAGCCGTGCAGTGTTTGATCGCCGCATCCATGCTGAGATACTGCAAACCCGGTTGCTTCCCGGCCACAATGACATTGACAAGATTCCGACTTCGGAGACATTTATCGGCAACAAATAACAAGCTATTGGCATCAGGGGGCAAATAAATTCGGATCACTTCGGCTTTCTTGTTGGCCACATGATCAATAAACCCCGGGTCTTGGTGAGAAAAGCCATTGTGATCTTGTCGCCAGACATGGGAGGTCAACAAATAGTTCAAGGACGCAATAGGTCTTCGCCACGGGATCTCACTCCCCGTGACCTTCAACCACTTGGCATGTTGGTTGAACATCGAATCGATCAAATGAATGAACGCTTCATAGCAGGAGAAAAACCCGTGGCGACCAGTCAACAAATACCCTTCCAGCCAACCCTGGCAGGTATGTTCACTGAGCATTTCAAAGACACGGCCATCCGTTGAGAGATTGTCGTCTTCCGAATTGGTTTCGGCCACCCATCGACGCTTCGTGACCTCAAAGAGTGCACTCAACCGGTTCGAGGCGGTTTCATCCGGTCCAAATACCAGAAAATTCCGATGATCCATATTGCGCTTCACTACATCTCGCAGGAAATTTCCCAACACTCGCGTGGCTTCAGCAACGACCGTTCCCGGCTTAGAGACCTCCACCGCATAGTCCTGAAAATCGGGCATCCGGAGATCGTTGAGCAGCAAACCTCCGTTGGTATGAGGATTCGCGCCCATTCGCCGTTCACCCTTGGGCGCCAGCTCTGCCAGTTCTGGAATAAGTTGGCCATTCTCGTCAAACAATTCTCCAGGCTTGTAACTCTTCATCCACTTTTCCAGCAATTGAATATGATCCTTTTTGGTCACCATCTCGGCAAAGGGGACCTGATGCGAACGCCAGGAATCCTCGGTTTTTTCCCCATCAACTTCCTTGGGACCGGTCCAACCCTTGGGGCTTCGCAAAACGATCATTGGCCAACACGGACGGGTGGTCTCCCCCTCTTCCCTGGCGCGATGCTGAATGGCATGAATCTCCGTCATCACCTCGTCCAGGGTGTCTGCCATGACCTGATGCATGGTCTCAGGATCGGACCCTTCAACAAAAAACGGCTTATAACCATAGCCCATAAATAAGCTGTTCAATTCGTCATGGCTGATTCGAGCCAACACAGTGGGGTTGGCGATTTTGTACCCGTTCAGATGCAAAATGGGCAGCACGGCTCCGTCCAATTTCGGATTCAGAAATTTATTGGAATGCCAGGCGGTGGCCAAGGGACCGGTTTCCGCTTCACCATCCCCCACCACACAGGCCACAAATAAATCGGGATTATCAAAAGCCGCACCAAAGGCATGCGACAATGCATACCCCAGTTCCCCTCCCTCGTGGATGGATCCGGGGGTTTCAGGAGCAACATGACTGGGGATTCCCCCAGGGAAAGAAAACTGCTTGAAGAGTTTTTTCATCCCTTCAGCATCCTGGGAGATGTTGGGATACACTTCGCTGTACGTCCCCTCCAAATAAGTGTTGGCCACCAAACCCGGACCGCCATGCCCGGGACCGGCAATATACATCATGTTGAGATCATGCTTCTTAATGACCCGATTCAGATGGACGTAGAGAAAATTTAACCCTGGCGTCGTTCCCCAATGTCCAAGCAGCCGCGATTTAATATGCTCAAGGGTCAACGGTTTTTTGAGTAGAGGATTATCGAGGAGATAGATCTGCCCCACGGATAAATAATTGGCTGCACGCCAATAGGCGTCTATTGTCTGTAACTCTTTTTTTGAACAGGTCGTAGACATGAAGCCCTCCTTGTATCCACTTTTACTCTCAATTTGATACGCCAGAATAACCATACCCAGCGAGATCGTAACTAAACCGTGGGTCCACGGTACTAAGCTGGTGAAAAAAATCACCAGGGTTTACCAGCTGCTCAAGGTGAAAAACACCTTTAGCCAACCCCCCTCGCATCACGAGTTGGGCTGCCTCTGCAGCAACGAATCCAGTCAGCTTAGCTTCACCATGTCCAGTGACATTGTATTCCCGAAGAGTTTGCTCGCCATTAATAGGCCCATGAGCTTGCACCATGACCGTACAGATATCTGAACCCATTCGAAACTTTGAGAGCAGATTTATCGTCAACACCCGCAAGATTTTAAGGCGCGCCAATCTCCCAAGTCCTCTCTTTGCCAACATAGAAATACGTCGTGTGACAAATGAAGAATCAAAACATAGCCATGTCGATACGGATGGAATCCTCAGTGTTTGAGGAATGACGTGTTGATCGGAGAAATTAAACCGAAAAGCCGTCTGCTTCTCTGAAATTCCCGGAAAGTGACATGCTCTGCTCTCATGAAAGCTTTTCACCCTCAATGGCACTCCACCATCATGCACAAAGAATTCCGCATCCAGATTGTCAATAAGCCAGGCAATCGCGGCATGGCCATGAACGTCCCCAAGCCCAAGCATAATGAAAATGTCTAAGTGAGTGAGGTCGTCAAACTGCCTCTTAGCATATGCCGCTAACAAATTTGACAATCCCGGGGCTAAGCCGACACTAAGGAGGGCAGTTGCGCCGTGTTCTTTAGCAGTCGTATCTAGACTTCCAACTTTTTTTAAGAAGTCATACTGGGCAGAGAGGTCAATATAATTGATGCCCAATTCCAGACAAGTCCTGACAAAAGATATCTCCCGTTGATCCAAACACATAATGACAAGACAAACATCGTCTAGAATTTCATCCAACATTCCAGAGTCATAGACATTGATCTGACTTGCTTGAGTCCCATGACCAAGTTCGGTTGCTAAAGCTTCAGCGTTGGCTCGACTCCGACCCGCGACAATCACCTGGCCAGGGAATTGAGAGGAAAGCTCATGCGCAATCACACGACCAACCTGACCATAGCCTCCCGCGACCAGAATTTTGTCTTGTTCACTAGGCACACCAAAACCTCGGTTCCTGTTTGTAATAAAGAATAAGTTGAGTGTTGAGTGGGGTTTGCCTTTGCCATTATTCCCGGACTTTAATAAGGCGTTCAATCTTTTCAAATTTTCTGCTCGATAGCGATGGTCACTGACTGATTATTCTTTGGTCCTTAAGAATAAGAATTGATTAGCAAGCGTTTCGATAGCTTGCTGGTAACGCGTGTACTCATCTGAAGTCGGGTGGCTGTAATTTAAATTCTTGTAGAGGTCGGTCAATCGTGTAAAAAAGTCTCGGGCTTCATCCCGACCTGCAAATTGATAGTCTTTTTCGAGCAGCGACCTAATGAATTGAAAGCTTCCTTTTTGTCGATCAAGGGGGGTGGAGCTATCCACTTCGTCGAAGGCATCCTGTTGCACATACACCATGTCGAGGAATTTGGCCTTTTGCCAAGTTACATAATCCTCCAGCGTAATGCCTTCTTCCCCTGTCACCTGCATCATCTGATACACCGCATCTCCCCGTTTCAGAAGGTCCAGGCTGGCCTGAACGTGGTCGGACCACGCTGCATCCAAGTGAGCCTCATACCAAGGTTGAAGTTGTTTTGAATAACGTGACCAAGAAATGAGAGGATCGACGGCTGGGTAAAAACGGCGGTAGGCACGATCGGAAGATAACCCCAAAAAAGTTTTGACGGTAGAAAGGGTTGATTGGGTGACAGGTTCTTCGAAATTTCCACCGGCCGGTGAGACTGTTCCTATCATGGTTAAACTCCCAATTGACCCATCTGGGCATCTGATGACGCCGGCTCGCTCATAAATCGCTTTTATGTTTGAGTCTAGATATGCCGGGAACGCTTCTTCCCCCGGAATTTCTTCCATTCGGCCCGACGTTTCACGTATAGCTTGTGCCCACCGCGATGTTGAATCTGCAATGACCAGGACGTGGTATCCCATCTGCCGAAAATACTCTCCTAATGTCATTCCCGTATAAATGGAAGATTCTCTTGCGGCAACGGGCATGGATGAGGTGTTACAAATAATAATGGTCCGATCCATGAGGGATCCGCCGGTTCGGGGGTCCACCAAGTTCGGGAATTCCGTAATCGTTTCGACAACCTCACCGGCTCGCTCACCACAGGCAACGATAATGACGATGTCAATATTAGAAAATCGAGCAATTAAGCTTTGCAAGACGGTTTTGCCTGCACCAAAAGGACCTGGAATACAGGCCGTTCCTCCACGAGCTACTGGGAAAAAAGTGTCGATTAGACGAATGCTTGTCATAAGAGGTTCGGATGGATACAGGCGCTCCACTAATTGTTTTCGGAGTAGGGCTTCTGGCAGAGACTTGCGAATAGGCCATCGCTGAATCATTGTGACATCATGATTCCTGCCATCAATTCTGGAGATTTGAGCTACCGGAGTGTTCGCGGTGAAATTACCTTCATGGATCCAAGTCACGGTCACAGGGCCCATCTCGTTAAAGGGAACCATGATTTTATGGGTGAATCGCCCTTCTTGAACGGTTCCGATCACCTCCCCTGCCCGAAGGGTGTCACCAATATTGGCCATGGGCGTGAACGTCCATTTTCGGTGAAGATCAACGGGGTGGGCATAGATTCCACGAGGTAGAAAAAACCCATGCTGTTGCGCAAGCACCGGCAGGGGATTTTGAAGTCCATCAAATACTTGTCCGAGGAGGCCTGGGCTCAACGTGACAGACAACATTTCGCCTGTGAGTTCAACACGTTGACCAACGGCAATGCCCCGAGTTTCTTCGTACACTTGCAAATCCGCCGTCGTACCATGAACTCGTAGGACTTCGGCTTTGAGACGCTCGTCCCTTACGCAGACATAAGCGACCTCGTTTTTCATGATGTGGCTTGCTTGGGCCTCAATGGTCACGAGGTTTTCTCGAACACTGATAACCTCAGCATGACGAGTAAGAGGACTGGGGTGCTTGGCGGCCAAATCAGGCAAAAACCCGGTTGTATTCACCGAGAGTCTCCATCGTTAATTTTTCGAAGCGACTGATGGCGTTGTGTTTGTTATACAGTACCCATCGGTTTAGGAGATCCCATTTGAATAAATAGGTCAGGAACACATCGAAGGTAAAGTATTGTCCCTCTGTTAACTGGTCCAAATAATTCCAAGACAAGTGCATAATGCATTTTTGCAACTCCAGCGTTTCTTCAGTTTCGAGAAGGTGCCGTACTTCAGTAACCCAGGGGAACAGGGGCGGAAGTTTGAAATTTTCGTCATTCCAGTTTCGTTCAATATGGCCCACCCACGGTGCAATTCCCCACGGCGTTCCTCTCGAAGGGATAGAAAAATTTCGATGGCGCCGGCGCAAGGCAGCAAGAATGGTTCGTAAAGTCATTTGAAACTCGATAATGTTTCTCAGGGTGGGTTGGTGAACGAAAGTCATGATGTGTTTGTAAAAAGAAATGACTTCTTTGTCCGTTCGATCAACAGGCTGCCGCTCCCACCACAAAAAGTTCATTGCAACCCTGGCGGCTTCAGCATCTTCCTGAACCAACATACTCATTCGAGCCTCCAAGCGTTCCAAGGTTATTGGCAACCTTCTGGCCTTATCAAAGCGTGGCAAAAATGGAAGACTCGCAATGAGTGTATAGTATGTGTGTTGTCTCGGATTCACTTTTCCGTCCTCTTATCTCACCAATCCCTCAAGCCTCGCCCGAAATCGTGGGAGTACATGTCTTAAAAGAAGGTCAGAGATGGTCTGTTCAGTCAGTTCAATTTCTAAATCTTTGTCGATGAGCCGAATTCGGATTCCCTTTTCTTGGTCACCACTAGGCTTTATCTCAATTTCTTGGCGCAGCATGTCGCTTGAGAGTTGTCGGATAAGGTTGGAAAGAGGGTCTGTTTGAGATTCATCAGACTGTTGAGAGACTTCATCACCACTCAATAACTCTGGGGAAATCAAAATCTCCATTGGTTGGTTTTCAGTTTTCTTTGTCAGGATGTGGCGGACTACTTCTAAAATAAGCTCACGAAGATTTTCTCTGTTGTGCATTGTCTCATGCACCAAATTTTTGACTTGGGCTGCAAATCGGGACGTGATTTCTGATTTCAGACGCAACACCGTGTCCCGAAACGCGAGTTGCAACGCTGCTTCAGCAGACGCTTTGTCTTGTTCAACATCCTTTTTGATCTCGCCTTTAATTTCGTCTGCTTCACGGTTGGCCTTTTCGACAATCTCTAAAGCCATCTTCCGCGCTTCGTCTAAGAGTCGGTCAGCTTCTCGCTGGCCAGCTTCGACACCTTCGTCTCGCAATTGTTGAATAAATTGCTCGACCCCTTGAGCCGATTGTGGTTCTTCAGACATCCTTGACCTCTAATCCTTCCTTCAGCTTAACGGCACTCCAGCACCTAATAGTAAAGCAAACACAAAGGCAAAGACTGCAAATCCCTCTACCACTGCTGCCGGTGCGATGGAAATTCCAAAGATTTCGGATTTCGTCTTTGCCACATTGATGGAGGAGGCACAGCAGTTCCCCTGATGGATGGCGCTCATCATTAATGCGAGCCCGGCGAGAACCCCAATTCCAAAGAGACCTGGCGCAGTTTCAACGGTGACCGTTCGGTTGAGAGAAAGCATCACCACAATTCCATAAACAGTTTGAGACGATGGCATGGCCGATACCCCTATGAAGCGGCCATGGCCACTTTCTGTTTCCAGGAGTGCTCCGCACGCAGCCTGTCCCGCATGAGCGCATCCAACAATGCTGCCAATCGCTCCAAGGGCCATTGGGCTATAAATGCCAATCCAGCCTAGAATGAGGATGATTTGCTCCACCTTGGCTCCTCCTTTTTTGCAAAGGCTCGAAAAGGATAACCTTCTTCCGAAAGGCTCCAATTAAAAAATTCAATAAAGTTCAAGCGTAATCCGTGAACAAAGCCACTGACGATGGCAAGTGAAAAATTCAGCCCATGACCCAAAACTAATATAAAAAGGGCTATCAGCATCCCAAAGCCATGAAAAGTTCTGGCAGCCTCGACCGCCAGATTGTTAAAGGCCATGGCTAACGATGCACTCGCTAATCCTAGGGCGAAGAGGCGGAGGTAGCTGAGGATATCTCCAAAGGCATTTGGCAGACGGGCTAGTTCTAAAAGACCACCCCAAAGACGTTTCGAAAGTTTCGGGTGAGGGTTTTTAAACAGGAGAATGCTGAGACCTCCTCCCGCCATGATCCAAGGACTTATGGCTTCCCAATTTGGGGGAAGCACTTTTTGGGAACTTAACCAAAAGCCGGTAGCCCCCAAAATGAGAAGGACCCAACCAACCCGTGAGAAGGCTTCCTGACTCCTTCTGTTGCGATAGGCCTCTACGAGGTTAGCCATCAGGACATGAACGACGCCCATCAATATGGATAAGAGGATCATATTTTCGGAGTTACTGACATCGAATATTTTTAGCTTAGCCAACAATGTTTCAGGACCAGGCTGGATTCCAAAGTAGCTGCCGGCCAAAATCCCCCAAACTGTCGAGGTGAGAACTAATGCCAAAAATAAGTTGCGATATTTGAGACTTGTTGGCGTTCGGGTGAGACTTCTCCACATAAAAAGAAGAAATAATCCCAGTAAAGCGGCATATCCTGCATCAGAAAGGATCATGGCAAAAAAGACTGCAAACGAAATAAAAACAATCGTGGATGGATCCCATGAGCGATATCCAGGAGTTATGTAAAAGGAGACCAAATCTTTTCCGGCACTGACCAGTTCCGGGTTTGCAATGAACGTCGGAGGGGTGTCACGAGAGTCTGGATTTTTGACGACCATCGCCAGACTATGGGTACGGGCATAGGCTTGAAGTCGGGAAAGGTCAGATTGAGGCGTCCATGCTTGGCATACAAAAATTGGGTCTGCATCGTAGGTTTGCTTGAGAGCGCTCTCAAGCAACGCTTTGTCCTCAAGCTGATTCAGATTTTGGACAAACAAATCAAGCCATCGAGTAAGACTCAATCGTTGAGCCCACAGGTCATCTAATTCCACTTCGATTTCTTCAAGTCTGGTTTCTAAGTTCAATAACGACTGCTCCCCAAGATCAGCTCGACTGCCAGGTAGATTGAGTGGTTCCTCTTTCGCCACCACTACCACATAGCTAAAACGGTTATCATGGTTAACCTCTTGCCAAATATGGGTGGTGTCTTGCATCTGTTTCATTTGATAGTGGGGAATGACGTAAAACCACATTCTGAAATTCCCAAGGCTGTCCGGCGGGGGGATAGAGAAGTTCCCCCAAGGTTGAAGAGTTCGAATCTTAGGGACGAGGGAATCCCGCTCTGCCTGTAAGGATTGCATTTGAGCCTGAATATCTAAAGCTTCCCCTTCTATACGGGAGGCGTCGAATTCAGCAGGGTTGTGGACCTGTCTCCGTCGCTCAGGACACGAAAGAAGAAATTTTAAGGTATTTCGAGCTTGTAGAGAGGAATACACAAATTCTTCTTTATCCCCTCTGGGCTCTAAGGGGATTAGGTGAAGACATCCATGCTCCTGGAGTTCAGCCAGACGGCACACCTTTTCCTTAAGCAGGCCGTAAAATGTGACTTTTTTTAAAGAGACAATGCTCAAGGTTACCCGCCTCCACCGCGTTATATGTATCCTTTTCGAAGATGCTTTCCTTTGGCGATCTTGGAGCGAACAACATTCCCACGCTCGGTGTCTGCCAAAAAGATTTGTATTTTCTTTATATGATGCCTCGTGTAAGGGATCATCACTTTCTCAAACAGGTTTACCCGCTGGGCAGTTCGTCGGGTCGCACTATCGAGACGCCGTCTTCGTTCTTCTTCTACTTGAATTTGGATCTTTAATTCGGCTACCTGACGAAGCTGCACAACCAACACATCCACCCAATGAGGTTTCGCCAGTAAAGCATATTCTCGGAAGTGCCAATCCACGTTCAGGAGGACTGGCAGTTTCACGCCCAATATATTTTCTTCCCCAAGCGTAATGTCCTGAACTTTCAATAACCCCGATAAATCAATTTCCTGATTGGCCACCATGGGAAGGAGTTCACCTGATTTGGTAATGAAATTTGCGAGTTGCGCCTTTTTCTCTCCTATCAAGTCCTTGCTAGCGGCGATGAGGGCCATAAGATGTTGCCGTTTGAGATCCAGCGAGGGAAGAAACTGTTGGAAAATATTTAGCTGTTGTCTCTGCTTGTGTAGTTCAGTCTTATTGAGTGCCAGTCGTGCCATCGATAGCCTACTTTGTTTGGGTGCTCTTTTTCTGAGGAAGAAAATATTTGTCGATGAGTGTTTGTTTCATGAGCAATTCCTGAGGTTCAAAACACTCGCTTAAGGTTTCCCAACAGAGGTCCAGGGCCTTGTCAATGGGAAGAGAAACATTGATATCCATAAACCGTTCACGAAACAGCCGACCAAACTTTAAAAGTTTCTCATCGAAGGGAGAGAGATCGAAGGCCATGGCCTGTTTTTGGGCTGCCTCCTGGGCTCCTGCGTATAGGCGAATCATGGTATTCATGATTTGAGCATGATCATCTCGAGTGACTTTGCCGATGACCCGTTGTTTTAAGCGCGATAAAGAGCCAAAGGGATCAATCATTCGATCATGAAGATAAAACTGTCCCTCAGTGATGTACCCTGTGTTATCCGGTACGGGATGAGTGACATCATTTCCAGGCATGGTGGTCACCGTAAGAATGGTTACGGACCCGGCTCCTTTGAAATCGCAAGCTTTTTCATACCGTTTGGCAAGCTGAGTATAGAGATCGCCCAAATATCCGCGATTTGAGGGTATATGCTCTAAAGCAAGCCCAATTTCCTTCATGGCATCCGCATAAGCTGTCATATCGGTAAGCAACACTAGGACCCGTTTTCCTTCTTCCACAGCAAACCGTTCAGCAACGGCTAAAGCCATATCTGGAACAAGCAATCGTTCAACTATCGGGTCGGAGGCTAAATTGACAAACATCACGGTTCGATGGAAAACCCCTCGTTCCTCAAAAGTCGATCGGAAAAAATAAAAATCGTCGAAGATCAGCCCTAAGCCGCCAAAGACCACGACATCTGCATCTGCTTGAAATCCAATACGAGCCAGTAGTTCATTATGTGGTTCGCCAGGAATGGTAAAAATGGGGATTTTTTGACTTTCCACCAAGCTGTTAAACAGATCAATCATCGGAATATGCGTGTGAATCATGGTTTGAGGCATCACGCGCATAATCGGATTGACGGTTGGGCCAGCGATATCGATTTTGGGCTCAGACCAAAGATCCGGCCCCGAATCAATAGGGTCCCCAGATCCTCGAAAAATTCGTCCCAGAATATTTGGAGAATACGTGACTTGCATGGGGTTGCCCAGAAATCGCACGGTTGATCCCGTCGAGTAACCTTTAGTCCCAGCGAACAATTGTAAACTGGCGACTTCTCTATTCAGTTCAATCACATAAGCCATAGATCGTTCGCCGTTAACATTCTCGACGATCCCGAGTTCTCCCAAGGGAATATTGGGTGCACGGACACGAACGATATCCCCCACAATGTCCAGGATTCGTGTGTGCCGA
The DNA here is from genome assembly GCA_021603905.1 of Nitrospirales bacterium. Classification (GTDB taxonomy): domain Bacteria; phylum Nitrospirota; class Nitrospiria; order Nitrospirales; family UBA8639; genus JAGQKC01. Next base: position 65,445 of record BQIU01000004.1, read on the forward strand.
TACAGGTCTTGACTCAACGTTAAAATATCCTTTTGATCAAAATGTTCTTCAAAGAACTCTCTCTATAAAAATCAAGCCACAAATTTCATGCGCGGATCAAATGAACCCACAAAAAGAATATCGGTGTACTCTTAGCAGGCTTGTACGTATCTATCATTTCTTCTCATGGTCGAACGGTAAAGGACAAACATTCCTGTTACAGCTGATAAGGCTGAACCTGTTAGGATCGCGAATCTGGAAGATTGGATAAGACTAGGTTCTGTGAATGCCAGCGAAGAAACAAACAGGCTCATCGTGAAGCCAATCCCTCCCAACAACGCGACTCCATAGAGCTGCGACCAACGTATTTCATCAGGTAGCTGTGCCAATCTCAGTTTCACGGCAACCCATGCGGCAACAAATATTCCGAGTTGCTTTCCAAGAAATAACCCCGTCATGATTCCAGCCGATGACTTGTTGAAGAGCGTCTCAACCTGCGCACCAGAAAAAGAGACACCCGAGTTAAAGAAAGCAAATAAGGGAACGACGCACAAATACCCCCAAGGTCGCAATTGCCTCTCCGTTTCACCAAGTGGAGAATAGTCTGCTCGCCCTGGGATGCGGAATGGAACCGCTAGTCCGATAAGCACGCCAACCAACGCTGGCTCAATCCCGGCCTTCAACGTCGAAACCCAGAGAAATAATCCAACGAACACGTAAGCAGCAGGTCTGACAATATTAAACATATTGAGGCCCACTAATGCTGCTCCCCCAATTGCCGCTAGAGTTAATGGAAAAAGAGCCAGTTCTTGACCATAGAAAAGTCCAATGATGAAGACGGCTCCAATATCATCAAAAACAGCAACGGCCATGAGAAAGACCTTAAGACTATGAGGTATTCGGGCATTGAAAAATGACAAAATTCCAAGGGCAAGTACGATGTCGGTTGCGGTTGGAATCGCCCACCCACGCAGTAACATGGGATCAGTCCAATTGATGGTTGTGTAGATGACCGCAGGAAGAGCCATCCCTCCGAAAGCCGCGAGGCCCGGAAGGGCGAAGAGAGCCGGAGTCCTGAGTTGCCCTTCGAGCAGTTCTCGCTTGATTTCCAGGCCAACCAACAGAAAAAAAATAACCATGAGCCCTTCGTTGATCCAGACAACCAGTGGCTCATCAATGATTAATGAACCAAACCTAACGTGAACAGGTGTATGGTGGATTATTTGATAAATTGGCTGAAGAGGCGAATTGGCCGCTACAAGTGCCAACGCCATTGCGCCAATCATCAGGAGCCCAGCTCTCCGCTCAAATCGAAACAGATGGTCTTTGCTATTCATTTCGTCATCCTTAAGGTCCCGTTCAACCTCTACCGGAACTACCCGACTTATATGACCACAGTCACCAGGCTTCAGAATCCATCGGTGGTCTTTCGACCCCTGCATAACGTACGATTGTAGCCAGAAGACACGGTACGCCATTTGGGAACTTCCATTCACTCATCGTACAACTGCGATGCTCTTTCACCCTCGGGTAAACCGCTGAGGCGTGGTGTTCGACCACGTCGCCCTTTCCCTCGCGAGGAAGGGAAATTTTAAAAGGCAATTTACATGCATTGAAAATTCCTCATTGCCCCATTTGCTGTTCTGTATGCAGTGTCGCCAGGGCCTGTGCCTCTTCGGCTGCTTTGGAGTATCTCTCCGACAAATTGCGGCAGTGTTGAACAAGCGCGGACTTTTGTTTTGGCTTGGTCATTCGCTGCTCGTAGCTTTTGGCCATTTGTCTCATTTCTTCAGCCCGTGCGCGAAGATTACCCGCTTCTTGTTCGTACCACGCGGCCAGTCCTGCATGATCGTTTTGTTGCACCATCTGGCTGGGTGGAACGGAAACGGTCGCACAGCCAACCAGTATGGTAACCATTACGACTCCCGCTAACATGTTCCAGCTTGATCTGTTCTTCATGTTCCACCCCCTAAGTAGTTGATTGTCCCTCCCTTTTAAATTCACGACCAACTTGAGGGCCACAAGTTGCTAGCTTTATATGCGCGTGGGAGAAAGACCCTCTCAATTTGAATACCGTATTCATACATAGGCATTGACGGCATACTGCTGAACCATTCGATGCGTGTTAAAAAACGACGCGTTGAAGGCTATGGATTGGCGCATCACATCAATCCATTGGTCCCGGTCTTGGTAAAACATGGGCACGATCACGGTGCGCAGTTTCTGATACAGTTCCTCAGCATCTTCTAGATCCCCTGTTTCCGATTGCGCCGGAGATCCTGTTGTCGGGCCGATGGACCAACCCGTCACACCCTCGATGTGGCCTTCAATCCACCATCCGTCTAGCACACTGAAATTCGGTATCCCGTTATGAACGGCTTTCATTCCCGAAGTACCTGATGCTTCCAAGGGTCGATGGGGGGTGTTCAGCCAGAGGTCAACGCCCGAAGTGATGAGTTTGGCTAACGCGATGTCATAATTCTCAAGATAGGCGATTGACACCTCGTTCTTGAGTTGCCGCGCAAACCGGACCACCCGCCGAATCATATCCTTTCCCCCTTCATCCCGGGGATGTGCTTTGCCCCCGAAGATGAGTTGAATCGGTCCGACGGTCCTGGCAATGTCCGCTAACTCGTCAGGATCGAAAAAGATTAGATCGGCTCGTTTGTATGGCGTCGCTCTTCGTGCGAAGCCCAGGGTCAGCACATCGTTATTGAATGACAATTGGGTGCGACGGTTGACTTCCTCAATGAGCCGAGCTTTGGCTTCCACATGAGCATTCCAAACTTCTTGTTTCGGGATGCTAATCGCATGCCGAAGAGCAAACGGGTCCTTCATCCATCCTGGGATGTACCGATCATACAAGGCTTTGAAACTCTCACAGGTCCATGTGACGGAGTGAACCCCATTGGTAATGGAATCGATTGAGTAACCCGGGAACATCTCTTGGGACACTTCTCCATGCCTCTTGGCCACACCATTGACGTAGGCGCTCATGTTCAAGGCAAGATACGTCATATTCAGCTGGTCTTTTCCCCCGAGCATTTGAATGAGTTCCAAAGGCAGGGGTTCCCGCAACACCTGCGTCACGAGATCGTAGGAAAACTGGTCGTGGCCAGCAGGAACAGGGGTGTGGGTGGTAAAAATACATTTATTGCGAATACCAGAAAAATCCCATTCCGACGATCCTTGATTTCCATGTTCCTCCAAAAGCTTTAAGACCAGAAAGGCTGCGTGTCCTTCATTCATGTGGAAACGCTCGAGTTCTGTATATCCTAACGCTCGAAGCATACGCACGCCTCCAAGGCCCAACACGATTTCCTGGGCTATCCGATACCGTTTGTCCCCACCATAGAGCCATGTTGTCAACTCTCGATCAGACACTGAATTTCCATTCACGTTGGTATCAAGAAGAATGAGAGGAACCGTAAAGCCGGTGGAGCCGACAATGTCATATTGCCAGGCACGAACGATAACTATTTGTCCTTCGATAGGCACTTGAGTCGTCACGGGAAGAGGACGAGCGAAGCGAGAGGGATCCCATGTCACGGGCAGTTCTTGCTGATTGCCCCGTTCATCTAGTTTCTGGTCGAAATACCCGTGGGCATACAGCAAGCTGACTCCTACGGTTGGAACTTTAAGGTCTGCACAAGACTTTAAGGTATCACCAGCCAAGACCCCCAAACCCCCACTATAAATGGGCATGTTGAAATCCACTCCCACCTCCATCGAGAAATACGCAATACGTCGAGAGCGTTCTCCCAAATCAGAGATGGAAGACCCCAGCCGATCCACAAAACTTTCAGGATTTTCTAAGAAGGCATTCCTGCAAAGTTCGGAACAGAAATACAAGGCTTCTCCTTGATAGACCATCGTAAGACTTTTATCTTGGTCCACCATCATGCCGCAAACCGGGTCCTTGACCATATTCATATCGTTCGAGTCCTTTCCCTGATCATTCAATCTTTGCGTCGCCCTTCACATCCCTTCACGTCGATCCACATCCCACACACTCGATCCCTTTCTTGCTCCTTAGCCATGCTTGCCTCCAATTATTAGGTCAACACGGCTAAGGAATAACCTGACAGTTTTCTAATGAACGTATGGGTATTAAGGAAAATACGATTTAATAACACCTCGTCTCGTTTTTCATTATTTCTTAACTATTAAACTCCCCATTTTACTCAACTGGAACCGCAAGGATGGGACAGGGGGCCTGCCGTAAAACTTGCTCGGTCGTACTCCCGCGAAGAGCATCCAAAAATCCTTGATGTCCCTGGGTCGCCATGACGATAAGGTCAGGGGAACGGTCCTCAGCATTTTTGAGGAGTCGTTCCACCACACTCCCAGAATCAACCATAGTTTCCCATTTCCAATTGTGACCCTTCGAAAAGTAATAAGACGGAAGAGTGTGATGGGAACCGACATGAAGGATCGTAAATTCCGTTCCATTGCCATCTAAGGAGTGTACAAGACCAGAGGCTGCATCAATAGCAGCTTGAGGAGGTGGATGTTGGTCAACAGGTATAAGAATTCGTCGTAAGCTTATCTCTCCGTCTTTAAGGGATACAAAACCCTTTTTCCCCTGAGGGATGAAGAGGGTCATTTGTCTTGAGTCACGAGCAACAGGTTCGGCTATGGCTTGGTGCAACCACCTGTCAATTCCTTGCTGCTGATGGGTGGCTAAAATAATGAGATCCATTTTATGTTTTTCCAAGTACTGTACAATCGACTTGACAGGATCCTTCTTAAAACTTTGAATTTTCCGGACTCCTAAACCAAGTTTTTTCACCTCATCACGTGAAATTCCCTCTGATAGAAGATTCCAACGAACCAAGAGATTCCGAACACTAGGAAATTCTGTCCACTCTTCATCATCCCGTTGTTGGTGTACATGAAAGACGTTTAAGTTGGCTTTTTCAGCTAACGCGATTTTCAGTGCGTGGGCGAAAGCGACCTCACTTTCCTCAGTAAAATCTGAGGGATGAAAAATGTTTTTCAAAAACAATATGTTGATATCATTCGGGATCCTGGGCACCTCTGTCTCCTCCTTTTTCAAATTCTCATGGGAAAATAAGAATACATTGAAATTTTCTCTTGGAACTGCAGTTTCATCTTGTCTTTCTAGACTTATTGAAATAGTCGCCAACATTTCCTGGCCAACTCATCCTGGCCTATCGGTTTGATGAGAAAGTCCAGGGCTCCCTTTGATATTGCTTCGAGCAGTTCCGATCGATGGGCATTAGCCGACATGACGATCACGGGCGGTCTTGGGGATGAGTTTCCTAATTTTTCCAGCATGGTCATGCCTCCCATGATCGGCATATTTAAATCCAATAACACACCATCGACGGATTGACCGTGAAGAACTTCAAGCCCTTCCTTTCCATTGCCAGCTATGAGAACATCGTAGCCCATGGCATTTAGACGGTCCTCCAAAAATAAGAGAATGTCCTTATCATCGTCGACAACGAGAATGCATTTTTGGTTTTTCATGGGTACATTTTTCTTTTGTGTCTCTAATTAGCACTCCCACTAATAAATAGGCTGGAAACCAAGGAAACGCTTCAAATTAACCATGCTCGGAAAAAACATTGGAACGGACTTTTGATAATTCCTGTATTCTGCGCCAAACATTTCAATCATTTCTTCTTCTTCCTTCTTAGCTAGTCGGTAATAGGCCCACACGACAATCGGAAATAACGCGACAGTTGGAATCGTTGGCCAGTGAATGAGTTGTCCAAAGACCGCCAGGAAGATCCCGGTATACTGAGGATGCCTGATCAATCCATAAAGTCCACTTGTCGCGAGTCGCTTAGCTTGTGTGGCCTGATAGACTTCACGCCAGCCTTCAATTAATAATGAAATTCCAAAAAAGACGATGGCATACCCAAATAACATTTCCAGCATGGCCCCAGTATGCCCCCACCCAAACAGTGTGGCCCACAAATGACCGCTTTGATGCAGCCAAGGGATATCAAACCCCAGAAACCCGCTCAGCAAATAAATGGTCAGCGGAAACCCATACATTTCCGCATACAACGCGATAATGAAGGCCTGAATCAGCCCAGCACGCGTCCATTCCCGCCAGCGCTGCGGGGCCACGTATCGGTATAAAATCCAGGACGCGATGATCACCATAACCGCGGTGAGTTCCCATGTTCCTCCAGCCGATGCGTCATTGTGCATTATGTTTCTCCGTCATTCCCTTGCAGGTGTTCACTCATTTCACTTGTTCCTTTAAAACCGGTTTGGGAAATTTCTTTTCCCTCCCTTCGCCCAATTCCTATTCCCGGTCGCCTTAACGAGAGCCCCATCTTTTAAGGAAAAAGTTATAAAGGGGGACATACACCAAGCCTGCATAGGCTCCATACAAAAAACTTTCCACAAGTCCCACAAAAAATAATGGAAAACTCCCCCACTCATAAGCAGGAAGCACCATTTCTAAAAATTCATGCATGTGCAGACTATGGGGCGTCAGAAGACCATAGATCACGCAGATAGTGAACGAGAGGGCGCAGAAAATCGCTAAAGACCATGTCACGACAAAAATGTTTAGGGTTCTCATTTCCGGCTGCTCCCATCAGGAGGATTTTTCTCACCCTGTCCTCCATGGCTATGATGTGAAAAATGACACCAGAACATCAGAACCGCCACGATAATAAAAAACACATTTTCTTGAAGGAATTCGATCATTTCACATTCCCCTTGTTATACATTCTCATAAAAAGTTTTATTCTTTTACCTTCCGGGGTCCAACATTTAACAAATATTCATGTGCGTGTAGGGCAGCTTTGGCTCCTTTGCCTACTGCGATTGCTCTTGCCTATTGCTCTACCTATAATTTGACTCATGAAATTTCTCGTAGGTCCCCACCGTAAAAGCTTGAAGAAGGGCTCTGTCAGTTTCGTGGTATTCATCGTTTTGTTGCTAACCGGCTGTGCCGGCACACCCATATTTTCTCGACCGGTCTACCAAGACCCAATTCTACTTGTACAACTCCATAGCCCCTTGTATAAGGCCAAGAAACACAGTGCGGCCAACAACCATCCCATTACCTTCACGGTGCAAGATCTTCAATCGATCTTGCAGTCCCTGAACATCCAAAGGGAGGTGAGTTTTCTTGATTACTATGTCTTCCGACAGGACGCCATACCCCAGTCTGTCTTCCCCCCTGACATCAGGGAGCTTCTTGTTCCTCAAATAAAGACAGCCTTTGCCAAAGCACAGCCTGAGGAAATCGTGGTGTTTGTTCTGAACCGCCCCCGAGAAGATGGCATACCGGTCATCACTTCTGGGGGCCTTTTTGTCAAAGGGGAGCAACTCACGGTTATCCTCACTCATGTAGAGACGCCCATGACATCGGAACGGAAGCGAATGCAAGTCCAAGAAAATCCCCTCACACCGCTGAGTGATCCCGATTTCCACTTTGTGGCCGGTCCCTCTCAAACGATCCTCACGCCAACCGCCACTTCGGAATTTCTCCCAGGGAAGCCCTCCGCGCCCACAGTTTCGATCCATTACAAAGCTTTGTTGACTCATTCCCCAGTCCCTGGCCTCCCTCTCAACGCCGATTCTGATTCTCTGCCTTCCTCTCCCCCATTCACGCCTGAGGAGAAGCTTCGTCACCTCAAAGCATGGCATCAGCAAGGCCTGATCAGTGAACACGAGTATCGGAAAAAGCGCGAAGAGATTCTGGAGGCCTTCCAATAACCCGTTTGAATAAGCCAGGCCCTATGAGGCCCCTTGCCTAGGCGTCACATTACAGGCCGATCTGAAACCCAAGCATGTACCGCTCTTCGCTATTCGTCGCGCTACTGTTGGGACCAGGAAACCCATAAATCCCCGTTCCCTCGCCGCTCACTTTGTCGAATTCGGCGATCAGCCGTATATTCGGTTGGAGGTAGTATGTCGCATTCACCGAAACTTGCGTGCCATTGGCGGTGGCTGGGTTATTGGGACCTCCCGTTACAAATGCGGTATCTTGCAATTCGAACCGACCATCAAGAAACAGTTTTTCCGGAACCACTTCGAAAATAGTTTCCACTAAATAGTTTCGTCGTTGCTGTCCGTTCACTCCCCCGATATCCCAATTATGAAAATACCCAAGAATGAGTTCGAGAGGACCATGCCAAAGATTCATAGTTACATCGAGTTGCTGCCGTGTTCGGCCATCGATGACGGGAGAAGGATTGTCGGAATTGTTTTTCGTATTAATGTAGCGAATCCCAAGAACCTGATCCGCAATGGTATAGGTTGACCAAAGATAGTATCCCGCTAGCTTCTTATCCAAGTTAACGGCTGGAGTATTAGCACCGGAGTCTCGCTCATCGTTGACGATTCCTCCGGCGTATCGCAGTCGTCTCCATTCTCCATTCAACTCCACGCCGGTGACATTAAAGGTGATAGGGGAAAGATAACGTTGAAAGGTGAGTCGCCGTTTCTGGGAGAGATAGTAATTTTCATTCAGCATCATTCCTCCACGAAGATTGAGGAGGCTCCCTGGTAACAGATCGCTAAATTGGATCCAGGCTTGTTCCGTGCCAAATTCCTCACCATCGGCCACTTCTTGTGCAAACTCCAACAAGTACCCCACTTTGGGCGCAGCAGTACCGGCAACCATCAGCTCGACTTCTTCGATCTCAAACGCACTTTTGGTACTTAGCCGTGCCTCGGTGACGGGGTCGTCCTGATGGCTGATCCGCAACCGCCCCACGGCCAGTGCTGAAATCGGAAGAGTGCTCTGGTCCCAAATAAATTTGCCATCTTCTCCGGGAAGGCGATACCCACGCTGCTTATAGTCCTTTCCAAACGGATTCAGGCGAGGGAACGCGGAATGGCATTCATTACATGGCAAGCCATGTAGCCGGGAAAAAGATGGGACCGCTGAAGCGGGATTAGGTGGAATCAGAATGGCCAGGCTGACAAAAATCGTCGCTAGCGCCAGCATGGTGCCCAGCAATTTCCTCATGATGTCCTCCTTTTGAATTCAATACGGTTTCGCCAACGGTGCCGACATTGCTCTTTGAGGGCGGCACGGCTTCCGCCAGGAACAATCCATACGTTATTACATAGTTGATTGACCAAAGGTCCGCATGTACGCGATGACCTGCCAACGCTGCTGCTCCGTAAGGTGTCTCGCATGACCTTGCATCTTGGTCCGTCGCTTCCCCTCAGAAATTTCCCAAAACCACATGGCATCACTTTTTTGAGCTTCTTGAGGATCGGAAAGATCCGGTGCCCCACGCCCTTTTCTTGTGGGCTTGCCGTCAATGCCGTGACACCCCGCGCAGTTGACGTCGGCATTCGCGGTGCCCTCATAAATTGCCTTCCCCGTAGCGAGCACCTTGGGATCGGTCCGCCATCCCTTTGGCATGTGTTTGTCCCGATATTCAGGGGGAATTGCCGGAGAGGATTCTTGGGGTTTGTTCTCCCCTTCCGATAACCCGAACAACGGAAAGGCCTCATTTGGATAGAGCATGGCCATGGCCATAACCACACTCGTGACAGCAATGCCTCTTCTTAGGATTTGGCGACTGTTTTCTAGGACTACATCGTGAAAAAAAGTTGATTGACTCCTCATCCACTACACCTCCTCATTCGATCAGTTCGTGGTGTTACTTTTTCAAAACCAGCATATAATTGGTCAGATCGCTCAACTCATCTTCGTTAAGCCCGTATTCCGGCATGTCGGAATCTGGGACGACGGCTTGGGGATCACGGAAATGACGGATTAGCCAATCCCGGTCACGAACATCACCCACATATGAAAGATCAGGAGCAAAGGCTTCCCCTTCCCCATGGATGCGATGGCAACCCGCGCAATCGAGTTCCTGATACAAAGCTTTTCCCCGCAGGACCGATGGATCGCTTGTTGGAAGGGAAGTCACTTCATAGAAAGACAAACCTAAAAAGGTAAAGACCACCAATAAAAAACCCGCGCCAGCCCCCATGACCATTGGACGAGAAACCGGCCGTCTACCCTGGCGACGATCCAGCCAGGGGAGAGCGAACAGACCCAAGATAAACAGAATAGGAAGCACCACCGTTCCCACAATTTCGAATGGTCCCTCCAAATATTTGAGGAGCTGGTAATAAAAGAGAAAGTACCATTCCGGAACCGGCGTGAACGTGTTATCGGAAGGGTTGGCCGGATCGGAAAGTGGTGCTGGCACTGATAGGGCTAGGGTGGCGATGAGCGCAAAGGCCACGCCAATAGCCACGGCATCCATTGTCACTTGCTTAGGCCAAAATGGTTCCCGAATGCGGGCCGCCTGTTCCTCATCCCATGGACCCGCCGGGCCCACCCGCCGCAGGATGAACAGATGCACCACGACAAGCCCCATCACGAGCCACGGTAAAAACAGGGTGTGGAGGGCAAAAAATCGAGTGAGCGTCATGGCGCCGAGAGATTGGCCACCTCGGATAATTCGCACAAGTACATCCCCAATCACCGGAAGAGTCCCGACCATGTTGATCCCAACTTGGGTGGCCCAATAGGCACGCTGATCCCAGGGGAGGAGGTACCCGCTGAATCCAAACGCCAAGGTGAGGATCAGGAGCACGACGCCAACAACCCACAACAATTCACGTGGCTTTTTGTACGCGCCGTACAAAAACACTTGCAGCATGTGCAGTCCAATGGCCACCATCATGCCACTGGCACCCCAATGGTGGAGCCCGCGGATGAATGAGCCGAATTCCACGTCATTCGTAATGTACTGAATACTCACATAGGCGTGTTCGGTCGAAGGTGAGTAATAGATAGAAAGAAACATGCCGGTGAGCATTTGGAGGAAAAAGAAAAACAAGGTGATGCTGCCAAAAATGTAAATCCAGCTTGCTCCGCCGGGAATTGGCTCCTCCAACAGCGCGATTTTTACCGGCCCAAGGTTCAGCCGTTCATCTAGCCATCGATATATTCGCCGTCCCACAGAACACTCCTTGCCTCAAAATGATCGTTACAATTCAATCTTTGCCGCCGTGCCCGCCTTAAATTCTTTGTAGATCACCAACACCCGCCCGTTTTCAATTTTTGCCGGGAGCGAATCCAATGGTCGGGGAGCAGGTCCCGCCAGCACCTTGCCATCCAAGGCGAAGTAACTATTGTGGCAAGGGCAGTAAAATTGCCGCTGTCCCGCCTCCCACCGATAACCACAGCCCAAATGAGTACACAGAGGAGAAAAAACGGTTATCGCTCCTTTGCCATCTTTGACAGCCCAGACCGATTTCTTCGTTGCCGTCTTCTGCCACCCATCAGTGACAGAATGAATGCAGTCCATTTCTTTGGGGGATGCTGGTTCAACGCTTTCTACTGGTCCGACATCATGCCAGCTCAATTTCTGCCGTTTGAGGGCAGGCAAAATCGTATAGCCGACAAGTGGGATTCCCACGGCCACGCCAATTGTCGCCGCAATAACCCCGCTCACCCACCCAAGAAATGTTCGGCGCCCTTCGCCTTCAGAAGCGTTCATGAGATCTCCTTCATTGAATTCCTCTCCAGACCGATGGTTGGCCGGTTTCATACCATCTCTTTTGTCCTTCTTGTGAGCCGCTTACCGTCTTTTTTCACGCCATCACATGGGGCCAGCCGGGCTACTTTTCGGGTTTGGCGCTCAGAACTTCTCGCTCTGCTTGCAGCCAGTGATCAAAGTCATGGCCATGGCAACAACCCTCTTGCTCGTACAGCTCATAGGCCCGATGAGCGATACACACCTGAAGATCATCGCCTTCTGGTTTTTCCTGACTACCCTGAGTTGGACCTGGTGCTTCCTCATCGCGATTTCTGTTCTTGAATAACTGCTGCTTTGGCATGATGCGCCTCCTTACTTTAAGTTTGCTGTCTCAATAAACTGTGATGTGCTTCTTAACGGAAACACAGGTGCTCCGGACTTTTACACGACTTGCCTGTATGGGCGGCAGAGTCGAAAGAAGGCTCAAAGGGAATGCGGGTTGCTTGCCGATCTTCAGTAGCGTCTCAACAATTCGTTCAGGCTTGCCCCAGTCACTCCAAAGAACGCCATTCAGTTGAATCATGGTTACATGTTCCGGGGCTTGCTGAAGCAACTCTGAAGAAAAGTTTCTCTCGGGCATGACCCGATAGATGGCATCTAAAACCTTACCTTCTTCCGGGCCTCCGATCGCCCCACACAGCCGCTCAAAAAGCGGCATCATCTCAGGAAAACATTGCCAGCCGAGCTCCCACAGTTTTTGTACCTTGGCAGCCAAAATGAGGGTATTCCACACGGCTCCAGAATCCATCGCTCGACTGGCTTGAAGGAAATCTGGTTTTTCCAGAAATGCCTGTACCGCCCGCACGTGCCAAGAGGTAGACTGATCGAGGGTGGACCCTGGTTGAATCCACCCATATTCCAACTCAAGGCGATCCGGTTGTACACCAAGCAGGACCAGCCGCCAGGGTTGTCTCTCCGCCGTCTGTACTGCAATCTGCACCACTTCTAAAAATCGGTCTTCTGGGTACACAAAATGGTCGGATGGATACAGGACTACCGTGGCGTCCGGATCGCGAGCCCGGATGTAGGCGAGAGGGAGAAATATTCCAGCCGCGGTGTCCCGGTTCTGTGGCTGACGCAGGACTTTGATCCCCGAAATACCGTCAAGCTGCGTCCACGGTTCGCTCCCATGTCCATGCGCAACCACCGTCACTATCCGATCGGAAGTCGTAAGCTTGGCTGCCCGGTGGAGAGTATGCTGAAACATGGACCGGGTTCCCACAAAGGTACAATACTGTTTAGGCCTGTGACGCCCCAGCCAAGATTGCACCAATGGCCTGACACGCTCTCCTTCCCCTCCCGCTAGAACAATTGCCCAATGTTTCTTTGGGGTATTCATCAGTTCCCTCCCTCTTTCACGATACAGGCCGTATCTGTTGGGCCATAATCTCCGGCCATGTGGCTCCCTTATGACACACCGAACGAGTTTCACTCCGTTTCATAAAATTCAATCATATATAAGACGTTAAAGGCGTCACCGCATTACAGTTAGTGTGCTTACGACTGATGCCGTACACCTCTTCTCCTCCGACACAATCGCAGTCCATGAATCCCTGTTCATGGCAGCAAGCCTGGCAGGAGTCCAGGAGTGCATCCTTAAGAGCGCGCCGTGCCCGATGCAGACGCACTCGTACGAGGTTGCTCGTAACGCCCAAATCCCTTGCGACTTCTTGGCGCGATTCTCCACGAAGATCGATCCGCTCCAGCATATGAAAATACCCGGGCTGGAGCGTAGGCAAAACCTTTATGAAACAGGCACAAATTTTCTCTGGATCATTCTCCTTGGTGCCACCCTGGTCGGTAGGAGAATGAGTATATTCTGACTCGCCACGTAGGCGTTGGTTTTCGCTTCGATAAAAATCGGCCGACGTGCTAATGAGTATCCGATAGAGCCACGCGATGACCCTTTCTGGATTTTTGAGGGCTGCACTATTAGTGAGAGCGCGAAGACAGAATTCCTGAAAGATATCTTCGACACACTCCACGTTCCCTGCCCGTCGGTGAAGAAAAGACAGAAACTGTTTGCGATTCTGAATCAGAGCTCCTTCCACGAGTGCTTTCTTTTCATTCAATTCCATATTGATAATCGATGTCACGTCCATGGTATGCCTCACTTGTTTTAGTGCCTATTTTTTCGGGATGCCAACTTTATTCACAACTGAGTCTCTCCTCATTTCCTGTATCCAAATTTAAGTGATTGAATACACTCCACCTATGAACCCAGAAAGAAACCGCACTCCTGGATTCGTAGACAGCTAAGCTGTGAAGGAACTCAATTTAGAAGGACAGAGAAGTGAAGGAACGGAGGAGGATAGGAAGATGGTGTGAGCGCGCGCGCTTTGAAAAAACTTTGGGAGATAGGAGATTGGAACAAGTTAGGCCCACTTCCCAGGTTTCCCAGACTTTCCACCTGAAGAAGGGTAACGGGTAATGGCTTGGATTCGTTTTCAGAGTTTTTGAGCTGATCCGGACAATCACTATTTTGCGATGACGAATGGTGGGAGGCTGGTTGAGACTGATGTGTGTCGGTGGCGGAGGCTGGCATTGGGCAAAACACACCCCCCACCCCACAGACCAAAAAGGTCAAGAGTGAAAAATACGTAAGGATTGATTTAATCTGTCCCGTTTGAGGATTCATGGGAATTTTATGCATTGGTGATACATTTTGAAATAATTGGAATCCGAACTCTCCATTAGGTAAGAATCATGCAAATTAAAGTCCATTAATAAAAGACCTAAATAAACAGAAACTTGAACAAGTCAGTCATAACGAATAACCGCAAAGTATGTGGCATTTCACCTCAAATGGAAAAATCCGACATGCCCCTAATTGCAACACATGATTTGGTTTACTTATTATCCATAGACAGGTTAAAAAAGACTCATGTGTTGTCCTATGGCAAATGCCACTGTCTCGAATCGAACAAGAACCCCATGAACCAAAATCTCCTGATGCGCCTACTGCATCAATGCGGCCGTATCTCGGCGAAAGTAACGTTGTATGATGCGGCTGAGTTCCCCACGTGCGTCGTCGCCTTTCAAGCCATCGAATCGGTTGTATACCTCTCGCGCGATCCCGGTGAATAAGTCCAGCAAATGCGGGTCAAAATGCTCTCCGCGTCCCTTTTCCAGAATCTCCATTGTGTCGTCGAATGCTAGCGGTTCCTTGTATGGCCGCCATGAGGTTAAGGCATCGAAAACGTCTGCGATAGCGAAAATCCGTGCGTTTAGCGGTATGGCGTCCCTGGCCAGGCCCCCGGGGTATCCGCTGCCATCGTATTTTTCGTGATGCGCGCCGACGACATCCTGAGCTTCGGCCAGCCAGTCCACTCGCCCGATTATGTCGAGGCCGTGCTGCACGTGAGTTTTCATGACCTCAAACTCCGTCTCATCCAGGTTCCCGGGCTTTAGCAGCACATTGTCAGGAATGCCGAGTTTGCCAACATCGTGCAGCAGCGCACCCTTGATCAGGGCCTGAATGTACGCGTCGTCGAGGCCAACCTCCTCCGCCAGCCGGATCGAATACACCGTCACACGGTAATTATGTGCATCGGTGTCGCCGTCACGTTTCGCAATCGCTCCGCCAAGTACCTGGATAGTCTCCAGATTAGCGTCAAGTAGGCGGTCGGTCAGTCCGCTTAGACGGCCAAGCAGTTGCGAAACGACTGGGTATAGTATTAGACCGGTGATCAAAATCCCTGTAAACACATGTAAGACCGTGCGCCAGATGTCAGCTTGCAATCGGGCTTGCTCGGTAGCAGATAGTGCAAAAATGCCATCAAGCCATGCGCGAATCTCTCCGTGCTTATTGGTTAATGCAATCTGTATGGCAACATACGGACGACTGTCGAGTCGCGTCCTAACGACAAAGCGATCGTTCGATTCGGGCGTCCGAAAGCCGGCCGCGTCCACCGCTTGGCGGATCTTCTCTAGGCTTAAAAACCTAGTATCTTCCAGTTGAGCCAGTTCCAGACCATCGGCGTCATGCACTCGCGCGTACACAAACCGTCCCTGCTCAAGCACCTGTTCGTCACCTTCAGCCATGAATGCATCCAGTGAATGCTGCAGTACTCCTGGCTTGAGCAAGCCGAACTGATCGAGTTGGTCGCGGACGGTGACATTCCAATGGGCGGCTGTCGCGCGGGCCAGTGCGACGACGCCTTCTTCCATTCGTTGGCGCTCCGTGACCGCGGTGATTCCGGCAAAAACAGCCCCGAGCAGGATCGCAGTCGTTCCGACACGCAATGCGATGGAACGGCGAACAGAACTGCGGAAATTACCTGGATTCATGGGCATCAAGCTTCAATCACTTACTGACAGCTGTCGTCAATAGTTCGCAGGATCAAAACGTTAAAAAAATTTCGGTTCCAAAAACAGCATTCAATTCCGCTTTCGTCGAGTAAGGCAAGTACTTCTTCGATTCTCGTCTGACCATCAAGCCAGTGTAGTCCCGGTGAGCCATTATCTCTCAATAATCTTGCGCTTCCTTATTCTTATTAATGATGTTTATACATCCCGGCTTTTTTTATATCTGGCCATGAGGTGGTCTGATGGCATAAAAAACATTGATCCACTCGGGCCCGGGGCTGGCCAGCCACTCTTTGCGAAATCATGGTGAAATGCATCATATAATGGCTGGGCGGCGCTTGATGACAGTGGACGCAATCCATTGAATTACCGGGTGGGTGCTGGAATTCGGGAAGGGTCCAGGCTTGTGTGGCATGGCACGCGGCACAATCCTGGCCAAAGAGTTCAAAATGCCGATCATCATTTTTGTGACAGGTGGCACAGTTCAAAATGGCTTCTTCTGGTGCCAGGTAACGGTTGGCCAGGGGCGATGCCAGTAGAACTTCTGAATGTTCAAGCCAATTCGTCAGGTTCCAGCGCACCATCTCTGCTTCGCCGAGGAAATCTCCATCACTCGGGAGGGTGAACAAGCCGATCTTGGCAAGAGCCCGGTGATCCATATTCGTTGGCTTTCGAACGTGTCCTTGATGTTCGAGATGGCAAGGTCGACATTCCCGTACGTCGGCATGAAAGGCCGTCGGCTGACGCTGCAGGAGCGATTCCTCATTGGCATGGCAAAGAATACACTTCATCGCATCCACTCCCATGACAGCGGTATGACAGGACCCGCAATTCTGTTCCAAAGAAGCATGGACCACGGAGAGCTCCCCTGGACTGACGAGTCGCTGCCAGGTATTCGCTACCATCGGCGCTCCCACGCTGATATAGACAAGACCTAATCCCCCCAATAATATGAGCAGCGTGACTCCAATCATTCGCAGCCAACCCATAGACCACCATCCGGTTTTCATAAAAACCATCGCAACCCATAGTGAATGGCTGCCCAAATGTGAAGGGCGAGAAGCATATAGAGCACCATAGACAAGGTGATGTGAATTCTCAGCCACACCTTAAACATTCGTTTGAAGGTTTCGTGTGTCCGGATGGCGTATTCCAGGTCAGCGATTGCATCAGAAAGCCGAATGGCACGGAGGCCGATGGACATCGTTGCCGTCTCCTGTTCCTGTACGCTGAAAAATGCTTCTCCCACCATTCGGGAGAAAAAGCCATCAAAAGGCTTGAGTTGGGCCGTTTTATCCGCGCAGCACGTTCGCAGCCGTTCCATTGTCTCCTTGTACGAGGAGTTCAGCCCATCAAGCATGGATCGTTTTTCTTTAATCTCTTGAGAAATTCGACCCATGAGGTAGCGTCCGGTGAATCCACTCAACACGACAATGAACGTCATGCTGGTCAGGGCAATTCCTAAGGGACTTTCAAACTTATGGCCCGTATGGAACAAAACTAAAATGGGTCCCACGACACCAGCATAGATGTGCCACGCGAGCAGCGTACGCATCGACACACGTCGAGTTACTGCCTGTTTGAAAGTTTTCACTCGTTTAATGACGAGGTACGCCAGTGGAACGAGCATCAGCGTCGCCCCGCTCACGCCAAGTACTCCACCCCACAAACTTCCTGCGAAACGTGGCGATCGGTGGACAAGAAAGCCGAGCCAGAAGAGGGACAGAAAAAGTACCAGCCCAGTAATCGTGACGGCCTCACGCTCCTTCATCAGTCTTCCTATTCTCTTGGGGCTGCGCAGCGCTAAGCATCGACCGCCACATTGCCGGTGGACTTGGCCTGACAAGCGAGAATCATTCCGGCGGTTTGGTCTTCTGGATCCAGGCCATCCTCGACTTCCATGGTCACTGACCCGGACAAGAGTTTGACCTTGCATACTCCGCACGAGCCGGTCCGGCAGGAATAGTCGATGTCGACGGCAACGCGTTCAGACGCTTCCAGCACCGTCTCATCCGGCAGGAGTTCCGTCGACTTATCCGCTCTCTGAAACGTGACCGTTCCGCCCTTCTCGACTCCCGTCGCTTGTCGTGCTCGCTCGCGTTCCACAGCCCTGGGCTGTGGTTTCTGCTGCGAGCCAAAATTTTCGGTGTGAATCATCTCCCCAGACGCGCCCAACTCGGCCAGCATCTGCTTCACCGCCTCCATCATGGGCGGCGCTCCGCAAAGATGAACCCATTTCGAGGAAATGTCGGGCACCCACTGTGCGAGTAAATCCTTGCTAATCCGCCCGCGATGGTAGCCGTCGACATCCTTTTCCAGACGGCTCATGGCAACAAAGACATGTAAGTTTGGATGACGCCCTTGAAGCTTCTTCAATTCGGATTCAAAAATGAAATGCTCGCGATCACGACAGGCCGCAATGAAGTAGATTTCACCGTCCCACCCCATGTCGGTCAGGGCACAGGTGATACTCATCATCGGCGTGATGCCGACGCCCCCGGAGATGAGCACGATACTGTCTGCCTCCTTCCCGGTAAACACAAACTTCCCGCTGGGTGCTTGAACCTCGAGGGTGTCGCCTACATTCACGACGTCGTGCAGATAGCGCGAACCGGCACCTTGCTCTTCACGCTTGACCGTGATCTCGCAGTAGTATCCTTGGGTAGGAGAAGAGGAGATGGTATAGCTCCGCCGAATCGGCTTGTCGCCGGTCGGCATGGTTAACGTGAGGAATTGACCAGGCAGATAACTGAAGGGAATGCCACCGCCATGACAGGCCACGAGCCGGAACGTTTTGACGTCCACAGTTTCCTGATAGATTTGGGCGACCCGAAGTCTGCATAACTTCTTCTTCGCGACGGGCAAGAGTCCCTTCGAGATATCGGGCCGATCCGTTGGTCCCTCCTCGGTTGCGCACACATCTGTCGAATCATCGCAGCACTCAGCAGAAGCCGTTGCCTGATCTTGCGTATCTTGTGACACGGGCGGGCGGGCGGATGTTGCTTGAGAATTTGCGGGTGAATCTCCTCCATCCGATGGTGTCACTTCTGCGGCCGTGGCTTCCGGTTTCTCAGGAGCAGCGGCTGGTGGAAGATTCGCAGGACCGGAATCCTCAGCAAGCCGTTTTAGCAATGCGGCCGCGCGGCGCATTTTGAAAAAGTAGAGAAATAACATGGCCACCGCAAACCCGATAAGGAGCAGCATCACATAGAAATGAAACCAGGATAGTCCTAAAATCCCATGGGCCTGCTTGCCCTCCCTTGGAGGAAGCAGGTTCATTTCCTGCTTAAACCATTGCAGGGCGACATTGCGCGGTGACGTGCCTTCTGCCAATGCTCGATGGGCAGCCAGACCACTTTCGAATTGGGACAGGCCTTCATGCAACTTCCTCGTAGCCTCTTGCATGGCTAAAAAATCGTTTGTTGAGGCAGACAGCGATAAGGATTTCAGCCCTTCCGCCATCAAGGCTGTCCCGTCCTTCATGCGTTCATGTGCCTGCTGCTGCACCTCGGCACGTTGTTCAAAAGGCAAATCAGGAAGGCTCATGAGTGTGGGGTATAAGGCTTTGGGTTTAGGCGCACCCATTTTTTCCATCATCTTGTCCATGCCCCCGCCGCCTGGGCCACCCATCATGCCGCCCGGGCCACCGCCCTTTCCTTCAGGAGGGCCGCCGACCAAACTACCGGAGCCACCCTCTTGCCTTTCGCCACCTGCTGCTCCGCTTGAGCTGTTGGCTTGACCCGGATGATGACTGGCATGTTCCGCGGGAGAGGTTTGGGCATAACCAGGACCTACCAGCATTAAAAACCACGCTGCTATGACAGCTAAAGTGAGAAAGCAGCGAGCGTGAGTTCTTGTGAGAGGGGCCTCTGTCATAGCGACGCAACCTCGATCATGTGGTTCATGGTGACGAAGTCGTTGGGTCCGTGATAACGAAACCCAACCAACTTCGTTTTGGCCGTGGGCATACTGCTGCTCCTTTCATCACTTGAAGAAGTAACTCTTCGGGAACGATGACCTTTTCCGATTAGATGCCATACGCTTGGTCGGGTACAGTGCCGACCCTCGCATTTTGCTAGCGCATTTTATGAGGACCTCCCATGGGTCCCATTCCCTCTGAACGCATCCCACGAGAACCCATGGGCCCGATTCCCTTTTCAATCGGACACTGTCCTGTCTTCGCTACCACGGGACAATCGTGCGCGACCTTGCGTTGACACTCCTCAAGAGAAAGAGATTTATCCGTCCTTATACAAACCGCCATCTTCTGGTACATATCCGCCATGTCTTTCCGCAACTCCGACGACATCGGGGTCGGGGACTGCGACTTGTCTTCTCCGAAACTCAACGAAGAAAGACCCACGATAAAACATACAAGGACACCTGAAACAATTTGTCTTTTGGTAAGCATAGCCCTTACTCCTTTCATGGTTCGGTTGTGACTGTTGCTTAGAAGTCATCGTCCCACAAAAGGGGTCGATGTTGATCATGTGTGAGAACGTTGGTGGCCTCCTCCACCGTTCGGATGAAATTCATGCGCCGATCGGCCCCAGGTTCCGGATCTCCGGTTTTTGGGTTTGCGTCTGAGCAACACCAGGCTGATCAGCACCCATCAACACGGAAAGCTCTTGGTCAATACACCCGACACTCATCCCCGATTATCCTAGGCAGGATGACTCACCAGTGAGATCGTCTAGCAATCCCATTCTTCCAACTCGATTATTAGGCTTTTCCCAAATCCGCAGGGTTGCCAAAATTATTTCTCTTCAGACCCCAGAGCCTTGGATTGAGGCAATTCTGTTCCAAGCAAAATCTGCCGCTGTTGCTCGGTCAACACCCTGGCGGCCTCACCCACGGCGCGGATAAAGGCGAGTCGTTGATCTCCCTTCACCTTTTCAATTTGGCGGATTTTGGACTCGATTCGTCGGATTTCTGGTTGATCTGAACTGGTCAATACCCACAGCTCTTGCTCGGCCTGCTCAACCTGGCGATCAAAGGACGCTTGAGTGAGCAGAGCTTGTTCTTTGATTTGATTGATGGACAATTCTTGCTGGGGAGCAAGTGTGATGTGCTCCCGGTGATCGAGGAAAAACTCAGTTCCCCCAATATGATAGAGATGAGACGCACCAGGAAAACCGGGAAGTGCTGACTGAGGTACGGCTCTCCTCTGCATTCTGCCTTTTCCCATCTTCCCCATCATTCCCATTTTGCCTTTTTCCATACCACTCATTTTTTCCGTTTTCATAGTCGAGCTGGGTTGACCACAGCCCCCGTCTCCACACCCCATGGGACCCATTCCCATCTGAGTTTTCACCAACGGCAGAGATCCTCGGTGATCTTGTTCCAAAGCGGCTTCCAGACGGGCTACATTACCTCGCAATTCTACCAATTGCTGATTGATGGTCATGGAATTATCAGAATCCCAATAGCCTTGATGTTGTTGAAGACTCAATGTTGTGTTTCGACTATACACCGGTGAAAGTGGTGTGAGACCTAAAACCATGAAAAGAATAAATGCAAAAAATGGAACTCTGAAGATCCTATTATGCTCAAGAAGATTGTTCAAATATCGCATGGTTATTTCCTCCTTTTAAAAAGAAAACAGTTTAAACCCCTCTGGCGCCTGGGTGTTTCCTGAGCTACTTAAGGGATGCTTGGCATGAACGTTGGCCAAGGTTTCGACCTTTTCAGCGGCCTTCGTGTATCGCTCAACCAAGTTTTTACAATGTTGAACCAATTCAGATGTAGAGTTTGATTGAGCCTGCTGTTTTCGGTATTCAGCCGCCATTTGGCGCATCACTTCTGCCTTTCCCCGCAAGCTAGCCGCCTCTACCAGATACCACGCTTTCAATCCGGCGTGATCATTTCGTTCCACCAATTCATTCGGTTGATTCGAAACACAGCCTACAAGAAAGGTGATAGAGAAGATGAACACAATAAGAAACCATGTTGGCACTCGTTTCAATATGCACCTCTCTTGTCGTTTCAGTTGCAACGATGTGCTGGAACACAGCTAGTCACTATCACCAAAGATAATCCTATGTGCCTTTCATTTCTTCAACGAGCCATTTTTGAAAATCCACATGTGTTTTCATTCTCATAAATACGGCCTTAGCGGTTTCTGGGTGATGTTCGAAGTGTGCCGCCAGGATTTCAGAGAGTTGTTGGTTCCCATCAGGCCTCAGACTGAATTTCTCTAAAATTTGATGGACAAATTCTTCATCGGAGGCTCCTCGTTCAATGAGTCGTTCTCGAAGAGAGGTATCCACCAACGCCCGGTCAATCAAAGAGACTGGTGGAGAGGGTGCCGAATCTCCGCACGCCGTTAGCACCGCGGCGAGAGAAACAATCATTCCCCTCAACCACGTATACCTCAGCATTCGACCGATCATACGACCCTCCTCCTCCCTGGCTTTACCTGTTTTGTCCCAGCCTTCTCATATTGAGCAGACATTGTCAGTTTTTGACACATTCAATCGTATGAAAGACGGTATTTCGTTCGTCGCATTACAGTATCCGTCGATATAAAGATTACATAGGGCCTTTTTCCCACATTTAAAACCATACTCGCACTCCCACCACGAAGCGAATCTGACTCGGGTCTCCGTCCTCTTGGCGCACGAGCGTCGCGGTTTCCCCAAAACTTCTGTCCAGAGACACTCCCACGTAGGGGGCGAGCTCACGTCGAATTTCATAGCGCAGGCGCACGCCTCCTTCGAGGTTGTTGAGCCCGGAGCCGGTTGTGAACTTCTTGACTCGTTGAATCGCGACATTCGTTTCACCGCGAAGCTGGAGAATTAGTCGTTGACTCAAGAGCAGATCTTTGGTCGTCGTCAAGCGAGCGGACACGTGGCCACGATGACTCACGAAAAGGGCGGACTCGACTTCGTAGTTATAGGGAACGAGTCCCTGTAGTCCGATGACTGCCAGCCCGCGTGTAACATTACGTCCCCGGAAGGACTGCGTTTCGAGGCGACCGCCGACCTGAAAGTCGTAATACTGCTGGATGAAACGTCCATAGAGCAGTTGGCTGTCAATGTCGTAGTCGGCTTTAAATGCGGAGTTCTGCTGCCCTTCGCTTTTAAACCAAAGGCGGTTGTAGTCCCCGCCATACCAGCCTTCAATATCCCACCGATAGTCGTTCGCACTTCCTGACCCACCCGTATTCGGACGATATTCGAGGACGTCGGCGAGAAAAAAGAAGTGGTTCTGCTGATCCGCAACGGGACTGGGCCAAGCAGGCTGAGGGGCGACCTTTGACACCGTGTCTTCTTTTCCTGTGGACTCACTCGATTGAGTCTGCGGTTGCATCGCAGCATACATCGCGGGAGTAGAGTGAGTGACTACACCCAAGGGAGGAGATGCGCGGGAGACCATCTGAGCGGACGCATCCCCTGCCTCGAGTCCCAGGCTCAGGGAACCTATCACGGCCAGCAAAAGAACGGCTCGAAGAGGCGCGCTCATGATCGCATCTCCGTCTCCTCGTCAGTTACCTCGACGATTCGAAACATCCCCGCTTCCATATGAAGGAGCAAATGGCAGTGAAACGCCCAACGTCCTGGCGCATCAGCGGTGATCGCCACGGATACCCGCTCTGCCGGCTTGACGACCACCGTGTGCTTACGCGGCAGATAGGCCCCCGCGCCGTTCTCGAGGTGCATCCACATACCATGCAGGTGCAGGGGATGCTCCATCATCGTGTCATTTACGAAGGTAAGGCGCAGACGCTCACCATACCGAAAATGAATGGGCTCTTTGGCTTCCGAAAACTTCTTTCCGTCGAACGACCACATATATCGCTCCATATGGCCTGTGAGGTGGAGTTCGATTTCACGCTGCGGCGTCCGTTGGTCGGGATAGGGTTCCAGGCTTTTCAAATCGGTGTAAACCAACACACGTCGGTCGTTGCCTTCTAGTCCTCTGCCGGGTTCTCCACTTTGATTCCATGAATACTCTGCAACGGATTGGTTGCCGGTTCCGTGATGGTCGGGACCATGCCTGACGGGCGTACTGCCAGGAATTGTCTCGCGCTGTGAATCATCCCCCGCCCTCGCTGACTTATGGGACATCTGTTGGGTTGACTGATTCCCCGGCATCCGCATTCCCTGGGGGGGCGAGTGGCTCCTCTCATCGTGAGCGGGCTTCCCCATTCCGGGCATAGCCATGCCTTGCCTAGACATCCCATCCATGACCATGCCCATGTCGGCCATGGTCCGGATCGGCCTGGGACGCCGATGCGGAATCGGGGCGGTCATGCCTGCTCGCGGAGCCAGCGTGCCACGGGCGTAACCGCTTCGATCCATAGTTTCAGCAAAAATGGAGTAGGCCCGAGCTTCGGTGGGTTGGACGATGACATCATAAGTTTCCGCCGGTCCGATACGGAACTCGTCCACCACCACCGGTTGGACGTTTTGTCCGTCGGCTTGAACGACCGTCATTTTGAGACCCGGGATACGCACGTCATAAAAGGTCATAGCCGCGGCAGCGATGAAGCGCAGACGCACCCGTTCGCCGGGTCGGCAGAGGCCTGTCCAATTGCCGGAAGGTGAGAGACCATTCATCAGGTAGGTGTAGGCGTATCCGGTGACGTCCGCGAAGTCCGTCGGGTCCATCCGCATCCCGTCCCACATCAGGTAGTTTCGAAGTGCAGACCATAATCCCATGCGTCCCACGTCCGCAAAGAATTCATAGGCGGCGCGCCTTTGGAAATTATAGTAGCCTGGTTGTTTTTTGAGATTGGCGAACAATGCTTCCGGAGACTCGAAGGTCCAATCCGACAGTACCACGACATAATCCCGATGGTAGGAAAACGGTTCCGGTTCAATTGGATCGATAATGATCGGCCCGTACACGCCCGACTGCTCCTGAGCCCCGGAGTGACTGTGATACCAATACGTGCCGCTTTGTCGAACAGGATAGTTGTAGAAAAAGGTTGAGGTCGGCTTGATGCCAGCAAAGCTGACACCGGGCACGCCGTCCATGTCCGGTGGAAGAATCAATCCATGCCAATGAATGGAGGTGTCTTCCCTCAAACGATTGGTGACGTTGAGGCGAATGTGTTGACCTTCTTGCAGGCGGATCAGAGGGCCGGGTAATGTGCCGTTAATAGTCTTCGCCATTCCGGTCCGCTCTCCAATTTGAAAGGGTGTTTCATTGATGGTTAGATCAATGACGTTTCCCTCCAACTGAGAGGGTGGAGTTGTCCCTGACCCACTTGCCCAAACATAGGATGGAATAAGCTGTGCCATTGCCGCCGTCAGCCCGAGCGTTCCCACACGTTGCAGCAACGCTCGGCGAGTTATGCTAGCCTCATAACTGTTCATGTTGATCCTCCAAATTTTCAATTCGCGGAATATCGACGGTTACCCCTCGATTTGATCCTTCTAGCAATGCGATACGATTATGCGATGCCGTAGGCCAACATGGCATCGGCCACCTTGACAAAACCGGCAATGTTCGCGCCCCTGACATAGTCCATATGCCTGTCCTTATCCTCACCATACTCGACGCACTGTTGATGGATATGTGCCATGATGTCCTGTAACCGTCGATCAACATCTTTACGCGTCCATGGTAGACGGAGTGCATTTTGACTCTGTTCCAGACCGGAGACCGCTACGCCACCAGCATTGGCCGCCTTGCCAGGCGCAAACAAAATACCCACTTTACGCATATAATGGACGGCCTCCAATGTGCTGGGCATATTGGCACCCTCAGCAACAAGCTGAATGCCATTTGTAATCAGAAGTTTTGCGTCCGCTTCATCCAGCTCATTTTGTGTCGCACAGGGGAAGGCCAAATCCGCCTTGATCGACCAAGGACGCTGGCCCGGATAGAATATGGCTGTCGGGTATTGTTTGACATATTCATTGATTCGGCCTCGGCGTTCCGTCTTGAGGGTCATAATCCAAGCCAGTTTGTTTTGGTCAATGCCGTCAGGGTCATGGATGAATCCGCTGGAATCGGACAGGGTGAATACCTTGGCACCTTCCTGAAGCAACTTTTCCGCACAATACAACGCCACGTTTCCAGAACCGGAAATGATGGCGGTTTTGTCAAAAAGGGATTCACAGCGGCGTTCCAGCATATGTTTGCTGAAATACACCACTCC
Organism: Nitrospirales bacterium; assembly: GCA_021603905.1. GTDB lineage: Bacteria > Nitrospirota > Nitrospiria > Nitrospirales > UBA8639 > JAGQKC01. The sequence goes on from BQIU01000004.1 coordinate 91,356, forward strand.
ATAGCCGGTGGCCTCAGTACGGATGAGGCTGCCGCCAAAGGCCAGTCCTTTTCCCGTCAAAGCACCAGCAAAGCGGTTTTGCAGACGTTTATACTGCCCAAATAGGTAGCTAATCTCTCTTGTACCGACACCGATATCGCCAGCGGGTACATCGGTATCCTCACCGATATGACGAGAAAGTTCCGTCATGAGCGACTGGCAAAAACGCATCACTTCGCGGTCGCTTTTGCCCTTAGGATTAAAATTACTGCCGCCCTTGGCTCCCCCCATGGGCAAGCCGGTCAAGGCGTTTTTATACACTTGTTCAAAGCCCAAGAATTTCAGCACACTCTGGGTAACACTGGGATGAAAGCGCATACCACCTTTATAGGGACCAATCGCATTATTGAATTGCACACGCCAAGCCCGGTTGCAGCAGATCGTTCCTTCATCGTTTTCCCAGCATACTCGGAAGATCACGATGCGATCGGGCTCAGTCATGCGTTCTAATATATGTGCGTCACTGTATTTTTGATGTGATAGCACATAGGGCATGACCATCTCGGTAAATTCCTGAACAGCCTGGTGAAATTCGTATTCGGCTGGATTGCGTTCCTGGATGCCGGCATTGAATCTGTCGATTTGTCCTTGTACATCTACGGCTACTATGCTCACGATACGTTCTCCTTAAGTGTAAGATAGCCTTTGCCTTTTCTAGCTATGCCGTGCGGGAATGGACCAGAACACGACCAAAGGCAGTGTTATTAGCAGAAATGCATTCTACTTCTCCCTAAGGGGCATAGCCCCTTGGTCTGCATTCCCCCACGTCTCTCTAAAGAGACCCTCCTGTGAAGCCTCCTTTCGTCGGATGACAAATTCAAGAAAGAATTTTCGATTCTCGGTAGTACGAGCTGCCTCTAAGATGGAATCATTTTGTATTGATTTTTTGCTAGTCATTCTGAACATCATGTCTTCGTGAATTCTTATTCGTGAAATGACTGCTTTCCTTTAGTTCAATTTCTACTAATGTTGATGCCCCACGTGCCCATCTGCAGCTGGTTCCGGAGCAACCGGTTCAACCGTCTCATATTTTCGAAACGGCGGAGCATTCCAAATCACCGGATGGCCTGGCGCCAAATTGGCCGCTTCAATAAAGTGGGGCCGCGCTGTTGCCACGGGCCCTTTCCGATAGAGCGTCAGTCCCAGGTTGTAATGAGCCTCTGCGAGTTGTGGCTGAGCTTGAATGGCTTCTTCGTATTTCCCGATCGCCCCGGTCCACTGACGTTCAGCAAACAGGCGATTGCCTTCGAAAATCAGCTGTGCGACTATCGGGTTAGCGGTCTCGGGTGGTGCCAGTGGGGCTTCTTTGGTGGAAGGTGATGTGCTTGCACATCCTCCTACCACAAGCACAACGAATAGGAACGCGATACCTAACCTTGTCTGTGTGTTCGTCATGTGAATCATCACTCGTCACTCCTTCCTTACAGTTCATGTTGTTCTGTTACTACGTGTTCTTCCACCGCTGACTGGCCCCCCTGTTTCTTTAATTCCCAACCTCGCCAAATGATGTAAATCGCGGGCAGAACAAGGAGCGTGAGCAGTAAGGTTGTCACCATGCCTCCAATCATTGGAGCAGCAATCCGCTTTGTGACATCGGCCCCACTGCCATGTGTCCACATAATGGGAAGCAACCCGGCGATCGTCGACCCGACGGTCATGGTGATGGGACGTACTCGTTTCACACTCCCTTCAACCACGGTATCGATCAACTCCTTCATCGTGGTCAGGCGGCCTTCGGTGCGCTCATGCGTGTATGCCTGGTCCAAATAGGCAATCATGATGATCCCGATCTCAGCGGCCACTCCGACCAAGGCAATTATCCCCACCCAGACGGCGACGCTCAGGTCATAGTCGAGAAGATACAGCGACCAGATGGCACCGATCGCGGCAAAGGGCACCGACAGGAGGACGATGAGACTCCGTGCGATGGATTGAAAATTCAGATAGAGCAGCAAAAAGACAATGAGGAGCGTGAGGGGCACCACATACATCAAACGAGCTTTCGCCCGCTGCATGTATTCATATTGCCCGCTCCAATTTAAATGATAGCCTTGAGGCATAGGCACGTGTTGAGCGACAATCTCTTGAGCTTCCTGCACATAACTACCGAGATCGCGGCCAGCGACATCGACATAGACATACCCAACTAACAGCGACCCTTCGCTTTTCACCACTGTGGGCCCTTTCACCAGACTGACATCAGCCAGTTGGGTTATTGGAATCTGCTGACCAGCGGAGGTCGAGACCAACACGCGTTGGAGATCCTCCAGCGTGTTCCGAAAGGCGCGAGAGTATCGGAGGTTCACCGGAAACCGCTCTCGCCCCTCGATCGTCGTCGAGATATTCGTTCCCCCGATCGCGGATTGAATGACCTGCTCCACATCACTCACCATCAGTCCATAGCGGGCGATTTCTTCCCGTTTGATTTTGAAATAGACGTAATACCCCTCCCCCGTGCGTTCCGCAAAGATGTTTCTGGTTCCTGGAACATCTCGGAGAGCATTCTCCAATTCTCCTCCAATTCGTTGGATTTCATCCAAATCACTGCCGAATATTTTGATGCCCAGTGGTGTACGAATGCCGGTTGTGAGCATGTCCAACCGCCCTTTGATCGGCATGGTCCAGGCATTCGCCAGTCCAGGAATCTGAAGCGCGTCATCTAATTCATTCTCTAACCGCTCGACGGTCATACCTGGTCGCCATTGATCTTCGGGCTTGAGATTAATAATGGTCTCGATCATGGTGAGTGGTGCGGGATCGGTGGCCGTTCTGGCTCGACCGGCTTTGCCAAACACACTTTCCACCTCGGGGAATTGCCCGATAATCCGATCTGTGACTTGGAGTGCTCGCTGCATCTCGGTGATGGAAGCGCCCGGCAGCGTCACGGGCATGTACATCAAGGTACCTTCATACAGGGGAGGCATAAACTCGGATCCCAATTTCATAAAGGTGGGCACGGTGGCCACCAGCCCAAGAATCGCAAGGACGACCATCGTCTTTCGGAAACGAAAGACAAAACGCGCGATGGGCCGATACCCGGTAACCAGCAACCGCGCGATGGGATTCTGGGCTTCGCTCGCAATCTTGCCTCGGACCAATAGCACCATGAGGAGTGGAACCACGGTGATGGACAAGAGCGCCGCAAACCCCATGGAAAAGGTCTTTGTATACGCTAAGGGCCGAAAGAGCCGTCCTTCCTGGGCTTCCAAAGTAAACACTGGTAAGAAAGAAACGGTGATGATCAGGAGCGAAAAGAACAATGGCTTGCCCACTTCTTTGGCGGCCTCAATGATTAGCGTGACTCGATCAGCATCGCTCCCACCGCGTTCGAGTTTCTTATGCGCGTTTTCCACCATCACAATCGCCCCATCCACCATGGCCCCAATGGCAATGGCGATTCCACCGAGGGACATGATATTGGAGCTGACCCCCAGGTAGTACATGGCCGTGATGGCCATCAAGATGGCTAGTGGGAGGGTCAAAATGGCCACTAGGGCACTGCGAACATGAAAAAGGAAGAGGATGGTAATCAGACTGACGATCACACTTTCTTCAATTAGCTTTTCTTTGAGCGTCGCCACAGAACGGAGGATCAAATCCGAACGATCATAGGTCGGAATGATTTCGACGCCTTCCGGGAGAGCGGGGGTAATCTCCGTGATTTTTGCCTTGACGCGCTCAATGACGTCCAGGGTGCTTTCTCCAAACCGGACGACGACGATACCTCCCACCACTTCACCGGTCCCATTCAGCTCGGTGAGTCCTCGCCGAAGATCAGGCCCTAATTCCACTCGGGCAATGTCCTTAAGCAGAATGGGAGTGCCTTTCGCATCCGTCCCGACAGCCACTTGCTCAAGGTCTGACACGGATTCAATGTATCCTCGTCCCCAGACCATGTATTCCCGTCCGGTGAATTCCACCACCCGGCCGCCCACGTCGTTATTACTCATTCGAATCGCATGCATGACCGTGTCCAACGAGAGGTTGTAAGCTTGGATGGCATTAGGTTCCACGTTCACTTGGTACTGCTGCACATACCCCCCAATACTCGCCACATCCGACACGCCAGGGACCGCCTTGAGCCAGTAGCGGATATACCAATCTTGCAGCGTGCGTAACTCGGCCAAATCTAATTTGCCAAGGGTGTCTATCACCGCATATTCAAAGCCCCAGCCCACGCCGGTGGCATCAGGCCCAAGTGTGGGCGTGATGCCGTCGGGCAAGACTTTCATGGCCTCATTCATGTATTCCAAGATTCGGCTTCGAGCCCAGTACATGTCGGTGCCGTCCTCGAAAATGACATAGATAAAGGAGAGGCCAAAAAAGGAATAACCCCGGACCACTTTCACTTTGGGAGCCCCGAGCATCGTCGTGACGATCGGATAGGTGACCTGATCCTCCACGAGTTGCGGCGCCTGACCCGGCCATTCCGTGAAGATAATTACCTGCACATCGGAGAGGTCCGGAATCGCATCCAAGGGCATCACGCGCAGGACCCAGGCACCCCAGGCCACGAGAAATACAATTATCAGGATGACGACAAATCGATTTCTCGCGCTGTATTCGATGATTTTCTCAATCATCAAACGAATTCCTTTCTCAATGTTGCATGCCCGGCATGGCACCGGATGATTCGTTTTTCTCTTTCTTTCCCATGTCCATCCCCGGCATCATCATCTCGGTTGCGGCTTTTAGGTTGCTTTCTGAATCCACCAGGAAGTTGCCCCTCGTGACGACCATTTCTCCCGACGTGATCCCGTTCACGATTTCGTACCCCTCTCGGGTGCGCACACCGACCGTGACGTTACGGGGCTCAAACATCCCTTCTCCTTGATCAATGAAGACAAGTTGTTCCGTTCCTGAATCGAGAACAGCGGTCGTGGGAACAACGAGTCGCTTGCCACGGGGGATGCGCAGATCCACGTTGGCAAACATGCCCGGTTTCAGTTTCCATGTCGGATTCGGCAGTTCGAACCGGACTTTCACGGTACGTGTTTTGGTTTCCAGTATGGGATACACGTACGTCACCTTGCCTGTGAACGTTTGGCCTGGAAAATAGGAGAGGGTCACCGTGGCTTCTTGCCCCAGTTCCACCAGGGGAATTTCATATTCATACACATCTGCGAGAACCCATACGCTCGACAAATCCGCTAAGGTATAGAGTTCCATAGCGGGCGTGACATGCATGCCTTCGCGCACGGCCATGTGCAGCACGTATCCTGAACTGGGGGCATGGAGGGGCAGTGTTCGAAGGACTTTCCCGGTTTGTTTCAAATCTTGAATGTGGTCGGGCGTAATGTCCCACAGAGAAAACCGCTGACGGGTGACCTCGAGAAGTGACTTGGCGTTTTGCGCAATCTCGGGGAATTCGCTATCCCCCAGAGACCTGACGGCTTTTAACGCCAACAAGTATTCTTCCTGGGTCGACACAAGTTCAGGGCTGTAAATTTCAAACAGCTTTTGATCTTTCCGAACTTGCTCACCCGTGAATTTCACGTAGAGTTTCTGCACCCATCCATCTAATTTCGTATGCATATGGGTCAGTCGTCTTTCGTCCACTTCCACCTGCCCGACGGTGCGGATCGTGTGAGTCAGGTTTTTAATCGTGGCGGGTTCCGTCTTGACCCCAATGAGTTGCTGTTTTTGAGCACTCACCATCACGCCCTTGCTCTTTGCAGGACTACCCGATGTCTTGGGGTTTTGAGTTGTTGGCGGTGGTGAGACTGTTTTCTCTTCTGAGCCTGGTGCGTGATGCAAGGGCACGGACAGTGTTTCCATATACCACCAGTAAGCCCCAATCCCTACGACGATCAATACGATCAGCAGTCCTATCACAGATAAACGGCTCCACCCTTGTGCAGTCATGTTTGTGAGGTGCGTCGGTTTCATGAGATGCTAGTCCTTCGCCGTCGCGTTTTGGTGTATGGGTTGACCGATCACTTCTTCGATCCTGGCAATCGCAATTTCGTGGTCGGTGGTTTGCCGGTGGAGATCCAACTCGTCTTGCTGTAGTTTGAGCACATTGTCGAGCATGGTCAGAAAGTCCACCTTTCCAACCCCATACCCGGCCATCGAAGATTCCAGGGCTAACGAGGCCTGAGGAATAATGGCTCCTCCAATCAGTTTGACCAGGCGGTCAGCGCGTTGAACCCTGGCCACATTATCTTTCAGCTGAAACAAGGCTCTTTGCCAGACCGCGTCATAGCCTTTTCTTGCCCCTTCTAATCTGGCCAAGGCTTCTTTTTCTCCATAGCGTTGTTTGGTGGAAAAGTAGAGCGGGACTTTGATGCCGAACATGCCAAAGGCGTCGGTCAGCTCATCAGAGCGGAATGACTGCATCGTTCCAAGGGTGACCACAAAATCTGGATAATATTCTCGCTGGGCTAACGCCAAAGATGATTGACTTTTTTCAATGCCATGCGTCTGAACTTGGAGAAGCGGGGACTGTTGCTTCACCACCTTGGTGAGTTCGTCAAGACTGTAGGGTAACGGTGTGAGCGTCGGTTCTTCGGGTTTTCCAAGCGGCGAGTCCGGCGGTCGATTAAGAATACGGTTGAGCTCCGCCGTGATCGTGTGCTGTTCCTGCTCTAAGCTGGTTAAGCGCTCCATTTCTCGGGACAATTCCACTTGCGCCCGAAACACATCTTGTTGAATGCCTTTTCCAACTTTGTAACGGGCTTCTGCGGTTTTCTCGAGCTCTTTAAGAATCATGAGATTCTTATTCACCACCTCAATGGATTTATGAATAAAGTGGAGATTGAAATACGCGACCTTTAACTGGGCGATAACCCGCAGTTGAATAGCTCGGTAGGCCTTGCTGACTTGATCAGCGGCTTTTGACGCCACGTCTCCCTTGAGCCCGAGTTTTCCTGGAAACGGAAACTGTTGTTGGATCTGAAAGCGGCCTTCTCGCATGATGTCGGGGCCGCGGTAGCCGAACCCGACAACGGGATCAGGGAGGGATTGAACCTGAGGGATCGTGGCTTTGGTGGCTTCCCATCGTTGTTTCGCGGCCTGGATTTCTGGGTTATGCTGATAGGCGTCTTCGAGAAGGCTTTGGAGTTGTAAGGGAGGCTCCGCTCCCAGCACTGAAAACCCTGGGACGATTGATAACCATAGCCCTACGGCAAAAATCTTGAGATACGAGCGTTGGAGCGGAAACGTTTCCATGATGCCCCCCTAACGTGATGGCGAAAAGAGTTAACACAGCCGAACCCACGGGTGGGTTCCGGCCTCTTCGGCAATTCAGCTGTTAGGGAAGCTCAATTCAGAAACACAGAGAAGAGGAGAAACAACAGGGGATAGGTGGTGTCGTGGGGAGTCCTCTCCTGGCTCAGAAACTTAAAAAGGCCGAAGCCAGGGATGTCTTGGAGCCAGGTCACGGTTGCCACGGCAAGACCGCTAACAGAGACATCATCTTTTTCAAAATTTTCTGCAGACGTCATCAGGAGTTCTGGACACTCGCCCGTGCTTTGTGAAGAAGAGGAATGGTGAGACGTTGGTTGTGGGTGATGGGCGTCGCTTGCGGCCGCCGGCATTGGACAATACACCCCGCCCACGCCGCATATCACAAAGGCCAACAAGATGAGCGGAACAAACTTAGTCATTTTTGTGAAACGATGCCGGTTCATGAGTGGAATTGCTAGCGTCCTGTCCATCCAGATTCTAACTGTAGCCTAACCTTCTTTCGTACAAATGTAAAGCAAACTTGAGACCATTCTCTCGATAATGAAATATTTCAAGGCACTCTCAGCAATACTTCAATAACGAAGAATTGAACATTTAGTACTGTAGCAATTTACCCCTTTGGAATAATTAGATTTGGGGGCAATTTTCCTCCTTTTTAATTATACGCCGTTCCTTTTCTGAATAAACGGTCGTTCGTCTGCTGAAATTCCTTTCCACAATTGATTACCTGATTCTTCCTCTGGTGAACACCTATGTCCACAAGTGTACCCTTCTCCCAACTCCACGACCTTGACGCCTTTGTGGCAGGACATCACCGGTTTCCACGACTGGGAGATCTACGTTCACCATGGACGTACCCGGGATTCCTCCTTCCATATGTGATTCAACTCCACAATCTGCATCCACACATGCCGGACCGCTGGGGCTACTATCAACAAATTCGGGAATGCGGACTGACTTCCGATCCTATTCCACAAATTGCATTCTGCGATTCTCCCGATCGCACCGCATGTCGCGCCGTCGAGCGCTGGATTAGACTCGTCGATGAAACGAGTTCAGCGAGATCGTCTTTTCACTCATTAGTCGATTGGATGGCGTGGGCACTCGGAGTTTCTAGCACACCACCATCTTTTGACGATGATCTTCACGAACGACTCTACCGCACCGTCAATATCAAACCATGGCTACTTCACCCGTACGATTATTTGGGAGAATTGTTGGCCGAACAGCGCAGTCGTGGGTGGAACACCACCGGCTTCTTTCCCACTCCACATGCTGTCTGCGAGATAATGACCCAGATAACGATGACTGAAGCCGAACCTACGAATGGCGACGATCCACGAACACAGTCAATCATGGACCCATGCTGCGGAACAGGCCGCATGCTCCTGCACGCTTCAAACTACAGTCTCAACCTCCATGGAATGGATATCGATCCACTGGTTTTAACAATTACGAAAATTAATGGAGCTCTCTATTGTCCATGGCTTGTATTTCCATTTTCATCAATGCTCTTAACGATAAATCTCGTTAAAGACAGGAAGCCATCACCTCACGTCTTGCTGCCAGTTGCATCTTCACAGTTACCGATTGAAAAAGAACACCACGACTCAGATCAACAATTGACCTTCAAGTTCTAACAGACACGCACAGAATGAATTCCCGTCGAGGGCAAATACCATTCACTTCATTTTGATGAGGTTTGTATGTCCCATCTGACAACCATTCAATCGCAAATCAAGTTTCCAGAAGCCATTCTCCAGGCGGCTCATGCTCTGGGCATCACCGTCAGCCACCAGGCGAAAGCGCGATTTTACGCTGGTCACTCAGAACCTTGTGAGTATGTTCTGCAATTGCCAGGAAAATACGACTTAGGCCTGAAGCTCATGCCCGATCACACATACCACTTTGTCTGCGATGAAGAGGTGTTATCAGAAACAGAAAATGTGAGAAATGGAGACGCCATGAGGGTTCTAGGCAAGCGAGCTGGGCGGTTTCTTCAAGAATACCAAGCCGCAGTCGCATTCAAGCAAGCTCAGGAGGCGGGACTGACTTTCCAACGACACACCCTTTCAAATGGAACACTCCAAATTCGCCTCACTGGGAGGTCCTGACCATGGATGACCCCACGATTACCATCTCCATTTCACCAACCGGTGACGTTACCGTACGAGCACAGGGCTATCGAGGTTCGGCGTGCGAGGATGCCACCAAAACCCTCGAAGCGGCCCTTGGCGTCACAGAAAGCCGAAAAAGATCCCCCGAGTACGAT
>BQIU01000005.1 GCA_021603905.1 Nitrospirales bacterium
AGGTGAGTAACGAGGCTTCTTCGATCGGGGTGTGAAAGGCTCGTCGCGCTTGATAGGGAGGATGGAGCACTTGTTGACACATCGACAGGCAATAGTGGGCTGGGTCCATGTAGTCATAGAAGATCGGTGTATCCGGCGGCAGTTGTGGACGCAACATATGCGGAAAGGTGCCGGTGCCGCATCCGATGTCTAGAAGTTGTGTTGGAATAGCTCCTTTGGGAAACAAGGCATCCCAATTTATTGTACTGAGGACTTTTGTATAGTCTTCTTCGACAATGGTTCTCCAGATATCGGCATTCAATGTCCCTTTGTGGTTTGGTATGTGGGTCGGTGCGGGTTGAGAGCTGACGGTTGGTGGCGCAGGCGGCGACGTGAGTTTGGGCATGGCTGGCTCCCTTGTTCCTTCGGTGAATGGAAGATGAGTTCAATGTTTTGTCTATCGCAAAATAAGTACCGCGTTTGCATCTGGTCTCGAGCCTTGAGAGGCTCTCGTATTGTCGCGTCATTATTAGATTCTGATGATGTGTGCCGAGATGAGACAGTTTATGATGGAAAATCGATCGGCAGCTCTTGCCGTGATCTCGGCAAAATTGCGCCAGACGTTTCATCATATTTTTCAAGAAAATCGTAAGGGTGTATACTGAAGATCTTTATGACTACGAGTTCGGTCAACACAATGCTGAAGCAAAATTCTTTTATAGTGTTGCTCGCGATCTGGGTGATGTTTTGGCAGCTGCCATTTCCTGCGGCGGAAAGTGAGATGTCCGGAATAATGATTGCGAGCGTGTTGCATCATAAGGAACAGGTAGAAATGGCGAAAGTTGTTCGTGCCGCAAGGCAACGAACACCGGCGGCCCATATTGGATCTGTTATGGCAATTTTGGGAACCTTTAATGAGGCCGGGGTGTTACCCCCTGAGCATGATCCAGAGGCGAATCAATTAATTCATACATTGATTCAGCTACAAAGTGTCGTACTCAAAAGTCAGAGTCCTGCTATTCGAGAATGGGTGCTGAACGCGTTACAGGTACAGTCTGGAGATTCTGCAGAACACGCCCGGGAAGATCTGCGTCGTACAGGTTTGACAATGGAATCTTTGGAGGCTTTTGTGGATTATGGCCAAACATCTTCACCTTGGGATCGTCCGGAGCTATCTGATGGATTTCACGAATATAATGTCCGGCAAGAACATTGGAGGCTTTTGCAAAAGATTCTAGTTACTGCTCGTGAACAGTTGCGTGCAAGAGGAGAGACTCTATCTAATGTGTTTGCGCGGCAGCGTAGGAGAATGCCTGGGGCTGCACAATAGCCGTCACATTATACTTGTACTGTGACGGTATGTTTTAGAGCTGCTGATTGATAGCAGGCCTCGGCGATCTCGACGGCCCGTAGTCCGTCTTCTGCGGTAATGGGCATGGCTGTTCCGGTGCGCAAGGCCTGAATGAAATCGTTGATGACCAAGGGAATTGTGGGGCGTGGTGAAAGTTGAAGTTCTTCCGGTGTGTTATTTTTGTGATATCGGGTTATTGTTGACGCCGACCAATTAGCGTATATGTTTCCGGTCTGACCAATGATTTCTATCTGGGTCATGCGCGAATCACTCAGCCGAGAAACATCAAAGTGGCAGGGTCGTCCTGATTCTGTGGTGAGCTTTCCCCAGGCATGCCCTTCAGGTATTTGGAGTGTCGGTTGGTTCGTCTCGCACTGGACCTCACCAATTTCCTCGCCTGTCAGAAACCTCGTCAAGTCTAACAGGTGTATCCCGATTTCTAAGAGCGCTCCTCGGTTATTCCAGGCCTTGATGTCTTCAGACGTATGTGGCCGACGTTCCAATCGAGCGGTGAGTGACAGCTCTTGCCACTCTCCGATGTCCAGTGCCCATTCTTTGAGTTTGGCAATCGTGCTGTCATAACGGAGCGTGTGTGCGGTCATGATGGGCACTTTCGCGTGAGAAGCGTGTTCGACTATTTGACGAGCATCCGACCCAGAAACCGCAAGTGGTTTCTCAATCAACAGTGGTTTCCTATTTTGAATGGCCGCGATGGCGATTGGGAGAGTCAACGATGGCGGGGCGACAACAATGATGGCATCGACTTCAGGGTCTTTGATGAGGGATTGGTAATCTTGGTGAAAGCGGAGCGAAGATTCTTTGGCAAAGGCTTGTCCTTGTGTCGCATCTCGGCGGCAAATGGCCACGAGTCGTCCTGGTGAGTCTGGACCTAAAAGATGTTGGGCGTATCGCGTGCCATGACGGCCTACTCCAATCAGACCAAGGTTCATGTTCATTTACCTAATGGATACACTTGATGGGTGTTGAAATGGTGGAATTTGTGAACATGGCTTATTGAATTTGTATGAAGCAAATTGGGTCTTTTACGATGGCTGTTGGAAAATCGTCGTCACCGACGGTATAGGATAGAGCCTGCTCCTCGCAATAGTGAGTAATCCAGGGAATCTCTTCTACAGATGTCGTAATGAGTCCAGGTCTGGCTAATTTATTAAGGAGGGAGTTGGTCATGGCAAAGACCGTTTCTCGTTCCTGTTGAAATTGTCCGGTTTCAAAGGTCGCCGGATTGGCTCTGCCGTATGAGAGGGCGGAGAGTTCCGGGAATCGTTCAGGATCGTTGAGGACACTGACAATCCAAATGTGATCATATGTGTCTTTCGCTTCCTGTGCATCTGCTGGCGTAAACCATAATCCATGGTTTTGGCATGTGTGGTTCAGGATCTCGACTTCGTCTTGGAGGAGATTGTAGGCAGCGACGGATCTCTTGAGTTCGGAGGTTTCCATCATCAACGGCGAAATTTCTGCAACGCCTGCTCCAACGTAAAGGCTCGTGCCGTTCGGTGCGAGTCGAGCCTTTAAATGTTCGGCCAGCTTGTTTCCCATCCGTTCGCAGGGGCGACGATGGGCTTTCCAAAACGCCTCTCCACCTTCGTCGCAGTAGATTGCCCCAAGCGCTGGATAGTCGAGGTGTTGAAAGATCGAAGCAATTGCCTGACGAGTCTTGGGTTGGAGTTTTAATGATTGGTGGTTCATGGTCTGCAATATCATACTAGTCTAGCGGCTCGTCTATGCTAAATCGAGTCAACGTATCGGGATGACTCATCGATCTTGACCAATCGATAACTTTTGTGTATTGATTTTTTCTCTATGAGACCGGATGTTTCCAGTAAATGTTGTGTTATAATTGGCCTTCGTGAGCTAACCTTTCCCTTTCAAGTCTACATCGTTATGCCGTTATTCCTATGTCCTTATATTGATTGTCTTTTGAGTTTGTTTGGCTTATTGAAATCGTCAACATCACGAAAGTCTAGGAGCTACATTCTTGGATCTTTTAAAAGAATTACGTCGGGTTATTGACCTTGAGGCTAAAACGATCGTTCAGTTGTCTGAGACCATCGGGCCGTCGTTTGAAGAAGCCGTTCGGTTGCTTGCTGCTTGCTCGGGTCGAGTGATTCTCACGGGTGTTGGAAAGTCTGGTCTCATTGCCCAAAAAATAGCCGCGACGTTAGTTTCGACTGGAACCCCGGCCATTTTTCTACATGCAGCTGAGGGCATGCATGGCGATATTGGCATTGTGACCAAAGATGATGTGGTCGTAGCGATTGGGAAGTCCGGTGAGAGCGAGGAGTTGGTCACGATTCTGCCTTTTGTTCGGCGGTTGGGCGCACATATTATTTCCATTACCGCTAAAACTGATTCGACCATGGCTCGAATTTCTGATTTGGTACTCATCACCCCAATTGAAGAGGAAGCCTGTCCTCTGAACATGGCGCCCACTTCTAGTACGACTGCGGCATTAGTACTTGGCGATGCCATCGCGATGACTCTCATGAAATTAAGAAACTTCCAACCCAATGATTTTGCGCTCTATCATCCTGGTGGGCAACTCGGTAAACGGCTCTTGTTGACGGTTGGAGACATCATGCGATCTGGAGGCGACAACTCCGTCATCTTGATTACCTGTGATGTGCGGTCAATGCTCTGTGAAATTACGAGTAAGCATGCAGGGGCAGTCTCTGTCGTTGATGAACAGAATCGATTGCTTGGTTTTGTCACAGATTTTGATATTCGTCGAGCGCTGGAGGATGGCGGTGACATCTTTGCGATGACCATTCAAGAGATCATGAATGAAAAACCATCATCGATCTACGAAGATGACATGGCCATTACGGCATTAGAGTTCATGGAACGGCGAGAACGGCCTATCTCAGTCCTCCCGGTGCTCAATCGTCAGGATCGAGTCGTCGGTATGATTCATCTTCACGATCTTGTCGCCAAAGGCTTGTGAAATTTTCCTGAAATGTCTGTAGAAATTTTCCGACCATCGTAATTTACCTACAATAGTCGTTCTAGGATACGCTTGAGAACTTCTGAAAGCCTAGCATTAAACATCGGAGCTGCTATCCAACCTCATCAAGTGGCACGACAGAATCGAGTTTGGCTTGTTCAAGGATGGGGGTTGACCCTCATTGCATTGATGAGCGTATGGCCACAGCTGTTTCACTATCAGGAGTATCTCTTTTTTACATTATTGATTTGGGGCGTCATCTCGTCCTGGAGAAGCCGCAAAAGTATTTGGATCAAGACTCAAGTTGACTTACCCCTTTTGGTCTTACTTAGTTGGATCTTGCTCACAATTCCTTTCTCTATTGATCCATCCCATAGTTTCTCAGAGTGGAGAAAGCTCGTTGTTAACTTTCTTATTTTCTACTGGGCACTTTTAGTTTTGCAACGACAGGTGAATGTCCAGGTTTCTAGAAAGCTTGTTCATCAAATATTTTTTGTTGTGGTCATTGGTGCGTTCGGTGCAGGAGGATATTCGATCTGGTCATTTTGGGAGCAAGGTGGTGGATTGTTGACTCGGGGCTTGAGGGCTGTAGCCCCAGGGTCAGGTAGCGACAGGTTAGCCATCTACATGGTGATGGCACTTCCCCTCGCGGTCTGTCTTATCTCTCTTTACCAGGACCTATGGAAACGTTTGTTTCTCATCTGTAGTCTCGTCGTCTTATTTTTTGCCGAATTTTTCGCCTATTCGCGTGGAGGTTGGCTGGCCTTGGCAATTCAAGGAATAAGTTTTGCCGGATTTCGTGGAAAATTTTCCATCATTTGGCGTGTAGCGCTGTTTTGTGTGATTTGTTTGATATTATTGTTTGCCATGAGTCAAGCCGGTTATCTTGATGGAGTATTTGTGATGGAAAGTGTGTCAGATCGGTTGGGGTGTTGGAAATTAGGAGTACAAGAGCTCGTCTCACATCCTTTATTCGGCATTGGATTTGGCAACGAGATTTTTGGGAGGGCATTCCCAGGTGATCCACCTGGACCTTGTAGTGAACATGCGCACTTGCATAGTTCCTTTATGATGTATGTTGTGGGGAGTGGAATTCCCGTGATACCGATTTTGTTCTGGCTTGCCTGGAAGACATTCAGTCTTTTGTTGCGAGAGACTAGAATGATTATGGATCGTGATGCTGTATCATTAAAAGTTACGATTGCTGTGGTCACCGTTGGATATATTACCTGCAATTTTTTCAATTATCTGTTTACTGGCAGTCTGGCTTATTTGTTTTTTATTTTATTAGCTGGGGGAATATCAATTTCATTGAGTTCCCTGCACGAGAATAAAGGTCATTATTAGGTGATGAACGCGAATCGTACGATCTGATGAGATTGTGGTTGTGAATGGCATTGTAGTGCTTATGCCTTGATGGGTCAGAAAGGGAATTGCGTGGAGGTTGTATTGGTGAAAGTTCTAGCCTAATGTGTGGAATCGCTGGATTATTGAATGTGACGAGCCTTACTTCCAGACGAGAGATCAGTTCTGTAAAGAAAATGTTGCACGCCCAAATACATCGTGGGCCAGATGATTGTGGGGTTTACCACGATGACCATATCATTCTCGGTCATCGGCGCTTAGCTATCATTGATCTTTCGTCTGCTGGACGGCAGCCCATGTCTAACGAAGCTGGAAACATTTGGACTGTTTGTAATGGAGAGATTTACAATTATCGCGAACTTCGTTGTGAACTTTCGGCAGACGGCCATGTATTTTCATCGAATTCAGACACTGAAGTGATTGTTCATGGTTTTGAGGAATGGGGTATAGAAGGATTACTCGATCGTCTCGTTGGGATGTTTGCCTTTGTGATTTATCATAAGAAAGGACAACAATCTTTGGGTGTGGACGCGAGGCAAGGTGGCAAGGATTTTGATGTCTATTTAGTGAGAGATCGATTAGGTAAAAAACCTCTTTATTATTCTTGGGAAGGACAGCAACTGCTCTTTGCTTCAGAAGTGAAAGCTATTATGGCCTCTGGTCTTGTGGCGACAGATGTGGATTCTTCCGCAGTTCAAGCATACTTAATGTTCGGATCGGTCCCAACACCGTTGACTATTATGAACGGAGTCAAATCGCTGGAACCTGCGACGTATGTTCGTCTGAGTCGTGATGGTTGGGAGCAAAAGCCGTATTGGCAGATTTCGTTTAATGTAGATACCTCGATGAAAGAGGAGGAAGTTATTAGCCATCTTCAGCCACTATTACTTGACAGTGTTAAGTGTCGTTTAATCAGTGACGTGCCAGTTGGTGTGTTTCTCTCAGGTGGAATAGATTCTTCTGCCATTCTCTCACTGTTGACGGAAGTAGCTGATCGGCCTCTACGCTCCTACTCGCTGACATTTCAAGAATCTCAATTCAATGAAGGTCCTATCGCACGGCAAGTTGCAGCACAATTTTCTACAGAACATGTGGAATTAGAACTGACCGCAGAGAGTGTATTTGAATCGCTTCCTGAGATATTTCAAGCAATGGATCAACCGACGATTGATGGAGTCAACACTTATTTGGTTTCCAAGTTAGCCCGTATGTCAGGTGCGATCGTTTCCATTTCAGGGCTTGGTGGTGATGAATTATTTGGGGGATACCCTTCTTTTAAGCAAGTGCCTCAACTTTTCCGTTTCTCTCGATTGGCCAATACTGTTCCAGGAGTTGGGAAAATGTTGGAGGCAATGTTGGATTGTGGACCAAGTTGGCCCAAAATACAGAAATTGAAGTTTGTGTTACAAAACCCGTCATCAGTGGAAGCTGCCTATCTTAGTGTAAGAGGGTTATTCCTGAACGAACAACTTGCGTCTCTTGGAAGCGACAATCATAATTGTGGTAACTCGACCACTTTTTCTCCGCTTGGAATTTTACAGCATTTGGGTGATGAAGCTGCTGACTCAGAATTGCGAAATAGGGTGTCCTTATTCGAGTTGAGGAGCTATATGCATAATCAACTTCTGCGCGATACGGATGTGATGAGTATGGCCCACGGGCTAGAAGTGCGAGTCCCGCTTCTTGATCATCGATTAGTGGAATTCTTGGGCACGGTGCCTCCACGCTTCAAATTTACCACGCAGACAAAGCAACTCCTCTTAAGAGGTGTGCCTAGCCCTCTTCCGACTCAAGTCACATCACAGTTAAAAAGAGGATTTACATTTCCCTTTGATAGTTGGTTTCGAGGGAAATGGAGACCCTATATTGAGGAAGTGTTATTTGCAGAGGATGAGTTAACTTTAAATTCTGCAAGTATAAAAATATTGTGGTCCCTGTTTCTAAAGGGGCAAGTGCATTGGTCGAGAATTTGGAGTCTTGTTGTTCTACGTGTATGGTTACGGCAATACAATCTTCGATGTAGTTAAATGCCAGAGTCTAGTTGCTAATGAACTATCGAGATCGCCTATATCAGAGTTATATCTCTACGCATTTTGGGACAATTCGAGAAATTTCAGCTGAAGCATGTAGCAAGCAATGCCCCACATTTCGCGCCTACTTTAAGCCGCATCTGCCTCAAAGCCTTCAGGCAAAGATTTTGGATGTTGGCTGTGGTTTCGGTGGTTTTCTGTTTTTTCTTCGTCAAGAAGGCTACGAAAATGTCCATGGAGTAGAAATTAGCCATGAGCAAGTTAACGCGGCAAACAGTTTGGGAATCCCAAATGTTTTCGCCGGAGACTTAATTGAATATTTGCACGCACGTCCCGCAGCATTCGACTGCATTACAGCTCTGGATGTGCTGGAGCACTTTCGGAAGGACGAGACTCTCCCTTTGCTCGATGCAATCTTTCAGGCTCTGAAACCTAGTGGTCGGATAGTTGTTCAAGTGCCGAATGGTGGGAGCCCATTCTCTGGGACTCTTCGCTATGGTGACTTTACACATGAGATGGCATTTACGAAAACCAGTATTCAACAGGTATTACACTGCTCGGGTTTTTCTGAAATTGCCGTACATGCAGCTGATCCTTTTATCCATGGTCCGGTAAGTGCGATTCGCTGGGGAATTTGGCAGATTCTTTGTTTGATCTTGCGAGGCTATCAGGCAGTAGAGACGGGTAACTATCGAGGACATATTTTCTCTCAAAATCTTTTATCTGTGGGTGTCAAGAACCATTAAGGATTCGAGAGATATGGTTGTTGGACTATTTACAGGATTGTTGAATCATGGGGGTGTCGAACGAATGGGGCGTCAGATGGCAGTTGTCCTCGCTAGTTATGCAGAAGATAGAGGGCAGTCGTATCGTCTTTTTAGTTTGAATGATCCAGTGGGAACGCATGAAATTAATGTCGAAGGCATGCTCATTGCCATTCACGGATTTAATCGTAATAAGCTACTTTTTGTTTGGACATTTACAAAACTCCTGTTTCAGGTACGCCTTCTACTCCTTGCACATCCCCATTTAGCCCCACTAGCCTTCCTTCTTCGAGTCATGCGATCCTCAATTCCTTGTTATGTGGTGACATACGGAATTGATGTATGGGAACCGCTCTCCATATGGCATCGTTGGGCGTTACAACTCATGACAAAGGTTATCACGATTAGTCAATATTCGTTAGAAAAGCTTATAGCCTTGCAGGGCGTGAAAGCCGAAAATATCTCTCTGTTGTCTCCTTCTGTCGATAAAGGATTTTTGGTGGAGGCATCAAATTTATCGAATATGGGGTCTGACTTCTCTAGGAATATGACATTGCTCACAGTCTCAAGGTTATCGACAACGGATTCTTATAAGGGGATTGATGTGGTGCTACGGGCGTTGCCTCAAGTGTTGGAGTCAGTCCCACATGTGCAGTATTCTATTGTTGGTGATGGAGATGACCGAGCGCGTCTTGAAGGCATCGCAGAAGAAGTGGGTCTCCGAGAGAGAGTGGTGTTTAAAGGTAGAGTTTCGGATGCAGAATTGCAAAACAACTATCGAAATTGTGATGTATTTGTCATGCCGAGCTTGAATGAAGGTTTTGGGATTGTGTTTCTAGAAGCGATGGCATTTAGCAAGCCAGTTGTAGGGGGCAATCATGCTGGGACGATCGATGTCATTCATGATGGGAAGAATGGTTGTTTAGTAACCTACGGAGACACCGATGAACTGTCGAAGTGCCTCATTTATCTTCTTACGGAAGAAGGGATTCGAAACCGACTAGGCAAAGCAGGGCGACATTCAGTCGAAACTCAATTCTCTTTTGCTCGGTTTAAGGAGACATTCTTGTTATTGTTGAAGGAGCATGCCTGTTGAGGGTTCACTTGGGAAGTCTGTTTACTGTGAAAGTGGTAACTTATGCAGTCATTTGATTTGACATTTATTTAGTGATGGAAAAAGGTCCTTCCCCAAAAGCTGCTCTTATATGTGGCGTGTCCGGACAAGATGGTCCTTATCTCGCGCGATTGCTGCTTGGAAAGGGGTATCGAGTCTATGGAACCTCCCGTGACGCACAAGTTTCAACATTTCAAAATTTAGTTCGATTAGGCATACGAGAACAGGTCCAGGTTGAGTCCGTCTCTCTGACAGATTTTCGAAGTGTGTGGCAAGTGATGATGAAAATTCAGCCGGATGAAATTTATAACCTTGCGGGGCAAAGTTCGGTCGGACTTTCATTTCAGCTTCCTGTTGAGACCCTTGAGAGTATTACGATCGGTACATTGACGATGCTAGAAGCGATTCGAATGATGGGAAAGCCGATACGGTTTTATAATGCCGGTTCAAGTGAATGCTTTGGCGATTTGCCTGGTGTGGCGGCAGATGAAACGACCCCTTTTCACCCAAGAAGTCCCTATGCTGTTGCGAAAGCCGCCGCATTCTGGGAAGTCGCGAACTATCGTGAGGCCTACGGTTTATATGCCTGTACGGGTATACTCTTTAATCATGAGTCACCCTTACGTCCGGAGCGATTCGTGTGTAAGAAGATCATCAAGGCAGCGTGTGAGATCGCCGCGGGGCATGCCGACAAGCTCTGCTTAGGAAATATGGCTATTCGCCGAGATTGGGGTTGGGCTCCTGAATACGTCGAGGCGATGTGGCTTATGCTTCAACAAGATCAGCCAGCCGATTTTGTCATTGCAACCGGAGAAAGCCAAAAGTTAGAAGATTTTGTCAGTCTTACATTTTCATCATTAGGGCTAAATTGGCAGAATTTTGTACATTCTGATCCACAGTTAAGCCGTCCAACCGACCTTTCTGAAGGTCGAGGGTGTTCTCGAAAAGCGTGGGAAATTTTAGGGTGGAAGGCCCAAGCGATGATGCCTGATGTTGTGCGAATGATGGTAAAGGCGGAGATGGATGAAGACTATCACCTGTAAGGGGTACGCCTGCTAACCAGTGGAATCTATCTCTACTCTTCACTATCATTTTTGAGAAAATATCTCTGAGTTCTGATAAACGACGAATTGCTCAATAGGGATACAGATAAGAAATGAGGGTTTCGACAGTGGTCTTCTGGAAAAGGAACGTTTGCCTTGATTAATTGGTCAGGCATAAAACAGGATCATTTATTGGGGAAAATTTTAAGATTCTCTTTAAGATGTCTCTCAAAAAGAATGATCCTATCAATTCGTCGAGGGCCGGCCCAGGGACTGAAATGGGTAGTTGGAAGTGCAACCCACGGATGTTGGTTGGGAACATATGAACTCGAAAAGCAAAAAACATTAGAGCAGTTTGTGAAGCCGGGTATGACTGTCTATGATATTGGAGCTCAGGCGGGATTTTATAGTCTCCTGTTCTCCCGACTCGTTCAGCATGAGGGCAAGGTGTATGCCATTGAACCTTTCGCAGAAAATGTTAGACATTTGCTCGCTCACATCCAGCTAAACCATATCGAAAACTTAAAAGTTATTCAAGGGGCGTTAAGTGACCAAAGCACTTTAACGGGATTCGGCATAGGAAATAATAATTGTGAAAATTCTCTATTAGAAGGAAGAAATGGAATTTTAATGGTTCCAGTTTTTTCATTGGATGAGTTGATCGAGGTCGGACAAATTGCGCCACCTAATTTACTCAAACTTGATGTAGAGGGTGCTGAGTTTCAGGTATTAGTGGGCGCAACTCGTACCTTGAAGGCTTATAAACCAATAGTATTTCTAGCCTTACATGGGAATGAACAACGTACAAAGTGTTTTCATTTTTTGAGGGAGAATTGTTACGAAGTATTTAACTGCCAAGGGATAGCTTTAGACGATAATGCAATGGAGGATGAAGTCTATGCTATTCCCAAAGGATAAAGTTGTGTTGTGAGTAGAGTCTTCCGCGTTGCTTACTTAGTGTCCCATCCGATTCAATATCAAGCCCCTCTATTGCGTTCTTTGACCCAACAGCAAGAGATTGATTTAACGGTATTATTTCTTAGCGATTTTTCTACCCGGCACTACTTTGACCGAGGGTTTGGTAGTGACATGAAATGGGATATTCCATTATTAGATGGTTATCATTCTCGGTTTTTACCTGTTTTAGGAGGGGGGCAACAAGTGACATTTTGGAGACCGTTCGTCTATGGGTTGTCGCGTTATTTACGCGAAAAACCATTTGATGCTCTTTGGATGCATGGCTATGCTCACCAGGCAAATCTTCGAGCCTTAGCCATTGCCAAGCAACTTGGGATCAAGACGTTACTTCGTGGAGAGTCGCATTTGTCAAGTCACCAACGTTCTTCTGCTAAGGAGTGGCTGCGTTGTCGAATCCTTCCCAAACTTTTTAATTCTATTGATGGTTTCCTTTCAATTGGAACGCTTAATCATGATTATTATGTGCATTATGGAGTATCACCGAACAAGATTTTTCCCATGCCCTATGCTGTAGATAATGTATTTTTTCGGGAAGAAATACAAAAGATTAATTCAAAGAGAGAGACTTTTCGGCAAGGATTAGGGTTGGAGCCAGGTCATGCGGTAATCTTATTTGTCTCAAAGTTTCAAAGCCGTAAACGTCCCATGGATCTTCTTCTCGCCTACGCTCGTCTGTTAGAAGAAATGACGAAGGGAGAGCCAGAGCCTTATCTATTATTTGTTGGAGATGGAGAAGAGGGGCCAGAGTTAAAGAAGTCAATCGTGGAATATGGTTTAACCAAAGCTAAGCTAATTGGATTTAAGAACCAGACCGAACTTCCGCGTTTTTATGACTTATGTGATGTGTTTGTTCTTCCATCAGAACACGAACCATGGGGGTTGGTTGTTAACGAAGTCATGAATGCCGGAAAGCCGGTGATTGTCAGTGATCAAGTCGGAGCTGGGTCTGATCTCGTCCAGGACGGAGTGAATGGATATATTATTAGGGTCGGGGATGTTTCCACATTGGCTAGAAGAATCGATGCAGTGCTCAGTAACCCTGGGTTAGCAAAAGAAATGGGTAGAGAAAGCAGAAGGCGGATTTCCGGATGGTCCTTTAACGCTGATGCTTGTGGACTTGTCCGGGCTTTAGAGTTTGTGACTGCCCGAAATCATGATGTTATGTATCGGTAGATATTTCTACGACAAGTGGGACTGTAAAAGGTAATTGCTTATTGAATGATTTCCTTACTTCCGAAGACTGTGAAAGTTGCAAGAATGAGGGCTCACATATATTCTCGTGGGGACTGCGATTTTTGGGAGGGTTTCATGGGCTTTTTTAATGACTTGGAATTTTGAACTTCACGGCTTGATCGAAATATGAAATTTAGTATTATTATCCCCACATATAACGAAGAAGCTGATATTGGTGAAACGTTGAATTCTCTTATTCAACTTACATACGACAAAAAAGAAATTCTTGTCGTTGATGATTCAACCGATCAGACTCCTGATATCGTTCGCTCGTATGCTTCTATGGGGGTTACGCTTATAAGGCCAGCGAAACGAGGTGGACGTTGTGAAGCGAGGAATTTAGGCATTCGATCAGCAGATGGTGAGGTTATCGTGATTTTGAATGCAGATGTTCGCCCACGGTCAGATTTTTTGGAGCAGCTCCTTGCTCATTATACACTTGGCTATGACTATGTTCTTGTGGGATCAAAGGTTTCTAATACTGATTCATTCTTAGCTCGGTATATTGGGGCTATAGCTGATATGGATTATGCTGGCGACACCTCATGGATGGAATGGACTGAAGGATTTTCATGTCGAAGAGAACTGGCAATAAAGGCAGGGTTATTTCCTGTAGGACATCCTATTCCTATTTGTGCCGGAGAAGATGGTTTTTTTGGGGAAAACCTTAGAAAGTTAGGGGCCAAAAGGGTGCTAGACCTTAATATTATTGTTGATCACGTTGCACCTGGAAACTTAGGAGAGTTCTGGCAGATAAGAAAAGGTCGAGGTTGTGGTGGTCCACAGTTTCGTCGTTTTATTCAGCGGTGGTCTTTTGGAAAAATTATCGCAAGAGCGATCCTTCGACTTATCAAATCTACCATCATTGTGCTTCTCGTCTTTCCTCCTGTCATTATTAATTGGAAGGTCAGTAGTTTTTCTATGTATGGTAAGCGAGACCTTTTCCCTTTCATTGGTGCTTGGTTTATTGAGTTACTTGCGTATCATGTGGGTGAATGGCAATCAGTACGTGAGGTCATGAAAGCCGAAGAGTTAAATTCCTAAGCTTCCAATTTTTTCATGCTTCAATTGGACGATCTCACACCATTAAATTTTGAAATCCCGAGTGAATCTTTTATCGAATCATCGATAAAAAAGCCGATCCGACGGTATGTCTATCCTTTGTATAATTGTCTGACCAGTCATTTGCTGGCTAAGCGATATCGTGAGACGATTCCATTTCGTGTTGACCGATGGTTATGGGGACAACGAGGGAGTGACTATGAACGGCATCGACGGCGTGTCAATCGTTATTTGCCGTTAGCAGGGAAGGATATTCTTATTGCTGGGTGTGGTACTGGGCAGGACATTCCCACGTGGTTTCCCTATGCACCGCGCTCGGTCACTGGCATAGATTTATTTAACTATCAGACAGCCTGGACGATACTTCAACAGCATTTGTCTCGTGTTTTTCCAGATACGGCTATCATGTTCGCTCAGCGAGACTTAGCCTGCCTTAACGGATATGCAGATGAGACATTTGATGTGATCGCTTCCGATGCTCTTTTTGAGCATCTGTCGGATCTTTCCTCTGTGTTGAAAGAATTTCGAAGACTGTTACGTAAGGATGGCTTGCTATACGCTACGTTTGGTCCTCTATGGTACTCCTGGGGAGGAGACCATATCTCGGGTTCCGATGATCCAAGGCATGGCTATAACCACCTTCTTCTTAAACAAAAGGATTATCATGAATATCTCAACAGCTTTGGTATGTTAGAACACTCGGCACATGACGGTCGGACGTGGATTAAAGAGGGATTATTTAGTTATTTGTCCCCAAGCGACTATTGTCGAAAATTAGAAGAGTCTGGGTATGAAAGATTATTCACATCGTTGATTATTGATCCTCGTGCGGTGAAATTTTTGAAAATGAATGTTCAGGAACGACACCGATTAGAGAGGATCGTGGCACAGGCAACGGATTTATTAGTGACCGGGATGACCGTGATTTATAAGGTTAGGCGCAATATATGAGAGTGGTGACCTCATGCTTTTCACGATTTCACATTTTTGATCAAGCCAGTCAATTGCATCGCTTAGGAGTTTTAGAAAATATTTTAACAGCCTGTCCCAAGCGCTGGGCAAAAGATTGGGACATTCCTCAGCAAAAAGTTGTTTCCTTGCCGTTGAGTGGTGCCTATGGATACGTTGTCGAAAAAGGACTAAAAAAAGTGCATCCGCTTCTTGGTCGTTTGGCATCCGAATCACTCCACTCTCATTTTTCAAAAAGGTTAGCAAGGTATATTCCTTCTACGTGTGACGTATTTATTGGCCTGTCTTCATTGTGTTTAGAGGCTATTATCGAGGCTAAAAAGAAGGGGATTTTTACGGTTGTTGATCATGGAAGCGTGCATCAACGTGCGGAGAAAAAAATACTTTTAGAGGAATGTAAACTTTTGTCTATCTCAATAGACGAGGTTGTTCCTTCAGAGTGGATCATTGAGAAGGAAGAGGATGAGTTTGAAGTGGCTGATTGTGTGTCAGTCTTAAGTGATGTGGCGAGACGGACTCTTGTTGAAGCAGGAATCCCGAGAGAGAAGGTTATGGTGAATAATTGTGGTGTTTGCCTGAGTGATTTCAAGCCTTATCCCAAATCAGACAATATCTTTCGGATTATCCAATGTAGTGCAATTACTCCCACTAAGGGTGTCCACTATCTTTTGCAAGCATTTAGTGAACTTAAATTGCCAGATTCTGAATTATGGATTGTTGGTCGTGGCAAAGAGGTCTCACCCCTTCTACCAAAGATAAAGCAGTATGCAGCTAGTAACGTTTATTTTAAGGGCGCCTATCCACAAGCTGAACTCTCTGGAATTTACTCACAAGGGTCCATTTTTGTTTTGCCATCACTTGTTGATGGTTTTGGGATGGTCGTACCACAAGCAATGGCGTGCGGGCTTCCCGTGATAGTAACTGAAAATGTTGGTGCAGCAGATTTAGTGATGGAAGGGAAGAATGGTTTTATCATACCTATACGTGATGTCGACGCATTGAAGGACCGGATACTTCGTTTGTATGAAAATAAAGATTTGTTGTTGGATATGAGTCGCAATGCCTTGCGTTCTGTTAGCGATGGTTATACATGGAATGATTATGGGGATCGACTTTTGGCAGAATTGAAAGAACGTGTTTGCTGTTAAGCCACATCGATAGTGCTTCGTATTCTCGAAATATTATAGTTGTAGGATAAATACACCTAGCTAAATTTTCACTGTGAGTCTACTAGAAGGCGTGTAGCCTTCTCTTGCTTTTTGTTGGTGCCTAAAAACTACTGAGTGGTAAGCTCTTTGGTTTTTGTTGAAAATTTTGAAAGTAATCCCTACACATTACCATGAGGAAAATTCTAGAATGTAAATATATATTGGCAGAGACGACTTTAGGTGTTCTCAAAATGAATGATTCTTTGTATACTGAAAGGATTCATATTTAATGTTACAGGTGAATCCTGATCGGTGGTTTTGTAGGCCTTTCCGAGGTAGGTATTCACTTGTCGGAATTTTCCTTTTCTCATGTTTGTAAATAACGTGGCTCAGAGTATCGTAGCCATTGATCTGACTATCTTCGAAATGGTTCTTCTCTGTCATGTCGTATTTCCGGCGATTGATCATCTTTAACTAAAATGATGAATGAGCAAGATGTTTGAAAATCCTATCATTGGAGTGGGTACCTTCAACCCATCTCCTCGGGCAAAAGAGCTTGTCATGCAGGCTTTAGAAAATCGACGTCTGTCATATGGCCCAATGATGCAAGAGTTTGAACATTCGTTCTCCAAGTTGCATGGCTGTCGTTTTGGAGTCATGAGCAACAGTGGAACTAGTGCTCTTCATGTCGCAGTTGCTGCACTGAAGGAAATTCATGGATGGAACGATGGCGACGAAGTTCTCGTACCAGCTACCACTTTTATTGCAACGTCAAATGTGATTTTACATAATAATTTGACTCCGGTTTTTGTGGATGTTGATCCACTGTATTACTGTTTGGACCCTAATTTGATTGCGGAAAAAATCACTTCTCGTACGAGAGCGATTATTCCTGTTCATGTTTTTGGGCAATCGGCTGATATGGATCCAATTCGCGTCCTTGCTTCTGAGGCAAATTTGAAAATTATCGAAGATACATGTGAAACGATGTTTGCGACTTATAAAGGCGAGAGTGTTGGTAGTATGGGGGATATTGGGTGTTATTCAACGTATATTGCGCATTTGATTGTGACTGGGGTCGGTGGGATGAATACCACCAATAATCCTGAGTATGCCGTCAAAATACGGTCTCTTGTTAACCATGGGAGAGATTCTCTGTATCTCAACATTGACGATGATAACGAATTGACGAAGGAAGAGTTGCGTGTAGTCGTTGGACGAAGATTTTCTTTTGTGAGCCTTGGCCATAGTTTTCGCATCACAGAGTTGGAGGCAGCCTTAGGTCTTGCACAGTTGGAAGAGTGGGAATGTCTCATCGAAAAACGGCGAGCCCATGCTCGCCATCTCGTCAGGGAGTTGTCTGTCTATGGAGATCGCATGCAACTTCCCGCTATACGACCTGGATGCGAACATTCATTCATGATGTTTCCAATTGTCCTGAAAGATCAGCCAAAGAGAGATTTGGTGCATTATCTCGAAGAGCATGGCGTTGAGACCAGAGATATGCTCCCCCTGATCAATCAGCCCATTTACCAAAGTCTGTTAAAACTTCGGAGTGATGATTTCCCAGTTTCCAAGTGGATCACTGAGAGTGGATTCTATATTGGATGTCATCAAGATCTTTCTGACTCAGACTTGGATTATATGATCGAACTATTTGTCCGGTTCTGGAAGCCTCGGGTCCAGGCATCTCAAAAGGAAACGTCTCTCCTAGTCCTGGTCTTTCCTGAGCAGGGAGCCGATCTAGACGAAATTCTTGAATCTTTACCATTTGAACTTTTTGATGTAGTAGTGGGACTTGTCCGGACATGCTCTGAAGGATGGCAACAATCGTTTGCAAGGTATAGAATTCACCTTAAGGCTATTGGGGCTGAAGACCCTCTGTGCTTTTTGGCACGCCAAGGTGTGAGTCACGAAAATATTGTCGTTTTTCCAGCCGATGGGAGTTATGGTACCAGGGATATTGCTAAGTTGCTTTTTGCATTGGAATCTGGAAATGACATGGTGCTTGCATCTCGTTTCTTACCAGGTGGTGTTCGTCATGATCTGGCAAAACGATTCCCTTACCGTAGTCTAGGCAATCGAATTTTTACGATGCTTGCTAATATTCTTTTCTATGGGAATTTGACCGATAGTCTTTCAGGTTTTCGTGGCCTGAAAATAGCAGCTTTTCAATCTATCCCTACGCCAGGTAAAGATTTGAGTCTCCTGTATACTCTTTCGATTCAAGCGATGAAATGTCGTTGGAAAGTAAGGGAAGTTCCGACGCAAGAATCGGTGGAACTTTCTCATTTACATAAAAGAAAAGCCTGGGGTAGTCTGATTCCAATGTTTAGCATACTTATCAAGGAGTGGTTCAAAAAAGAGAAAAAACCCATTTAGTGCCAGTATTATCTACGCTGGATTTTGAGAGGGAGGTTAGTCCTAGGTTAAATAAGTCAGAACTTCTTAGATAAACTTGGGTGCCTGTTAATGATTAAGATCCTTCATAGGTTATTCGGCCAATTCGATCTTGTGAAGAGTGTGGCAAGTTAATCACGGTTTAGTCTATGTCAACAAGGAATATGAAATGACAAATCACCCGCACTCAACCTTGGTAATATTGACGAGAAACGAAATCGAGGGTTCCCGAGCCCTTTTTGACAAAATACCAATAGCGGCTGTGGATGAATGTCTTGTTATTGATGGAGGATCAAAGGATGGGACCGCAGAGTTTTTTCGTGAAAAAGGAGTTCGTGTCGTTGAACAAACCATTCTAGGTCGTGGCGAAGCTTTTCGAATTGCTGCCAGAGAATCGAAAAGTGATTATCTCATTTTTTTTAGTCCAGACGGGAATGAGGATCCGGATGATATTCCACGTCTGCTTTCCAAAATTGATGAAGGACACGATATGGTGATTGCATCCCGTTTTCTTCCAAGCAGCCGAAATGAAGAAGATGATCTGTACTTTCCTTGGAGAGCTTGGGCAAATCAGGCATTTACCCTGATGGCTAATATTCTTTGGCATGGCAAGCTGACAGATAGCATCAATGGTTTTCGTGCAATTAGGAGGGATGTATTCAATCGTTTGAATCCTGATGGTCCTGGCTATGTTATTGAATACCAGTTATCAATTCGTGCAATGAAGCTTGGACTAAACATTGCTGAAGTTCCTACGCTGGAAGGCCAGCGAATTGGCGGGGAAAGCGGCGCGCCTTCAATCCCAACTGGCATGCTATTTTTAAGGTTTCTCTTTCGAGAAATTACGGTTGGACGAACATTTTAGTAGACAACTGTATCGGGCCAGAGGGACAATTGAAAATCTAACAAGTCTTACAGTTTTGATAGTTTCGTTTGGGCGATGGAATCTCCGCCACGTCCAGCCTTTTGGTACCATTGAATGGCTTGATCATAATTACGTTCAACCCCTCGGCCTTTTTCATACATTAAGGCCAGATTTCTCATTGCTGCAAAAATACCATTATGTGCACTACGTTCATACCATTGGAATGCTGAACCATAGTTAACGTCTACTCCACGCCCCAGTTCGTATAATAACCCCAGATTGTTCATCGCCGTGGCATTTCCCTTGCCTGCGGAGTCTTTGAACCATTGTGCTGCTATAGCAAAGGAACGTGGTACGCTTTCCGCTCGGTAGTACATCCTTCCAAGTTTACACATGGCAGTGCTATTCCCCAAATTGGCGGCATTGCTATACCAGTTGTATGCTCGAGTTAAATTGATTGGGTCATGCTGTCTTCCGAGTTCATACAAGTTGCCAATATTTTTTGATGCAATGGAATCTCCTTCGGATGCTGCAGCCATGTACCATTTTTTGGCTTCTGTAGTATTTTCTGTGACGCCGAACCCTCTTTCATACATTATTCCTAGATTCCGCATAGAAGGTACATCATTCAGGCGGCTAGCTTTGTTAAACCACTCGAAGGCTTGATTGAGATCTTTGGGCACGGCGAGACCTTCTGCATAGAGAACACCCAAGGTTCTCATAGCTGCAGCATCCTCTAGCTTTGTGTTTACTCGTGCCCATTTTGTCATTTCAGAATAATATTGTTTGATTAGTTCAGAACGTTTCCCGATGGTCTCAGCCAGATGAGACCTCATTTTCCATTGCTGTGCAATTTCTTCACTCTTTGGAATTATTAATCCAGATTCGTACAGATCGCTTAGTTTGCGCATAGCAGATACATCTCCCAAGTGAGCTGCGTGTTGGTAGAGAGACAGTGCCATTTGGGAGTCAGGTGATATGTCCGTTCGAGATTCGTAGAATTGAGCAAGTTGTACCATTGCTTGACTATTACCTTGTGCGGCGGCCTTTCGGAAAAGTCCTAATGCTTTCTTGAAATCTTGATGCGTAGAAATTCCTGAATGGTACATACTTCCTAGTGATGTCTGTGCTTGGGCATCACCTTGGTTTGCGGCACGAGAGAAGTACTGGAACGCTTGGTCTGATGCATTTTGGATATTCAAATTGTTCAGGTAAAGCCTTCCGAGACTTGTAATGGCAGGTAGGAAATTTTGTTGTTCTGCTTTGCGATACCAATTCATTGCCGTGTTGATATTCTTGGTTACACCATATCCATGTTCATACATCAGTCCAAGGTTATACGATGCGATAGGGTGTTCTTTGCGGGCGGCCATTCGAAACCATGCCTTGGCTCCTTCGTCATTACCCTTTTCAAAATCCACTAGTCCCATGAGATAGGCATTCTGTGCGGTGTGTTGAGTGGCTTGTGCTTCTCTAATTGAATAAGAAAAATGGTCTCTTGGAAGACTGTCCCTGAAAAAGGGACCATCCTGCTGTTCGCATTTATCGAGGTCTCGAAGTAATTCTTGATACACGCCTGCTATGGCTAGTTTTTCGAGATTGGTATTCGACCAGAATTTTGTTGAAGGTATTGAAATTGAAAGCGTTGTCGAGACTAAGACGAGGGTGATGAATGAAAGACAAACAAGATTGCTTCCCCCCGACCAAAGTCTTTTGGCCAGTGTTGTCAGTCTACTAGATATGAATCGATACCCATTAGATAGCTGTAAATCAGTTGTTAAGATGCTATGAATCAAGAAAAGTACAAATAGAATTTTAATATGTCGTATGTAAGTGAGAGAGACCCAATCTTCGAACCCATGAATGATCTGAATCCAAAGTATTGAATAAAGCATAATGCCTGAGATGGAGCCAGTGACAACAAGGTTTTCAAATAGGTACCGATATAAAACGCCTAGCAACAACATGCCGATTACGACTCCAAGGAGCCCAAAGTTAAGGTACATGTCACCGATTTGTGTGGGGCCAATTCCTGTTATGACATCATTTGTTCTGAGGATACCGATAGCTTTCCCAAAGTCATTGCCGTCGTTGAGGAAGCGTGGTTGATGACCTAGGAGAGTGGTAATATTGAATGCTCTAAAAAAATCCAGGAATCCTTGTCCATAGAGCAACTGTTCTGCGTGGTCTACAATAGCTGTGAATATATGAGACTGCCCAAGTCTACCAATTGAACTGTCAATGACTAGTGAGGATGTTGCCACCAAATCAGAGCTAAGCGTTTGTATAAATGATT
Organism: Nitrospirales bacterium; assembly: GCA_021603905.1. GTDB lineage: Bacteria > Nitrospirota > Nitrospiria > Nitrospirales > UBA8639 > JAGQKC01. Next base: position 21,563 of record BQIU01000005.1, read on the forward strand.
GTTCCTGATGCTCAGTGAAATAGTTTTGATCAAGGTTTACCTTATCCTTCATGTATAATTTGATTGGGAAGACGAGTAATAGGATGGCTAGGCCTATCACAATAATTCTTCCTGTACATCTCCGGTAGAGGTAATGTCTGGTGAGCAAATAGATCAATATGGGTGTCAGAATCGACATTCTGCCAGCACCAAACTTGACCTGTCCGAGAAATTCGAACACAAATAAAGGCCATGCGATGCGGCCCCATAAATTTGCCTGATCGTCATGATTCCGTAATAGGAAGAAATACTGTGAAAAAGCGATGGCCAAAGCGATAAAGTGGAAGGGGTTCAGCGAAAGAAAAGAACTGAGGGTTATGCTAATGTCCGAATTTGGTTCTGCAAGGTCGGAGATGATACGAGGGCATTTAATTGCAAACCCAGTTATTAGGACACCGAATGTGACCCATAAAGACCTGCTTGGATTCCACGGCTTGTCTAGAAAATCAGAAAGGGAGCGGTGCCGTAACCCTTTTCTTAAAGAATAATACCCCAGAAGAAACGCCAAAAGTCCAGCCAGCAAGTATGTAAAAGACTTTTTGTTCAGAACATTGATTCCACGTGCTTCGAGATTCGTAAACTCGGTTGTGAGGCCTACTGCCAGCGCAATTGGAAGAATTGAAAAAATGACAACATAGTAGAGGGTGAACGAAAATCCAAGATTGAATATGTCAAGATTGAGGAGTTTTCTCATTATATTACGAAACCTAAACAGTGGCGCTCTCAGGTGAGCGTTTCTTATGACCTCTCTCATGTTTTAAGTCTGCAAATTCTAATAACAGCAAAAATAAGTACACCAAATACTAAGAGAGTATGGATCATCCCACCGATTACAAGATTTAAGCTTGACATTGATAAGTGTGCCGTTGACATGATGATCAATGTTCCAAAGATCATGTTGCCGACAGCTGTACTCGTACCCACGAAAAAATGCCACCCGAGATGCAGGGCTGTGCCAAGGGCGATGGCGCTGAGTACGATTCCACCCCATCCATAGGCCATCCAGGATTCAAAAATTGTGGGCATGGACCAGACAAACGGCTTGTCCGTCGGTTTGGAGTATCCGTATTTCAAACCGATTAAGAGTCCAGTTTTTTCTACTGGTTTGTCATTCCATAATATTCGAGGAATCAATTTGTAAAATAGCGGTTCGTATGTCTCCCAATATGAGTAGGGTACCTGGCTTGGTGTCATTCTGATCGCATATGCAAAATTGCCAAGAGAATTCAATCGGTGGGCTATACGCGCGATGATGTGATAGAGATTGGGGTTAGTATTTTGCGAGAGCGGCCAACGTAGTTTATGGTAATTTGGGTCATACTCCTTTAGGTCGTCCTTCTTATTTATGACTTCTGAGCCATGTTGGTCGCGAGGATCTAGTGTTTGAGCCTGCTTATACAATGTTTTTGCACGAAGGAGATCTTTTGGTATGCCGAGTCCATTCTCATAGAGATTGGCCAGGTACCGAATTGCTGAAGCATCTTCCAGGGTGGCAGCTTTCGAATACCACTTGTGTGCAAGAGCATAATCTCTAGGTATTTCGTCCCCTAGTTCATACATTCGTCCGATGATGCGCATCGCAGGACCATCACCTTTCTGTGCTGCATCATGATAGCAAGCGAGCGCCCTCCTGTGGTTATACGCAAGCCCGTTTCCGCTTTCATACATTGATGCGAGGTGCCTCATGGCAACACCATCACCTAAGATTGCAGCTCGTTGATACCAGCGACCAGCTTTAGATAAATCCTTTCCGACTACAATTCCATTTTCGTACAATAGACCTAATTTTCTCATTGCAAGTTTGAGTGTTTCTGGATCATTCTGAGGTTTGGTAGTAATGCCTACTTCCGTTAAAGATAAGTCCATGCTCTGTAGGTCGTGTACGATAGCTTTGAAATAATTTTTGGGGAGGCCGTGCCCATACTCATACATGGTGGATAAAACTTTCATGGCGTTGGAATTGTGTTTTTCGGCCGCACGCCGATACCAAGCTATTGCATGCTCTATACCGTTAGGTTGAATTAAGGCACGTTCATAGAGATAACCAAGTCTGAGCATTGCATTGGAATTATCCTGTTTAATGGCGCGGTGGTACCAACTCTGGGCCATAGTGATTGCTTGTTTATCTTCCGCATTTTCTTCAGCTGTTACGCCTAAGGAAAGCATCGCCAGATCATTCCCATTCAGGGCCTGGAATTGTATCTCTTCTGGTTCAAGTTTGTGTTTGAGATGAGTAAGCGCACTCATCGAATCATATGCAATGAGATTTGAGATTGCGTGTTTCGCTGTCTCAATGGCATGCTCGTCGGAGTCTTCGCCTAAAGGTTTTATGCATAAGTGAGGTGCGAGGTCATCATTTTGAGATTCATTCATTATCTTTTGATGCAAGGCTACTAAGGTTGTATCTCGTTCAAAGGCACCGCCGTACCGTGCGGTTCTGATTTCTGATTTGAAGGCCAATGCGAGTCCGATACCGATTACAAACAATACTAGGAGTCCAACTTGAATTCGTAGAGGAGTCCTCATCACTCCAAGTGCATATAAAACTCCAAGTGCGCTGATCGCGATAGGGTTTACATATCCCAATAAAGCAGGAAGAGCAAACGTTACCATTCCGCTAGGAATGAGCAACAGAAAAATGATGAAGTGTTTGAATCTACCGAGCGCATCAAGACGAAGTAGGTAAATTCCCAATATGATGGCAAGTGTTGGCGCTAGTGATAAAATGTGAGTTAGATTTTCGAAAATGGAGGGGAATTGCATTGTCTGATGTAACGCAGAAATTATGCTTCCTAGAGTTGCGAATCCAACAAAACACCACCAGACTCCCTGTCTGTTGATATGCCAGAGAGTCTGCTGCTTTGAAAATTTTTGTCCGACGACAATAATACTTCCTGATAAGAGAATCCACGTGATCCATACAACTGTGGCATATGAAATCTCAGCTGTTGTGAGATGTACGACAGTCTGATCGACTCGTAGGGAGAACGGCAGGGTATAAAAGATTAGCGGAGTTAAGAAGACGCAAATCATTGGGAAGAAACAAAAGAATAGGAAGCGCCAAATCATACAGTCAGGCTATTGCGAATCCAAACTCTCGGTGTGTCGGAGGTTATTTGTTGTATTCGGTAAGCATCTCAACCACCAAAGCCCTAGACAAAAAATGCTTAGTACGACACTCCATGGGAACATCATCATTGTAATGCTTGTGAGGATGATTGGACATACTTCCTTTGAAATGAACAGTAAATTAAATCGGTTACAGTACTTGAAAAGAAGCCGTGGCACAAACCAAAGTGGAAGAAGAGCGTCGGCAAGAATCATCCCCGATATCATCCCAATAAGACCGAAATACTGTGCTCCGGTGTAACTGAGACTGACGGTGAAGAGCGAAGATAGAGCCAGAGTTCGCGCCAGGCCTTCGTGCTGATTCACTGCCATTAGAACATGGCTACAGGCTGTCCAAAGCACAAGCTGCATGACATAGAGGAGAATCAAATCCATCGCATTCTGGTTGTATGTAAGAGTTTCGCCTAGCCAGAGCTGGAAGATTTCTTCTCCCAAAAAATGAAAAATAATAAAAAATACAAAGGCTCCAAACAAAGAAGATCGAAGTAAGAAACGAAATAATTCATGTAGTTTTTCGTAATCACCTTCCATGTCGAGGCGGGTGAACTCTGGCCATGCGGTGTGAGACAGAAGACCAAGCAATTGCTTAATAGCGTTTGCAATGGTACGTAATGCTGAGAACACGACAACCTGCACAGACCCAAGGAGTGCCCCTGCGACTAGGATGGTTCCCTGGATTGAAAGTAGCTGAGAAACTTGGATTGAGAAGAAATGAAGGCTCGGCCGTAGAAATGTCCTCATTACAGAATAACTGGAGTGTTGTAAGGACAGAGTGGCGATATCCGGAAGCTGTTTTTTGAGATCGACGATCACCATTCCAACAACTATCCCGTATGGCAAGATCTGTAATGCTGCGATGCCCAGCATATTGGCACCAAAGAGCAACCCTCCTGAAGTGAAAACCATGTGTGTCAGAATAATTAGATTACCGAACATCACACCTCTCGGCAGTAGGCCAATGGCCCGATAGATCCCCAACAGAAGTCCCTGCGGAAGAGCTATAAGAAACTGTGCGCCTAGCAAGCTGGCAATCATAACGGTCATTGCATGAGATGTTTCTGTGATGCCTATTGTGTGTTCGATCGGGTACAGCCCTAAAACAATGATCAGTAGTAGTAACGCTGCTGCTGGTAAATAGAGGAAGAGAGCTAAGCCGCTATGAAGCGATTTTCGAAATAATTCGAAATCTTGGCTGGCGTAAGCTTGTGTCAGTCGATTGACAATATAAACTTGCCCACCAAGCTCTGTCAGTGAGAGATAGGCGACCAAGGAAGAAAGAACCAACCACTCACCATAAATATTTGCTCCCCAGGCCGTTAAAAATAGTGGAACGAGCAAGATTTTTGAGGCAACATTGAGGACTTGACCAATGGCATTTGCTCCAAATCCTTTTACGAGGCGTGACCAAGTGGTGCCAGGAAATATGCGTGCGGATATTGGCTCTTCTGCTTTCATCTCATAATCCTACGTTTTCTCGCGATCATGTGAAGAAATTTATGCACCCTATGCCTTGTTTGAGAAGTTCTAGATTCGGGTCGGAGATCAGTTTTCGAAAACTATTCTTTTGTAAAACTCAGATTATCGTAAGTGTTTTGGCTTATCCTTTAATGGAAGCCCATAGTATTTTCTGAGTGCAGTGGACGGTATAACTTTAATTAGTGCGCTGTCGAATAGACTCTGATATTTAACAGGATTCGCGAGGATGAGTTATGTGTTATGTAAATGATAAGTGAGGAAAGCTATTTGGTCTATTGGATTGGTTTTTCTTTGCTTCGCTCTACGCCATCCTTTGTTGAGCGAATGTAGACACTGTCTGCTACAAACGTTAAAGCCGGAATTTTGTGACTAAGCTTCCTTAATATCTCCGATAGACGAATAATCAACTGCATGCTAAAAGGCATCAAATGGATGTCGCTTTTTTGTAAGCCCAGGCCAAAAAAACAGTCTACAGATATGACCGTTGGTCCAACTCTATTGTTAAAAGTTCGCTTAAGCTCTCCCAGGCTCCAGTATCGTACTTCAAATGCTTTGGCCATTCTAAACCATCGTTTTATTTGGTGGTGCAATGAGCGAATGCCTAATAAGTTAGGCATTTGAATGAATGTTGTTCCCCCAATTCGTAAGACTCGACCTGCTTCAGATAGGGCCGTTCCTACGTTTGCTTTGGAAAAATGTTGTAACACGCTGTAGGAAAAAACAACGTCCATGCTTTTATCATTGAATGGGAGGTATCGAGAGTCGGCTACGATATATTTAATTGGTAACGCCAACTGTTTGGCGACTCTTTGAGCAGCCATAATTGCCCCCATCGACGGATCGAGGCCGACTGCGACATATCCCTTTCGTGCGGCAGCTACGCACCAACGTCCCCAATTACACCCTAAGTCAAGGAAGGTTTTTTGATGACCATTCGGTAGACGTAAGTCTGGGATTGGATAGGTGTTAAGGTTGCCGATCAAATGCTTATAGGCGATACCGTTCGTTTGAGCGACAACGAATGCTACGACGGGATCTATTCTCGATTGATCTTTCAAGATGAGGTCTGCAATGCCTAGTCGTTCATTATCGCTAATGCCAAGTGTCTCGATATAATAATTCGAAGTTTTCGTGACAGGTTGATTTTTTTTTGCCCACTCAAGAGAGGCATGTGCGACCCAATGTGTTTGCTCGACATTGGGTGCAAGCATAATAGGGACACCATTGATAACAGGATACTGCCGCCCCGCAGTCGATACAAGATTCCCATCTCGGTACTCTAAGCGAGTATGATCAATAGGACAGACTAAATTTTCGAGATACCAACTATCGAGTTCTGAATGTGCATCTTTAGTTGAGGCCATGAGAGCGTTCCACTTTATTTAGGTTGGCAAACTGCTAGGGGTATGTAAATCGAAGGAAATATGAGGTGCAAAAAGAATTAACATTATTTTCGAGTACTCAATTTTCTTCATAGTTCACGGTCGCAGTTTGTAGAGATTTGCTCAATTATTTATCTATTGCAGTGCTAGGCATCACTTGAAGGCCACACGGAATTCTGTTTGGCAGTCACTGAAACTTTGTGAAGATGTTTCTTGTTTTCCGAGCCTACTTATAAGGCCTGCAACGTGTTTGGCGAATAGACAATATCCATATTCATTGAAGTGGGTCCCATTTAGTGATAAGGCATATAGCCGTTCCTTACCGTATTTTTTGTATATGGGTTCAAAGTCACTGATCATTATGTTTTTCTTTCCTTTAAAGGTTTTTCTCATCGCGGATATTTGCATGGCAAATTGAGGTGTATTTCCACCATACGGGGGAAGTGTGACAACGATGACTTGGCCACCCCAACTCTCTGCTGTATCGGCTATTTTTCTAAGGGATTTTTTCATAATGGAGAACGAAGCTGATGATTGTTCATTCCATTCTGCCTTTCTTGTAAAGCGAAATCTAGTTCCTAATGCGGATTGAAGAGAGCTTCTTATCCCAGACAGTGTAACCAATCCGCGAATGTAAGCCTGCCAATTTATGTTCTCTTCTTTAAAACGTACGGACTCTTGAGAAGTCTCTTCACTCTGATACGGGTTCAAAGTAATTAGTTGGTCTAATCTTGCGTCAATTTGGTTTTGTTTCATTTTGAGTAATTTAGTATTCGTATTGTCTACATAATATTTTAAATTTGCATGCTGATATTCTCGCTGTGTATCGTCTAAATCATTGTAAAACCAAACTAGAATCGTCGTCTTAATTTTGAGAGGGCGTACATACTCCATAAATGTTGCGACATACGATACGAAGCCATTTCCACTCATTCCCAAATTGATCGTATGAAATCCATTTTTGTTAAGTTGCCCTCCTATCGTATGTTCTCGTGGTACGCAATACCCTTGAACATAAGAATCTCCAATAAGGGCCATCTTCACTCGTGGGTTGTCATGAATAGAGTCATGATTGTTGAAGCCAAAGCGATCACTTTGATAGGTTAACCATTGGCCGACCTCGTTGCACAGGATCACGGTGGCATGTGAGCGTCCACCAAGGGGCAGATAATCAAATCCCCCAAAATAATCAGCAGTTCTGATGGGCGTGAAATTTGGTACAGCGTCCACCCCTGCCTTTCGTAAATCAACTAAGACCTCTCCTGCTTTTCTTGGATCCCATTCAAGCCCAGCGTCCGTAACTGCGAGTCGGAGTCTATGTTCTGGAGTGAGACGTTCAAAGTAAAAAACGTTATAAGTCATCAATAAAAAATTGAAGAATAACACCGACGCAAATGTCGATATGCATACTGTCATGATATTTTTGATCATGACCTATTTCCAGGCTTTTCACTTGGTCCGAGCATACATTATCTGTAATTTTATTAATTCCCTCTGGTGGAGGCTGCGTCCTGAAATTGAATGCCATGAACCATGAATTGTGCATAGCGAAGAGGATTCATGCATGACGTTTAGTCTTGTATTCTTCATTTAAGAGTCAAAAACTTTAATATGGGGACAAGCAGTTACTGATTCCTAAGACGTGCCATCGTATGGGATTTTTCGATCTGATGTGCCATAGCGACATATCCTGCTAGACTCAAATGCAAGTCGTTTGGTCCATATAAATCTATAATATCCTCTCTCACTTGTTTGAAGTAGGGTAATAGGTCAACGGTCACGATACCATATGCTCGAAGTGAAGCGTTAATGGCTTTTACCTTGCTTGTCACAATAGGGTCGGCAATGAGGTCTTCGTAGACACTAGTTTTGTCAGGTACAACAATAATTATTAACTCTATTCCTCGAACAGCAAGTCGGTTTTTAATAGCACGCACATTTTGGCTGGCTCTGTTGAATTGCTCAGGGTTCCAATCCTTACCATTCTTAACGGCATCCAGGAATATTGAGAGCAATCGATCAGAGCGTCGATTAGAGAAAAGGTCATGTTGTTTTAAAGGCTGATTATAGACTTTGCCGTTAAAGAATGAATCTTCTGGCTTCAATGCCAAAGATAAGGTATTTTTGACGGTACGGTACAGATAGTCAGAGTTCAGTTCCGGATTTAATGGCTTCTTTTTAGACGAAGTATTATGTTCCTGAACTTTAATTTTTTGGGGTGTGATTTCACCGATTGTGCAATGGAAGTTATACAAGAATGTTTCAAGATATCCTTCCTCAATTCTTTCGATCATCACAAGTTTAAGCGATGAAGGTGCAGTGCTGAGCAACCACTCTATCCAATTCTCAACACAGCCAACATCACCAAAATGATATGACTGATGCTTTAAGCCAGTTTTATCTGAAAGAACACTCTGCCAGTAGTTCCACCTTGAAAAGGAGTCTCCCAACACTAGAACATCTGGGTGAGGGGTAGGTTTCCCATTACCGTGAACATGAATGACAGGTTCTATCTTGAGGGCCCTGTAGTCCTGTTCGGACCAATGTCCCATTCGAGTTAGAATACCTTCTGGTTTTTTAATGTAAAATGCCAGTGCCAAATATATAAGGATGGGGACAAGAAATGCAAAAATAAACCCATACGATCCAGCATAATTAGAAGATGCCATCTTCATTCTGCGACCATCAAAACTGGTAATAGATGAATGGGCTAACCGTATGCATCTGCCCCCACATGACAACAAACAAGATTCCAGTTAGAAACCCTAAACTCACTAACGTATACGTCGATCGTTTTCTTTCAAAAAAGAAGGCTGTGATTTGTTGTGTATTGGGGAACGTCCAGATCATCAAAAACCCCATACCTAAAAGGAGAAAAAAAATCTGGTCATCTGAGAACACCAAAGTTGAGACACTTTCTGACCCTATGGTAAGCAGAGCCTGAAATCCAGCTGTTTGTAATTGTTGATATAAAATAGTTAGCTGTGCGGCAGATTTAATAGATACATCTATGCCATTTATGCCGAAACATCCTTTTAAGACGGCTATAGCAGACTCCCAAGTTTCTGCTCTAAAAAAAATCCAGGCTATTGCTACAGCAACAAATGTTAAAGCCGTTCCTCCAAGCCTGCCTAATAGTGTAGATGCTGGAAATACGGGAAGCTTTAATTTCTTTTTTAGTCCATCCCATCCATGGTTCACCAATAAAAATATTCCATGCAATCCACCCCATGCTACGAAATTCCAACTTGCTCCATGCCAAAGTCCCCCTAGGAGCATCGTGATTATGATATTGATATTTTGTCTTGGTCGGCCTTTTCGATTTCCTCCCAAAGGAATGTATAAATAATCTCGGAGAAACCGTGATAATGTCATGTGCCATCGACGCCAAAACTCTATAATGTTATGGGATTTATACGGTGAATTAAAATTAATAGGAAGATGAACACCAAATAGAAGTGATATGCCAATAGCCATATCTGAATAACCTGAAAAATCAAAATACAGTTGCATGGTATAGGCAAGTGTACCTGCCCAGGCTATCATGAAGGCAGGCTGTATGCCTTCTCGTGCGTTATCAAAAACTGGGCTAGCATATTCAGCAAAATTGTCAGCCAAAAAAACTTTCTTGCCTACTCCAATAGAAAACACCAATAGTCCGATGGCCAGTTTTTCTATTTGAACTTTAGGAATTCCTAAAGACGAAATCTGAGGCAACATCTCTTTGTGATGTAAGATAGGTCCCGCAATTAAATGAGGGAAATATGTCACAAAGAGTAAATAGTCAATGAAGTCGTACCGACAAGCCATGCCGCGATACACATCAACCAAAAAGGTAATCTGTGTGAAGGTGAAAATTGATATTCCAAGGGGGAGTGCTACGTTGACGAATGTGCCTTCCAATCCCGTAAGGCTGGTCATCGTAGAAATGAAGAAGTTCCCATACTTAAAATATATAAGGACTCCAAGGTTTCCTGCGATTGAGATCGAAAATAGGATTTTCGATGTGGCTGAATCTTTGCACTTTTCCAGTTGCAATCCCATAAGATAATTAAATGTCACAGAGGCTAACACCAACAGGACAAACTTGGGATTCCAATAGCCATAAAAAATAAGAGAGGCGACACACAACCACAACGCTGCCAGTTTGTGGTGAATACGAATTACTAAATAGAACCCTATGAGAACTACCGGCAGAAAGATAAAAATAAATTTATAGGATGTAAAAAGCATAGAGGGCTAAAGCTTGCGATACGCTATAGGAAATTGGGTTTGCATATAAACTACCTAACCATAATGTACTGAGACCTCGTGGCTGATGTGAAAACTATACAATCAATTTTCGTTTCAGTTTAATTATCGACTTGATGAGATTCATTGCACTATGTGATTACAGGTAGGAGTCATTGAATTTTGATAGCGAACGTTTATCATCCAACAGTAAGTGTCAAGTCTAGACTGATGTGTGTGATCATTTCCTTCAGATCTTATTGTTCTTGCATGGACTCAAAAGTCACAGAAAACTGGCTGAAGTTGGGGCAACGTTATTTGTAGAGTCATATTGAAGGTTATCTTACTTTAATTTGCAATTTTCAGACATCGGTATCCATTGCCGCAGCTATCGGGTTTTCCCACGTTAATATCACGGTACCCTATTCCATGGATGTACACGTCAAGTGCAGTTTGGTTATCACTCAGATTTTTTTTATTCTTTATTTTTAGTTCCGAACCCGTTAATGCGGAAGGCCCGATTTCGATTGCAGAAAGCGGGTGATGATCATCACCTCCTCCAAGCTGCACCACTTCAGTTTTATCTATTTTGTTTTTAAAGAAAAACCGTGAATTACCGTTAGGCTGGAAAATGAAATTTTGGGAGTTCATTTCTTTTTCAATTCGAATATCATTCCCAGCCAGTCCCCAACGGGTGAAGTACGTGTCATTGTCTATTTCAAAGCTTAAATACCTATTACTGTAGGAATTATCTTCAGAAATGAAATCAAAATTTAATTCCATTAATCTTCGTCCATCTAATGGTTCATAGTTACTTTCCATGGATAATGCAAGATAGGGCAGATCACATATCACTTTTCGATGACTATTTCCTAAGCAATTCCCTTCTAGTCCCAGGCTATTATACGCAAGATAAAAAACGTCGTTTTTAGTGAACGTTCTATTCATAAAGATGCCAAATGGTGCACGGTCATTTGTTGGAAATGCCAGTGACTTATTTGATCCACTTTTTTTGATTTCAGTATGGGCAGGAAGAGACTGTTGGTCTGCTCGGGAAATGTCCGCATCAATAAATGAAAAATATCCATCATTGCGTTTAGATTGCAGGCCGGCCTGGTAAGCTTTGGGATTAGCGTGATAAAAATCAATCAATTTTCCCAATGCGAATTCTAGTGACCAATTAGAAAAGTCAGTCATGGAATTGATGTCTGATTTTGATTTGGCTTGTAATTTTGCACGATTGGCTCGAAATTTTCTGTGGTTAAAACCAACTTTCCTGGCACTTGCTAGTAACATATTTTTCTGGTCAAGCATTTTGGCATAGGCTTCGGTTAAGTCATCTCCATACTTTTTCTCATTTGCCTCTAAATAACGGCGCTCTAATTTAATTTTTCTATCGACAGCAAGTTTGTATTTTGATAACTCTTCACTAAGATGCTTAATGTTTTCGTCAAATCTTTTATTAAACGGAGCATCACTTTCCTTACTGCACCCTAGATGCGAAAATATAAGTAAAAACGAAAGTAGGAAAGTGAGAAGTTTCATGGTTGATTTTGGGGATTATTGTAAATAAATATCTAAAGGCCTATGTTCCTCTGAGATTTAAATTATCTTTATTTATTGTCCAATTAGCTGGACCATCCGAAATCAAGGCGTCAGTGATTGTAGTGTCCGTCGATATTAGATGAGAGCCCCGTGCGCTTGAGCATGGTTTTCTCGTTTTTCATGAGGCGCAGCTCTAACTTATTTTAGTTTTTCGCAAGTAAGTTGATTCGACCTGTTTTTTTATTGCCTTCTCTTGGGTGACAAAACGATTCCATCATAGATGAGCTTATTAGGGGGAGATAGGTAGAGTTTAGAGTCATACAATCAATGCTGGAGCGTATGCGCAATGACACTCCTATAGCCGTTCAATTGTTCCAGAATGTGTAAGTCTAATAATGCAAGAGGCTGATTTTCTGATTTCTTCAAGAGGTATTTTCCCTCCACCCAATTTAAAAAACACTTTCTGGTTTGGGTCATATGAAAATGATTGTTTTTCGATAGGCATGGTTTCTAGGAACTTCTGCCTTGCAAATGATTGTCTCGACCATTGGAGGCCGAAGAATCGGCCAAATGTCTGGGTTGAAGAGTCTTGATGTGCTTGGATGCAGTGAGAGTATTTTTCCTCGACCAGCTTATTTCTTTGAGCAATCTCTGTTCCGAATACATTTTTCTGGATTTGTAGTTCATCAATGGTGGATGCAATTTGGTTTACAGAAAACGCACTCATTGCTATGCCCGCCACTATTGCACTTGTTTGAAACAACCAGATGTGTGATTTATTATGTCTAAATGCGGATTCAATGCTGAGTATCGCTATGACAAGTGTTACTCCGGATAAACCAAAAGATGGGATGAGATAACGTAACGATTGAGGATGTTTAGCTACAATGCCGAGCGCCAAAAAGTGAATAACAATGAGCCAAAGCAAAAGGAAGGAATGTTTATGTAACTCGCGAAGTCCTCGAAAGTTGATTAGATATGCAAAAATGGTGAGTGCAATGATGATCAGATACATCGGTTGAGCGAGTACAACTTCACCCAAGTCTGACAGATACTTTTGTGGGGCGATTACCGTTCGTTTTCCTTGCCCGTAGATGCCAGAGCCCATGACAAGATTAAATATCCATCGAAGAAAAGAATAATAAATTTTCGGATATAACAAAAACACCGACGTGAAAACAAATGCTCCCCCAATCAAATAGCGCACATATAACTTCAATGTTGAAATTGAGCGAAACAATGCGATAGGCATGAATAAAATGGGGAAAAAGGTTAGTTTTGTCGCAATCCCAAGTCCAGCTATCCAGCCAAACGCTTTGACTAGTTTGGGATCATCTGTTGCCTGATTCGAATTCATGGTGAATCCTATTAGGCATGTCAATATTGTTGATACAAATATAAGGAGTGGCTCCGGTGTCACTCGTCCTAAGGATGTAACTGTAATAGGAAATAGCAATGGGGATACTTGCACCAAAATTCCCAACTCCACCCTGTTGGTTTTCTGAAAAAAAACAACTCCAGCAGCGAATAATGCAATAATGTTCAGGGCAATGAGTGCGTTGCTAATGGAAAACAAATATATTTCGGGGTTTTGGATTACAGCCTTCATAATCTCTATGGAGCTTTCAAACGGGTGGATGAACTTAATGACTAAGGCCCCTAATAACTGAACTGGAGTTCCTGGATGATCAACGTAGGCTGGAGAGAGAAAGTCTATTATGTTGAGGCTATTAAAAAGGTATGCGTAGTCAGGGTCATAATTTAGAAGAAAGTATGGTGTTGTGACATTTCTAACTTGAACTGCAATAAATGCTGTGCATAGCGGGATGATGAGCAATATAAAATACTTAATCAATAGCTTGTGGTAATTGATTATCCCCATAGTCATGCGCCACAGACTTACATTGACTACTTGTCCTCAACAAGAAACGAAGTTCTGAGATATTTTGGGGAACCAAAGGAAGCGATGGTGTGGTCTCAGGGTGTTAGTAATGGGATGTTGCCTTAGAACTGCATGAGAGTCAACAGATTTTCATAAATATTCGATCAGTGGCCTTTTCGACAGAATTCCTGAGGTGAGAGTTTTCCTATTTACGAACTACTTTTACTCTGCTTCATAACCGACATAATTGTTTTGTCCCAAATATGTGTAATTCTTTATCGAGCTGGAGGCAGTATTTTCTTTCTCTTCTTAATGTTTTTGTGCGGTGCGAATGGAATATTCTGTATTGTCCTATGTGCACAAAAAAGGTACATTAGATTTATTGCCGCCAAAGAGTCAGTTGAGGTCTGAGTTGGTCATGATCGCCCCAACCAGGGCAAGTTTAGAACGAACAGTACATCCATTCTATAGACGAGACATAGGTAGAAAAGAGCGCGTTTTCCTTGACCATCCTTCATATCATTCCAAGTTTTGCCCCAGCGTGGTCATATGGTGGCTCTGTGCAATCTGCCTACTTTCTTTGTATGGAGTTAGCAAGAAATGGAAATTTGGTTCGGGTCCTTACAACAAATTCTAATGGCTTAGGAAAAGACTTAACGATTACCCCTGACTGTGAACATGAACTCGTCAAGCGATTACAAGTCAGATATTGTCGTCGTCTGCTTCGTCATTCGATCTCTTTCAGTTTTCTGAAGGCACTGCCTTCGTACCTTCGTCAAGCTCAAGTTGTACACTTAACTGGCGTGTATTCTTTTCCCACTCTTCCGGTACTTTTTCTCTGTCAACAATGGGGTATTCCAGTCGTCTGGTCTCCAAGGGGGGGCTTTCAACGATGGAGTGGTTCTCGCCGTGTATGGCTGAAGTCTGGATGGGAAATCTTTTGCAAGATACTTCTTCCGAAAAATCTTACTTTGCATTTGACATCTGATGGTGAGGCAACCGAAAGTCTAGAGAAGTTTCCTGGTGTTTCGACGAGTGTAATTCCAAATGGTGTAGAAATCCCTGAGGCACTACATCATACGAAAGAAAATGGCGTTTTACGTTTGTTGTATTTAGGCCGTTTGGATAAAAAGAAAGGTATTGAAAATTTATTGCTTGCCTGTCATCGACTTAAAGAGAAGCAACAACAAAGCTTCAAGTTAACCATAGCCGGGGAGGGATTGGAATCTTATGCTCTTTCGCTGCGAAAACTAGCTAGCGCGCATGGTCTCAACCCCCATGTCAACTTTGTTGGTCATGTAGACAACAAACAGAAGCGAAGTTTGTTTGAACAGACTGATTTAACCATCGTACCATCGTATACGGAAAACTTTGGAATAGTGGTGGCTGAGTCTCTTTCTTATGGGATTCCTGTAGTAGCTAGTACGGGAACTCCATGGAAACGTATGGAAGAAATTGGCTGTGGCTTATGGGTTAGTAATGATCCCGATTCGTTATCCCAAGCACTCGCTCATATGTCCAGTATGAATTTGTCTGAAATGGGGCTTCGAGGTCGACTATGGATGGAACAAGAATTCTCCTGGGGTGCTATTGCAAAAAGAATGGGCGATTTATACGAGCGGCATATAAGTGCGTGAGGGAATGAAGTAAAGGGTTGTATCTCTCAATTTGTGTATTCGTATTTACCGTTTGCTTGTAGGCAACGTGTCTCTCCTCTAAGCGGTATGTACGAGTGCTTTTACTGAATGTTAGATTGACGCTACTGGTAGCGGAGTTGTGAAATATAAAGCTATAAAATGGCCATTGAGTAAGATGGTCTGGGCCTTTTTCTGCGAGAGTGAATATTTACGAAAGCAGGAAATATGAAGGTGTGCATTGTGTCATCCTGTGGGGGGCATTTGACTGAAGTACGTGCTTTGCAATCTGTGTATCAGGTGTATGACCACTTTTATGTCTTAAATGACAAGGTGAGTTTACCTGACGATATGGAAGGGAAAACCTATTTCATCATGCATTCTGAACGCGATTGGAAGTTCTTCTGGAACCTTTGGGAAGCGTGGCGTATTCTTCGCTTAGAGCGCCCAAGGGTTTTGTTAAGTACTGGCGCTGGTCCGATTGTGCCTTTCTCTATCATTGGCAAAGCACTCCGGATTCCTATCATTTTCGTTGAAACGTTCACTCGGGTTTCCTATCCGTCTTTGACGGGTCGCATTATGTATCTGTTGGCCGATCGTTTTTTTTATCAGTGGAAATCCCTTGCGCAGTTTTTTCCCAAGGGAGTGTATTGTGGGCCACTTGTATGATTTTCGTAACGGTGGGAAATGCGCTCCAAGGATTTCCTCGATTATTGGAGGCTGTAGAACGTGAGGCTAAACAAGGTATCTTAAGCGGTGAAGACATACTGTTTCAATGCGGTCATACTAATGGGTTTTTTCCGGAAACCGGCCGACTCGTTTCTTTTCTCCCACTTGAAGAATTTGAGGGTAATATCCAGCAGGCCGAACTCGTCATAGCACATGCTGGAGCAGGAACCTTAATTCATGTATTTCGTGCGGGGAAGGTTCCCTTGGTGATGCCTAGGCAGAAGCGATATGGAGAACATGTGGATGATCATCAATTGGAGTTCGTCGAAGCACTTGCTGCCCAGGGACGAGTCTTGCCAGTGTTAGACTCTGATGGACTAGGAAGCGTCATTGAATGTGCTAGGATACGGACTAAAAAAACAGATCCCCTCATTGTTGAAAGTGGATTGCATCTCATCAGTGATGCCATAAAGGAAGTAATACATTGCCCATGATCATTTTGGGATTAAATGCCTATCACGGCGATGCGGCAGCTTGTGTGGTTATTGATGGAAAACTTGTGGCTGCGGTTGAGGAAGAACGATTTCGAAGGATAAAACATTGGGCTGGGATGCCCACCTGTGCGATTCGATACTGTTTGGACGCCGCCCAAGTTAGTATTCATGAGATAGACCATCTTGCAATCAACCGCAATCCTAATGCCAATCTGTTTAAGAAGGCGCTCTTTGCTTTCTCAAAACGTCCAAGTTTTTCTGCGATCAAAGATCGTCTAAAAAATGCATCAAAAGTTCAAGATCTTCGGGTGGTGTTAGCTGAAGCATTTGAGACAGAAACAGAACGTTTAACGTTTTCTATACATCAGATTGAACATCATCGTGCTCATCTTGCTTCTACTTTTTATGTATCTCCCTTCGATACCGCAGCTGTTGCTTCAGTGGATGGATTTGGCGATTTTTCGAGCACCATGGTTGGGATTGGGGAAGGGGAGAAGATAAAGGTATATGAGCAGGTCATGTTTCCGCATTCGTTAGGGTTGTTTTACTTGGCTATGACCCAGTTTTTAGGATTTCCGAATTACGGAGATGAATATAAGGTCATGGGACTAGCTGCAAGTGGTCATCCTGAGTATCTACCGGCGCTTCAAGAGGTCCTTCAACTGGAAAGCCATGGTAGCTTTTCGTTGAACCTTGATTATTTCTTGCACCATTCCGAGGGAGTATCAATGTCTTGGGAGAGTGGTGCTCCGGTCATTGGTAAAGTGTTTTCAGATCAATGGGAAAGGCTCCTAGGCCCTGCCCGTCAACATGGAGGGGAAACTCTTGGTGATCGCCATGCGAATTTGGCTGCATCACTTCAGGCAATGTACGAAAAGGCTTTTTTTCATATTCTTGACGATTTGCATAAACGAACAGGTCAAAGTCAATTATGTTTAGCCGGAGGCTGTGCGCTAAATAGCGTTGCGAATGGTCAAATTTCTTCTCGATCTAAGTTTGCACATGTGTATATTCCTCCTTCTGCCGGAGATTCTGGTGGTGCTATAGGAGCCGCGTTTTCAGTGTGGCATGAGGTTTGTGGCCAGCCACGTTCGTTTGTTTTAAACCGTCCTGATTGGGGTCCAGAATTTGATCATGCTGAAATTCAGCAACAGGTTCAAAAATACGAACGTGCCTTACTTGATGCCAATTGTGTGGTGATACCTATCCAAGGTGAACGAGAGCGGTGCCTATGGACTGCGAAACGGATTTCAGAGGGCAAGGTTGTTGGTTGGTTTCAAGGGCGAATGGAATGGGGCGCCAGGGCCTTAGGGCATCGAAGTATTTTAGCTGATCCAAGACGTGGGGATATGAAGGATATTTTGAATGCACGGATTAAACGAAGAGAAGAGTTTCGACCATTTGCCCCTTCAATATTATATGAAGCAGTCGATCAGTTCTTTGAGCAGTCGTCTCCTTCTCCGTTTATGACCATGACTTTTCGTGTGAAGCCGGATAAGCGTGTGATTATCCCTGCTCCAACACATGTGGACGGAACGGGTCGTCTTCAGACTGTGACTCAAGATCAAAATCCGTTGTACTGGCAATTGCTTAAGACGTTTGAAGGGCTCACAGGTGTTCCCGTACTATTAAATACGTCTTTCAATGAAAATGAGCCAATTGTTTGTACTCCAGAACAGGCATTAGATTGCTTTTTGAGAACGAAGATGGACGTCTTAGTTGTCGGGGCATTTGCCATTGAGGTTCAACCTCTCCAGTGAGTAATAGTCCGCATATCGTCTTTTTGAACCGCTGTTATCCTCCAGAAGTTGGCGCTACAGGCAAGATTCTTAAGAGGCTGGCTGAGGAACTCAGTGCCCGTTTTCGTGTGACACTTCTTGTTGGGCGTCCTGCCTTGCCAAGTAAAGATCGATCGTTTTGGGGGTGGAGCGTCTCTTCACAGGAGGGGGCTGTAACCGTAGAACGTATAGGAACAACAGCATTTGAACATACGTGTCTGATTGGTCGAATCATAAACTATCTGACTTACCTTCTTTTGGCTATGGTTAGAGTTTTCACGATTCGACCAACACCTGCAATAATCATTGCTATGACAGATCCACCGCTTACCTGTGTCATCGGTGCTTTGGCCGTAATGATCAAAAGCTGCAAATTTGTGTATAGCGTTCAAGATCTTCACCCAGATATGGCCTTGGCTTCAGGAATGGTGAAGCCAGGATTGGTCGTATCGGCGTGGCATTGGGTCCATATTTGGGCTATGAGAAAAGCCCATGTTGTCATTGTATTAGGTGAAGATATGCGGGATCGAGTGGTAGCAAAGGGGATTAATCCTGAGCGTGTTGTTGTGATTCGGCATGGTGCTGACCCAAGGGAGTCTCCTCTATCAAACGGACACCCGCTTGTAAGGGAAATACGTAATGGCTTCTCATTCGTTGTGGTGTACTCTGGGAATTTTGGATTTGCTGGTGCATGGGAAGTTCTTATCGAATCGGCTCGTCAACTGACAGGACAAGATGTCAGGTTTGTATTTGTTGGAGAAGGAAGTTTTCAGTCGAAGCTCAAGAGTTTAGCGGTTGGACTTTCGAATGTCCTATTTTTGCCGTATTGCTCGCATGAAGATTTTCCTTATCTGTTAGCAGCTGGGGATCTGCACATTGTGACAATAAGAACTGGACTAGAGGGACTGGTTGTCCCGAGTAAGTTGTATCCTCTTTTAGTTGCCGGATGTCCCGTTCTGGCGATAGCGCCACAAGGAAGTGATGTCGCGAGGATGATTCGACAGCACCAATTTGGTTTATTTGCTGACTCAACAAGCACTGACGCGGTTGTTGAATCCATCTTATATCTGAAAGATCACCCTTGCGAACTGAAGAAGATGGGCCAGCGTGCTGCTAAACTTGGTACTGTGTATAGTCACTCAAGGATGGCGGGAAAATTTTGTAATATTCTGGAAGGTTTCTGTAGCTGAGCGATTTGAGAAAAAATATTGTTGGATGTTGTTCAGATTTTTGAAAAACATGTACAGATAAGAGAATCGAGAACCACATCAATTTTTCTGTCATGCAATAACTGTTCTTGCAAAAATAAGCCGATATATATTATAAATAGATTATACTATACCTTATAAATACTTCATATTTACTTCTGCAGTCGTAACGGCTTTAGATCCAGTTAGGTTCACCATCGTTTCCCTTTCTTTTCCTGCTCGGTATTTAAATTGGCTTTCTGAAAAACCGGTGGTTTACTCCAGCTGTCCTAAGGAGGGGTAATGGAGCTTTTAGGCCTTCTTTTTTTTACGGTTGCAGCAGTCACATCTCTGCTACTGACGCCTGTCATTGCAATCATTGCAAAGAGATTTGGTGTTGTTGATCATCCAAGTGGAAGGAAAGTTCATTCGAGCCCTGTTCCTCGTCTTGGTGGGGTTAGTATTGTCTGTTCCGTAATCATTACTTTATGCGTTGTATTCGTACTGGCTTCTCAGGGGCATTTGACGATCCCCTTAGCATCAGTGTGGATGCCTTTTGTCGTGGGGAGCGTGATCGTTTTCGTCGTAGGACTATGGGACGATATCAAGCCCCTACCAGTTTGGGTTAAGTTTGGGTTTCAAAGCACTGCTGCGTTAGTGGCTATTGCATGGGGAATACGATTTGACCGAATCTCGTTCTTAGGTGAAACTGGATTAGATATCGGGTATTTGGCTTTTCCGTTAACATTTCTGTGGATTATCGGAATTACAAATGCATTTAATTTAGTCGATGGGCTTGATGGACTTTCTGCTGGTTTGGCAAGTATCGCTGCTGGGACAAGTGCCGCAGTTTTTATTTTGCGAGGAGATCAGAGTGAAGCCATACTTCTCATAATCATTGTAGGTGCTTTGTGTGGATTCCTTCGATATAATTTTTACCCGGCCAAAATATTTTTAGGCGATTCAGGAAGTTTAGTCATTGGTTATGTTCTTGCTCTAACCGCAATTACTGGCTCCCAAAAGGGTGTGACTGCATTAGCCATACTGTTTCCGCTCTTAGTATTTGGATTGCCGATTGCTGATACGCTTATTTCCATGATTAGGCGTTACCTGGGAACCCTTCACGTCCTTAATCCATATAAAAGCACGATCAAACAGAAAATTTCTTCACTCCAGTGGATGTTTGAACCTGATCGAGACCACATTCATCATCGATTGTTGGCTGTTGGGTTTTCACATCGTGGAGCCGTCCTAACTCTCTATGGACTTGCATTATTGCTATCATCTTTAGGGTTTTTGACGGTGTTGGCAAATGGACGCAATGCTGGCCTTGTTCTTGCATTAGTTGCACTGGCGACTTATATCGGAATTTCAAAGCTAGGATATACTGAGTTACGTTTTGTTCAGGCAGAACAATTCATGCGGCTTTATGACAGGATGGGGCTACATAAGTCCTTCTTTTTAGGTTTTTTTGACATCTTCATTGTAAGTTTTTCTTTTTGGGTTGCGTTCGTTTTGAAGTATGAACCGCAGTTAAATCCAGAGTTTTTTCTCTGGTTCAAGTCTCTTTTCCCAATAGTCTTGGGTCTTCAGTTTGGGGTGTTCTACGTCTTTGGCTTGTATCGTGGTGTGTGGCGAGCACTCAGTACCGGTGATCTCTTACGGATAATTTTAGCCGCTGGTGCGGCCGTAGTCTTGTCTTCAATTGTTGCGTTAGTGATTCTTCCACCTGCAGGAATAATTGGTTTTTTCTTTAATGATTTTTTGATACTCAGCGCGTTGATTGTTTGTTCGCGCAGTACATATAGAATCTTAGACTACTTTCGCTTCGAACAGGATGAGTCAAGGCGTCCTGCACTAATTTATGGTGCAGGTAAAGGTGGCCAGCTTATTCAGCGTGAGTTAAATCAAAATTTTGATTTAGGGTTTCGGGCTATTGGGTTCATTGATGATGCAGCTTCATATCTGGGCTGTACCGTAAACCGTCTTCCAGTCCTTGGAACAGTCGATGAATTAGAAGTCATCCTCTCCAGACATTCTCAATGTGTTCTGATTCTTGGTTCCACACATATTTCGTTGGAGCGAATTCGGTATGTTCGGGATGTTTGTGGTAAGCGAGGAATCCCTGTGTATGTTGGTCAGATGAAATTAACCCCATTAGAAATTAAATGCAGCAACGTTAGTGTTGGAAGCCAAAGTGCTAAACGAACGCCAGTTGAAGAACGTGGCGATGTTCGTGGTTTTGAAAAAGAACCCTCCATGCCGTTTTTGTAATTTCTCCCAATTTATTGTTCAAACCTTTCTTGTTAAAACTTTCTCTCTTCTGGATAATGCTGACATTTTTTTGCCTTCAGTGTCTATAGTTTCTCCATCAGATGTTACTTCTTTTTGTATCTAAAAAATTCATGTATCCCTATAGAGGGTTTCACGGTTAAATCGACCTGAGAGCCAACGACTCCTAAAAATCAGCCATGGTTTCTCGATGGAATATACGACTAGGGTCGCTCCGGCGACGGCACTGCTGATTAAAATGAAGAAAAGAAAGTGGAACTCGAGGCGCCACTGTGCATGATTGATTACAAAGGCGATAAACATCGCTATTGGGCCATGAACAAGGAAAAGAGGATAGCTGAGATATCCAAGAAAACGTGGTAGATTTCCTAACCTAGAATAGCAAGACGTTTTCTCATTCGCTTGGATAATCATCATAGAAAAAATAATCGCTAAGATCAGAAACCAAAATTTCTGAGTTACCCAGCCAAACGCGTAACCGCTTAAGATGAGGATAAGGAATAGAGGCCATACAGAACAAATGTTCCGAACCATCGTCTGATTGACTAATGAATGGTAGTGTTGATAGACCAGTACTCCGATAAGCCAAGGGAGACCATAGTAAAATATAAGAGACAGCGGATACGCTGTATTTGTCAGTAGAAGGTATCCAACGTAAAAAATAACGGCAGAGAGTAGTGTTGCCTGGGGCATAGATATGCTGCCACGAGCGAGTTGGATTTGTCGTCTGAATATTCCCCAATAAATGTAGTAAAAGACTTCATGGGTTATTGTGTACGATGAGGCGAATGATCCGAAGGCGGCAGTCAATAATCCAGCACCTTGAAGAAAGAATACTTGCGTAATAACACCTTC
Source organism: Nitrospirales bacterium (assembly GCA_021603905.1). GTDB lineage: Bacteria > Nitrospirota > Nitrospiria > Nitrospirales > UBA8639 > JAGQKC01. The sequence continues at coordinate 44,155 of BQIU01000005.1, forward strand.
GAACGATATATATTTTGTCCAATATGCTGGTCTGTACTCTGATTGAAACATAATGAGTTCAAATATGATTGTTATAAATATGACGGTGTAATAAAGAGGGGCTAGTCGTGTGAATCTAGCCGTAGCATAGTTTCTTAGGAAATGCTGCGTTGATGTATTCTGGCAAGACCGTTCAATGCAGAAGCCACTTATCACAAAAAACCCTATCACCCACTGAAACCCGAAACAGGCGCGAATAGATTCCTCCAGTGATAAAATGACAGGTTGACTGGAGGTTTTTGCGATATCGTAAGTATGCCCTATTGCTATGAATAGGGCGAAGATTCCACGCATGAAGTCAATGGCTGAAATAACCTTGTCTGGGATGTCTGTATGGTTGCCCATCAATGGTGTCTATGTTTGGCGAGTCGGAGGTGGCCTCCGTGACCGAGAGCATGAGCTAAGCAGCACAGTGTGAATATAGCTGTGGTAATGATTTGCTGTGATAATATCTCTACCTTATAACACGTAACAGTTTTGTGGTCCTCCTGAAAGTGGCCATAGACTTTTTCTGAACCGGTTTTGAGGAATATTGATGTTTATTTCACGTGCGTGCCTGGTAGGATGTCTTCTTTGATCGTGATGATTCCCCCAACCTCTTTGTCCCCTGCCGCCAGCACCATTCCCTGAGATTCCACCCCCATCAAATTGGCGGGTTTTAGATTGGCCACGACCACAATCGTTTGTCCGACCAGGTGATCGGGTTCGTATTTTTTGCCAATTCCCGCTACAATTTGCCTTCGCTCGCTTCCGAGGTCTACTTGAAGTTTTAAAAGTTTATTGGATTTTGGCACTCGCTCGGCTTCAAGAACTTTCCCTACTTTAAGCTGGACTTTCATGAAGTCTTCAATGGAGATTTGTTCTTCTGTTGGAGTCTCTGGCGAATTTTTGCTTGTCTCTTCATTTGAACTTTTTGAGGACTTCTGTTTAGCGGGGTTCACTTCCTGGCTGATCACGTTCTTCTCATTTTTCACCGTTGTTACGTCAATTCTTGGGAATAGGGCTTGGCCTTTTTGGACCGTTGTTCCAATGGCGAGGTCTCCCCAGGTAATTTTTTGAGAGAGGAGTGGACGGGAGAAGTCTAATGATAATCCTAATTGTTCATTCATATTCTGGGCCGTGCTTGGCATAAAGGCGGCGTTAGCGAGACACAAAATTCGTAAGGTCTCAGCGGCATTGTACAAGACCGTATGCAGACGTTCTTGTTTGGCAGGGTCTTTGGCTAACACCCAGGGGGCGGTCTTATCAATATATTGATTCCCTAATTGAACAAGTCCCCAAATACTTTCTAGAGCGCGATTAAATTCAATCCGTTCAGGACTCAAATGGTGGGGAAGCGTGGTTTGAAGAAGGGTTTGGGCTTCGGTTTGTAATTCTCGATCAAGTTCATCTTCGGTTGAACGAACCGGCGCAGGTATGGTGCTGTTGGCAAAACGTTGAATGAGTGTCACCGTTCGGCTGAGCAGATTCCCTAAACCGTTGGCGAGGTCACTATTATTTCGACCAATCAGAGCCTCTTGCGAGTAATCGCCGTCTTGGCCAAACGGAACTTCGCGAAGGAGGAAATACCGAAAAGCATCGACACCAAATTCATCCACGACGGAATTGGGATTGACAACGTTTCCACGGCTTTTTGACATTTTTTCGCCACCCACGGTCCACCAGCCATGTGCAAAGATGGTTTGAGGAAGCGGAAGCTCAAGGGCCATGAGCATCGTGGACCAATAGACGGCATGAGTCGTCAAGATATCTTTGCCCACCAGGTGAACTGTCGCTGGCCAATATCGATCTCTGGAAGGAGATGGTGGTAGATAGTCCAAGGCAGAAACATAATTCGTCAAGGCGTCAAACCATACGTATGTGACATAGTCAGCATCGAAGGGAAGTTCGATACCCCAAGTCAGGCGAGATTTTGGTCTGGAAATTGAGAGGTCTTCCAAGGGTTTTTCAAGAAACCCAAGGATTTCATTGCGTCGAGAGACTGGTCGAATAAACTCAGGATGATCGTTGATATGGGCTTTGAGACGATCTTGATACTGACTCATTCTGAAGAAGTAATTGCTCTCGCTTAATTGTTCGACCGGACGTTTACAGTCCGGACACAGTCCGCCCTCAACATCTTTCTCAGTCCAAAATCGTTCGTCGAACGTACAGTACCACCCGGTGTATTCGGCTCGGTAAATAAGATCCTTGTCATACAGCGTCTGAAGAAAACCTTGAACAACGGTTTGATGTTGTGGGTCTGTTGTTCGAATGAACCCGTCATGACTCATCATGAGTTTTCCCCACAAGTTTTTGAATTGTGGGGTCAGCCGGTCACAGTGGGCTTGCGGAGAAATATTGGCTTTGGCCGCAGCCTGCTGGACTTTTTGTCCATGTTCATCAAGGCCGGTGAGGAAAAAGACGTCATCGCCATGTAAACGGCGAAATCTCGCGAGGACATCAGCCGCAATCGTGGTGTAGGCATGTCCAATATGGGGAACATCATTTACGTAATAAATCGGAGTGGTGATATAAAATGGTTGTGTCATAATAAGTGTATTGAGGCGGTATCGCGTACGATGCGTACTGTGGATTACTGTTGTCCTGTTGAATGGTGAGTAAATAGAACGATGCTCATCTTTATTGCATTATGAAGGGGGAATGGCTTCCCGAAGGTGTAGAAAAAACTGCTCAAATCGTAGTTGCGAATTGAGATTTCGCTGAAGTCCTTGCTCCAATTGATGAAGTGTGTCAAGCAGACCTAATATCTTCTGCGGTGAAGTTCGTTGGGCTAACTCTCGCAGTTTGGGAAGATGATCTTCATGGAAAAGAAACTCCGTTGGAGCTTGGGTTGCGACAAGCAGGATGTCACGTAGGCCAGTCCAAATCCACAAGAGGGCTTCTGGTATTTGCCCGGACTTGGATAAGGTCTCAGCGGCTTCAAAGCTTCCAGAGATCGAGGCTGAGTTTTCAAATAATAACGAAAAAAACTCGTGTTGCTTGGCCTTGGTGTCCTCCAGATCAAGGTTCAGGGCTTCTCCTAGCCGTGCATTCGTGAGGAAGCTGATGAATCGAGCATCGGCCTTTGAAAAGCCTCGTTCTTGCATAAGGTAATCGATGGCCTGTTCCTGAGAAGGAGGAGCAAATCTTACAGTCAGGCAACGGGATTTGAGTGTCGTCAAAAGGGCTGAGGGACGGCTGGTGACGAGAAGGAATAAGCAATGATCAGGCGGTTCTTCGAGTGTTTTGAGGAGTGCATTCGCGGCACCGATCGTAAGACGATCCGCGTTGTCAATCATGCAGATCTTCTTCATCCCAAGAAGTGGACGATAAATGACGTGATGTTCAATTTCTCGAACCCGTTCAATTTTGATTTGTGGGTGCTGGCCTTGTCCTTCTTCGGGCTGAATAAAGAGAATGTCAGGATGAATGTGTGCCATGATTTGTTGACAGGATCTGCATGTTCCGCATGCATCTGGTGTTGGGGAGTCCGCATGGGTGTCGCAATTCATGGCTTGAATAAATTGTATGGCCGTCATGCGTTTGCCGATGGCCTCCTCGCCTATCAATAAATAGGCATGGGCAAGGTGATTCGACTGGATGGCGTTGCGCAGCCATGTGATGGGAGTTTCGTGTCCGATGATGTCTTGGAAAGGCATAAATAGATGAGGTTTTTGGCAGCCGCGTGATAACTTGAGATATGTCTCAGGTCGATGTCTTGACCCGTATTCTTCTATGTAACAGGTTGATGACCTTGTGCTCAATTGTCTTGGCAATATTTTCTGGACTCTCTCGTCCATTGATAATGATGATACGCTGAGGGTTTTGTGCGGCGATATTCAAAAACCCCCGACGCACACGGCTATGAAACGCCTGGGACTCTCGATCGAGACGGTTTTGATTTTTAGCACGTTTTCGTCTGGCGAGACCTTCTTGAATGGGAAGATCAAACAAAAAGGTCAGGTCCGGCATGAGGCCTTGGGTGACAAAATCATTAAAGATCGTGAGAGCTTTCATCTCAAGTTTTCGTCCAAAACCCTGATAAGCGAGTGTCGAATCTGTAAACCGGTCACAGAGTACCACCCGGTTCTTGACGAGAGCTGGAAGGATTTGATGTCGAATATGTTGGGAGCGAGCCCCTAAAACCAGAGCTGTTTCACATTCAGCGGTGATTGACTCTTGAATGTCAGCAGATGAGGGTTCTTGAAGAAGCAGGGCACGAATTCTTTCCGCACAACGCGTGCCACCAGGTTCTCGTGTTTCGAGTACCGAATGACCAAGAGAGGTGAGTGTCGCCGCCAATCGGTGGCATTGCGTAGTTTTGCCGGACCCTTCAATCCCTTCAAAGGTAAGAAAGAGCCCCAATCGTTTGCCGGACAGTCGTGAATCTCTGTTTTTGAAATACTGAGTCGTTTTCACTGTGAGATCCTAATGTAAGTTATTGAAAATCTCAAGAAAAGGCTTGCAGGGACTAGATGATATTTGTAAGATGACGTACGTCCAATCTACCAAGTATGCCAAATCCTATTATCCTTCAATCTTGGAGTCAGGTATAGAGCCTCGTTAGCTATGTCGCAGGCTTCGCTCAAGCGCTATCTTCTTACAGGCTTATTGGTTATTACGCCGATTTGGGGGACGATTCTTGTCCTCAAAACGCTGTTTGTGACGGTCGACAGTATTCTCGGGAATGTGTTAGCCGATTTCCTGATCCAGGAGTATTACTTCCCGGGGCTGGGAATTATTGCCCTCCTCATCCTGATTTTTCTTGCGGGGATCTTAACGACCAATATTCTTGGTCGACGAATTGTGAAACGGTGGGAGGGATTTTTAGACCGCGTGCCAATTGTACGGGGGATCTATGCCACCCTCAAGTCAGTCATGGATATTCTCTCCTTTAAACAACGCGAAAAATATGACAAAGTCGTCATGATTCAATTTCCTAAGGATGGTAATTATTGTTTGGCCTTTGTGACCGGTGAGACCAGAGATGAAGTTCAGCGCTTAGTTCCGGAGCCACTCATTCATGTTTTTGTTCCAACGTCTCCCAACCCCACATCTGGATATTTCTTATTGGTTCCTGAACATGAAGTGATGCCAGTCGATCTTGAAGTTGAAGAAGCGATGAAGTTGATTGTCTCGGGTGGGCTCTATTCCTCAGATCGTCAGTCTAATGTTGATGAAATGGTACAAAGAAAAGCACAGGAAACCGTGAGTCCTGATGTCAAGGTCACAACTGGATGAGGTGTTATCAAACATCATGAAGGCAGTAACGTTATGAGTTCAGTGTCTGCTGTGATTATGGCTGCCGGGCAAGGGACCCGGATGAAGTCGGCCATTCCTAAGGTTTTACATCCCGTCGCGGGGAAACCTATGGTCTGGTATATGTCGGCCTTGGCTCGTCGTATTGCGGATTCAGCCGTGGCGATTGTGGTTGGGCATGGTGCTGAGCAGGTACGGGACTATCTTCATCAAGAGGAAGCGACGCTGGCTCCATTTTTTGTGGTCGAGCAGACGCAACAACTTGGAACAGGGCATGCGGTGCAACAGGCTCAGTCTGTTGTCTTGAGTGATAAGGAGCCCGTGGCAGATCACTGCCTGATTTTGAATGGCGATACGCCATTACTGACCGAAGCGACTGTTCGTGCCTTACTCGATTATCACGACTCGAGTCAGGCAACCGTGACGATTTTGACGACAATTTTAGAACATCCACAGGGATATGGCCGAGTCGTTCGTGGGGCAGAGAGTCAAGTCCTCAACATTGTTGAAGATCGTGATGCGAGTGAGAGTGAGAAATCCATTCAAGAAGTCAATGTTGGCACATATATTGTGAATACCAATTTTCTTTTTGAGAGTCTTGAGACATTAAAGCCACAGAATGTTCAGGGAGAATATTACTTGACAGATATTATAGGTATGGCCGTCTCCCAAAAACTTCGTGTTTCAGCACTAGTGACCACAGATACGAATGAAACGATTGGGATCAATAATCGAGAGCATTTAGCCTTGGCTGAACAAGAAATGCGTAAACGTGTGTGTCGGATATGGATGCAAAATGGTGTCACGCTGCTTGATCCGAATCGAACAAGTATTGATGCGGATGTTGTGATTGGGCGGGACAGCGTCCTCTATCCAGATGTTCGATTAGAAGGTCGGACAACTATTGGTGAAGACTGCGTCGTGCGTTCACACACCAGAATCACCAATAGTATCTTAGGGGATCGAGTTCAGGTGTTAGAATGTTGTGTCTTCAATGAGGCGGAAATCGATCAAGAGGTCAATATTGGCCCGTTTGCGCATCTGAGACCTGGAGTCAAAATACGAGCGCGTGCCAAAGTGGGAAATTTTGTTGAGCTTAAACAGGCGGAATTAGGTGAGGGGTCCAAGGCTAATCATTTAAGTTATCTTGGAAACACCATCATTGGACGAAATGTGAATATTGGGGCAGGAACCATCACATGTAACTATGATGGGTACCGAAAAGCCCAGACGGTGATCGAAGATGAGGTCTTTATTGGGAGTGATACACAACTCATTGCACCTATCAGGGTTGGTCGTGGCGCCATCATTGCGGCCGGCACCACGTTGACGCAGGATGTCCCACCGGAGGCTTTGGGAATTTCTCGACCCGTTCAACTAAATAAAGAGGGGGCCGCTAAGCGTAAGCGGGACTCGCGGAACCGTAGGTCCTCGGACTCTACAAGCAACGTCTCCGGCCAAAACAATCAGGCCGAAGATTCTTCTTTTCATAAAGACGAGTTGTAGTCGCCTATCGCTCATGATTTGATCATGCGATGAGGTCTTGGCTATAGATTTGTACAACAACGACCGACATAATGAAGAAAACGTGTCATAATCATAACAGACGGATCACAATCGAGGATTGATCATGTGTGGCATTATTGGATATATCGGAAAAGAAAATGCAACGCCGATTCTGATCGATGGATTAAAGCGATTGGAGTATCGCGGATATGACTCTGCCGGAATTGCACTCCTTCATGGGGGGGAACTTGCAGTCAAGCGTAGCGTTGGCAAACTCATTAATTTAGAGCAACTGGTGGAACGGGAGCATCTTGATGGATCGCTTGGGATTGGACATACACGATGGGCGACTCATGGGAAACCATCTGAGCAAAATGCCCATCCGCATCGCTCAGGTAATTTAGTGCTCGTCCATAATGGCATTATTGAAAATTTTCTTTCTCTGAAACATCGTTTAGAAACTGAAGGCTATCGGTTTTCTTCAGAAACCGATACGGAAGTCATCGCGCACTTATTAGAGTCGTATATGAAGAAAGGACTCTCGCTGAGAGAAGCCTTACGAGCGGCGGATTCGGATTTACACGGGAGTTATGCCGTGGCTGCCATCTGTGTCTCCGAGCCAGATGTCATTGTAACCACGCGATCTGGTTGTCCACTGGTGATTGGGAAGAATGGAAAAGGCTCGTTCTTAGCGTCTGATGTCACACCCTTATTGGCGCACACGCGAAATGTGGTTTTTTTGGAGGATGGCGACATTGGAATTTTAACCACTTCGGATATTTCCGTGATCGGTGCCGATGCTCAAGTCGTGAATCGGGCAAGTGTCACTATCGATTGGGATGCAGATGCGGCAGAAAAGGGTGGTTATCCCGATTTTATGTTAAAAGAGATTCATGAACAGCCTCAGGTCATCATGGATACACTTCGGGGGCGTTTTAATTATGAGACCGGAGAGGCTGATCTTCCTGATTTATCCATGACCGCCCAAGAATTGATTGAAGCTCGACGTATTTGGATTGTGGCCTGCGGCACCTCTTGGCATTCGGGATTGGTTGGAAAGTATCTTTTTGAAGAAATGATTCGGAAACCGGTGCAAGTCGACATTGGTTCAGAATTCCGCTATCGGGAGCCCATGATTCAAAAAGATGATCTCTTTATTGCGATTTCCCAATCCGGGGAGACGGCAGATACCTTGGCAGCTGCGAGAGAGGCCAAAAAGCGTGGAGCTCGGGTTTTATCTATTGTGAATGTCGTAGGCAGTACGTTGGCGCGAGAGTCTGATGGTATTATCTATACACGATGTGGTCCTGAAATCAGTGTCGCCTCGACCAAAGCCTTCACCGGGCAAGTGATGGCCCTCTATCTGCTGGCGCTCCATGTTGGACGTGTGCGAGAAGTGTTGAGCGCGGAGGAAGGTCGATGGTGGTTAGATCAATATACCGCTCTTCCTGGCCGGGTGGAGACGGTTCTCAAGCAGGAAGCAGACATTGTCCGTATTGCTCAGCAATATTATTCTAAAAATAATTTTCTGTACTTGGGCCGTGGAATTAACTATCCGATTGCACTTGAAGGTGCCTTAAAATTAAAGGAAATTTCATACATTCACGCCGAAGGTTATGCGGCGGGAGAAATGAAGCATGGGCCGATTGCCCTGGTTGATGAAGATATGCCTGTCGTTGTGCTTGCTCCTCGTGATCGACTCTATGAGAAGACGGTCAATAATTTGATGGAAGTTCGAGCCCGAAGTGCACCGGTCATTGCGTTTGGATTCGAAGGTGATCAGGAATTAAGTCGAGTGTCAGAAGTGGTCGTGCCAATTCCCGAAGTCCATCCATTGTTGACTCCGATCTTGTTTGCCGTGGGCTTGCAATTGTTGGCATATAATATTGCCGTGCTACGCGGGCTGGATGTTGATCGTCCTCGAAATTTAGCGAAGAGTGTGACGGTTGAGTAACGTCACCCTTCCGTGTTTGTACACACCTACGCTGCTGTTGTATGAAGCCGTGTGTTTATTTTTATTTTCAAGGCAAGTTCAACCTTTTCTTACCTAATCCTAAACTATTCGAACGAATTTTTGTTTGTCTAGATTTACGTCACAGTCTTTTTACCCAACTGTTTTTGGACTCCAGATTGTATTAAGCGATATTCCATCTTTGAGTATTTCTTCGATCGTTACAACGAAAGCCGGGAACGTGTGAGCAAACCAAATTCATCGATTATTGTCACAGGTGGTGCAGGGTTCATTGGAGCCAATTTTGTCCGGTTGCTCCTTTCTCGATCAACCGCTGACTTGGTAATCATTGACAAATTGACGTATGCCGGAAATATGTTGAACCTCCAAAGTCTGTTACCTCATGACCGGGTCACATTTATTCAGGCTGATATTGCAGATCGGGTGTCGATGAGTCGAATTTTTGCAGAGCAGAGACCCCAGGCCATCGTTAATTTTGCTGCAGAGTCGCATGTTGACCGTTCAATTGATAGTCCGATTTCTTTTCTTGAAACCAATACGGTTGGAACATTTGTGTTGCTCGAGGAGGCTCGACACTATTGGCGGGGCTTGCCTCACGAGCATCAACAATATTTTCGATTTCTTCAGGTGTCAACCGATGAAGTGTATGGAACCTTGGGCGCTGAGGGCCTTTTTTCTGAAGAGACCTCCTATGCCCCGAACTCTCCCTATGCGGCTTCCAAAGCAGCAGCTGATCATTTTGTTCGAGCGTATTTCCATACCTATGCCTTACCGACGATCATCACCAATTGTTCCAATAACTACGGGCCTTTTCAATTTCCTGAAAAACTGATCCCGCTCATGCTGCTCAACGCCTTAGAGGCGAAACCTCTCCCAATCTATGGCGATGGTCAACACGTTCGAGACTGGCTCTATGTCGAAGATCACTGTGAAGGCCTTTGGCTTGTTTTGACCAACGGACAACCTGGGACGAAATATAATCTCGGAGGACAGCACGAACAGACCAATCTCGAGTTAGTGAATACAATCATACACATATTAGAAGAATTGGTTCCGGCGTCACACAATCAGAGACTTCTGGATCAATCGATAACGACGTATGAACAGTTGAAATCGTTTGTCACTGATCGGCCTGGACATGATCGTCGCTATGCTATTGATACGACAAAAATAAAGTCCGAACTCGGATGGAAGCCTAAGTACGATCTTATGGATGGCGTGCGTCGTACGGTTCAATGGTATCTCGATCACCAAGAGTGGTGCCAGGCTGTCCAAGTCAATCAGGACACGCGTGTACGGTTAGGGTTGCAATCTGTTGTACGGAATGCATGAAGGTGTCATGTGGAGATTGGCCGCATTTTTCGGTCATGATCTTCAAGTGCGAGAAGGAGCGTGTGTAAGATGAAAGGGATCATTTTGGCGGGAGGAGCCGGCTCACGGCTGTATCCCTTGAGTTATGCCGTGAGCAAGCAATTGATGCCGGTATATGACAAGCCCATGATCTATTATCCTTTGTCTACGTTGATGTTGGCCGGCATTCAAACGATTCTGATTATTACCACTCCGCACGAACAAGATGGATTCGTCAGACTGCTCGGCGATGGGAGCCATTTGGGATTAGATATTCACTATGCCATTCAACCTCAACCCGGTGGGATTGCACAGGCTTTTCTTATCGGTCGAGATTTTATCGAGGACGAAGCCGTGGCCTTGATTTTGGGAGACAATATTTTCTATGGACATGGTCTTCCAAATTATTTACGCAAGGCTGTTGAACAGCCGTCTGGAGCAACCGTGTTTGCGTATCAGGTTCGTGATCCTCAACGCTATGGTGTCGTGAGTTTTGATCAACACGGGAAGGCCAGGTGTCTGGAAGAAAAACCAAAAGTTCCAGAGTCTTCTTATGCCGTGACTGGCCTCTATTTTTATGATAATCGTGTTGTTGAAATTGCCAAATCCTTGAAGGCCTCTCCACGCGGAGAACTTGAAATTACCGATGTGAATATCGAATACTTAGGCTCTGGTCAGTTGCATGTTGTGCCATTGGGGCGGGGCATTGCGTGGCTCGACACAGGAACTCATGAATCGCTTTTGCAAGCCGCTCATTATATTCAGGTTCTGCAGGAACGTCAGGGATTGATGGTGTCGTGCCCCGAAGAAATAGCGTATGACATGGGATATATAAGTGCTCAGGATGTGAAGCAGTTAGCAGAGACGATGAAAGGCAATGCCTATGGTCAGTATCTCTTATCGATTCTCGGGCAACCCATGAGGAGAATATTGTGAATATTCTTCAAACATCATTGCCTGGAGTGGTCATTCTTGAACCAGATGTCTATCGAGATGGACGAGGGTTCTTTTTGGAGACCTATCATCGAGAGAAATATGTTAAGGCTGGTCTTCCTCAAACATTTGTCCAAGACAATTACTCACGGTCAGGTCGTGGCTCTCTTCGGGGTCTGCATGCACAGATTCACTATCCTCAGGGAAAACTCATTCGCGTGAGTCAAGGGGAAGTCTTTGATGTTGCAGTGGATATTCGTCGAGGTTCCCCGACATTTGCGCAGTGGGTTGGTGTGACATTGACTGGGGGAAACTTTAAACAAATTTATATTCCTCCTGGTTTTGCTCACGGATTCTGTGTGATGAGTGAGGTGGCAGATGTGGAATATAAATGTACGGAGTTGTATCATCCCAATGATGAGATCGTGATTTCCTGGCAAGATCCGGTTCTGAATATTACCTGGCCTCTTACGACCCCAATCATTTCCCCAAAAGATGCGGCTGCATTGAGTGTCGATGAAGAACAGAGCCGCCTTCCGGTGTATCAAGACGCGTACGTATGAAAGTGTTACTGGTCGGAGCATACGGTCAACTTGGTCATGCGCTTCAACAATCGTTGACGGCTCATGATGTGTGTGCTTATGGAAAAGATGCGTTGGATATTTCCAATCGAGAACGTACGGGGAAATTGGTTGAAGAGGTCAAGCCAGACATCGTGATCAATGCTGCGGCCTATACCCAGGTTGATCAAGCTGAGTCAGATGGCAGTATGGCTTACCGGATGAATGCGGTTGGTCCGCAAAACCTTGCATTGACGGCGGAAGCCCTTGGTGTTCCACTCGTCCACATTTCGACTGATTATGTGTTTGATGGCACGCAGACGGAACCGTATCATGAGTTTGATCGACCAAATCCGCGTTCGATATATGGAAAAAGTAAATTAGCTGGAGAAGAAATTGTTCGTGCGACTGCTCGGCGTCATTTTATCATTCGAACGGCATGGTTGTACCACACCGTCGGGAAAAATTTTCCCAAAATGATCTGTGATTTAGCACAACGATCCTCTGTGCGTGTGGTGAATGACCAATTTGGTTCACCGACATATGCGCCTCATCTCGCAACAGCGATTGATCGGTTGCTAACGACGCGTGCATACGGGACCTATCATCTCGCGGGTTCTGGCGGAACAAATTGGTTTGACTTTACGCAAGAGCTTTTTACGCAGATGAATATTCAAACGCTGCTCACACCAGTGTCCACGAAAGAATTTCCTCGGCCGGCGCCTCGGCCAGCCTATGCCGTCTTAACGACGTTGCAAGATCCTTTCATACTCCTGCCGCCATGGAAGCAAGGGGTGGCTGAGTTTGCACGGCACTATTCTCCACAATTCCATGGAAAATCTCTGGGATAGGACGAAGAGAATCGCACTTAGGTATTGTGATAGAAAATTCTTCGTTGTATAAGAAGCCTCTGTCAGTTCTCGATACCATAGCGAATCCAATTAATTCCCAGTTGATGAGAAAGGTAGCCCTAGGCGACGGTTGTTGGGTATCTCTGATTGGGTTGAATAGGCCATCGACGATGACAGTGGTTGTGCCCCTAAGTTGATGATTACAGGTCGCCTAGACAGTGAAATACTATGCTTCAAACATCGGAAGGTTATACCCGCTTGGATGTACTGATAATGATTGACGTTTTATCTCACGTATTGGATACCAACATTGTACAAGTTGGCGCTTTATCGTTTTGGTATAACTGAAACGGTTATAGAAATCCCTTTCACGAATGCACGCATTGAGTAAGGAGTCACCGTGGGTTATGTAGAGGCTATTGTCCTGGCTGTCCTTCAGGGGTTAACGGAGTTCCTTCCGGTGTCGTCGTCCGGCCATCTTGTGTTGGCGCAATATTGGTTTGGCCACGTTGAAGAAACAGGTCTGTTGTTTGATATCATGTTGCACTGTGCAACGGTCGTTGCCATCCTCGTCTATTTTCGAAATGATTGGCTGGCGTTAGCTCGAGGACTGTTGGGATATCAACCGGCAGTAAATGAGGCCAGTGTGTTTACCGGAGCTGAATGGCGGACGGTCCTGATGGTCATTGTCGCGTCGATTCCGACGGCGATTTTAGGGCTGAGCATTCAGAAAATTGGCTTAGAACTTTTCTCACGTCCCGATATTGTTGGTGGATTTCTCATCTTTACGGGAGTGGTGTTGTGGGTTGGTCGTGGAAAATCGATTGGTCGTGGGATTCAGGAGATGAATATTTCTGATGCTCTGATTATTGGGTTGGTGCAAGGTATCGCGGTCTTGCCGGGTATTTCGCGATCGGGTTCAACTATTGCCGGGGGGCTGCTCCTGGGGCTTGAACGAGAATTGATTGTTAGGTTTTCCTTGCTTATTTCTATCCCTGCTATTCTCGGGGCTATGCTCCTGGAAATGCTCAAAGTGATGGATCATGCTGATGTGTTAATTGGACCTTACCTTGTGGGTATGAGTGTGGCGGCCTTAGTTGGATATTGGTCAATTGGCATTATTCTACGTCTCGTCAAGCAAAATCATTTCCATTTATTTTCGTATTATCTTTGGCCAGTTGGGATTGCGATTATTCTCTGGATGCACGTCCTGTAGCGTTTGAATTACATCTAGCGATTGTGCTTGATTTTGGTGTTCTCCTACCTCACGATCTTCACGCTTCACGCTTCACGCTTCACGCTTCACGCTTCACGCTTCACGCTTCACGCTTCACGCTTCACGCTTTGACCGTTCGTCGTGCGACGCCATGTTCGACGCCAGCCTTGGCCACAGCTTTAGCGATGTGGGATACGACTTTCTTATTAAAGACGCTAGGAATGATGTACTCTTCATTGAGGGCTGATGGAGGAACGAGATTGGCAAGGGCTTGGGCCGCAGCGAGCAGCATGGGTTCATGAATCGTCTTGGCTTGTATATCCAACGCGCCACGAAATATCCCAGGAAAGGCTAAGAGGTTATTGCATTGGTTTGGGTAATCAGACCGTCCACTGGCATAGACGCGACAATAGGGAACGGCCTCCTGTGGCGAAATTTCTGGATCGGGATTCGCAAGAGCAAACACGATAGGGTCTTTGGCCATCAGGGCCAAGTCTTCAGGTCTAAGCGCGTTTTGGCTGGAGAGGCCGATGACCACGTGAGCTTTTTTTAACGCATCTTGGAGGGTTCCTGACGGACGGTCATAGTGAATGAGCGTATGGAGATCGTGAACATGATCTTGAAGAATCTTAATAGGTTGATCGAGCACTAGGCCGTTTTTGTCACAGCCTTTGATAGCTGTCGCGCCCGCTTCTATGAGCAGTTTGCAGCAGGCGGTTCCTGCGGCACCGAGCCCAACGACGACAATTTTCACTTGACTGAGCTGGCGTCTTGTGACCTTTAGCGCGTTATATAATGCGGCAAGCACAACAACGGCTGTTCCATGTTGATCGTCATGCATCACGGGGATGTCTAAAGTCTGGCAAAGGCGTTGTTCAATATCAAAGCAGCGAGGGGCGCTGATATCTTCGAGATTAATGCCTCCAAATCCCGGAGCCAAGGCGGTAATCGTTCGGACAATCTCGTCTGGATCCTGGGTGCTGAGGCAAATAGGCCAGGCATCAATGTTGGCAAACTGATGGAGGAGCATGACCTTACCTTCCATGACCGGAAGGGCAGCTTCCGGACCAAGGTTGCCTAGCCCAAGAATTGCTGAACCATCGGTGACGACGGCAATGCTATTCTGTTTACTTGTGAAGGTATAAGCTTTGTCTCGATCCTGCGCAATGGCTTTCACAACCCGGCCTACGCCTGGAGTATAAATCATGGAGAGCGTGTTGCGAGTTTTAATAGGGAATTTGCTTTCGACTCGGATTTTCCCGCCCAAATGCATCATGAAGATATTGTCCGATGCGGCAACGACCTGAACGTCTGGCAATTGGCTTAAGCGTTGAAGGATGTGTTCGCCGTGCTCCTCACTTTGCGCATCAAAGGTCACATCTCGAATGACGGATGTTTTTGTTGCTGAAATGAGGTCAACCGCCCCCACGCTTGCCCCTTCTTCTGCCAGAGCGGTCGCTAATTGTGCAAACACTCCTGGACGTTGTGTGAGTTCTAATCTGACGGCCATACGGTAATTTGAATAGGGACCTCCATCTTCTGGAGATAGGCGTTGTCTTTTTTGGCGGGCAATAATCTTGGGAGTCATGGTTTGATAGTCAGGGAAAATACTCCTCTCACTTGTGAGATTTAAGAAGGGTAAGCCATCCGTATACTTCATTATAATATGCTTTTCGGATAAAATCTGCTGTAAATAAAATCTCAATGCCGGGTAGGTTAGAGAGAGGCTGCGATGGATGATCCTGAGGGAGGGGAATTGTCGGCGGCAAGTGGACAGAAAGGATTTGTTACTGATCAAGAGGAATGGTGATCACGATTCCTCCTAATACGCTGTTGAGCTTGAAATCGCGTTTAGGACTGAGCGGATGTGAATTATGGCAGTGAATGCAAGCTTTTGTAACAGCTTTATCGGCAAAAATAGCCTGGAAATAGCGTTTTTTTCCACTAATGACTTGCCCCATATAGGGGGTGTCTGGATTCTTGCTGACGGTTTCCAAGCCTTGCCGTTCGAAGTCTGTTGCGGGACCATTTCGGCGATAGATTGGCCAGAGACTGATTAAGCGGTAACGGATTCCGCTTCCTTTTTCAGCCACCAGTCGTCCTGCACGTTGGAGGAACTGAGCGGGTAAGGGAAGAGCATTTTGTTGTTCCCAATGTTCAGCCGCGTTGACAATCCCTTTATCCTGCATCCTGTTGACGACATGAGTGGTATAGACGGTTCGGTCGGCCTCGATAATCGAGTGCGCATAGAGAGCCACCTGTTCCGGTGGAATTCCAGGATCTATGAGTGTTTTTTCACCAAATGTGAGTGGAACCCAGTTCGTGACGACAAGACAGCCACACAATATTCCCATCCACCCTAAGTGTATACCTAATCTGCTCACGATGCCTCCTCCTGTATCGTTTCTTGAATCTGAAATGTGATGTGACAGGATGTGCCTTCGCCTTCTTGACTTTTTACTTGAATCTGTCCGCCATATTTTTGAATGATTCTGCGGGCAATCGTTAACCCAAGTCCCGCACCTTTCCCCTGTTGTTTTGTCGTAAAAAATGGGTCGAAAATTTTCGATAATTGCGTCCGCGGTATGCCAGGGCCTGTATCCTCAATTGTGATGTGTGCCATGTTTTCTGTTAATCCTGTTGTGATGGTTAGCGTTCCTTCCTCCTCCATCGCTTGAATCGCATTTGCAAGGATATGGGCGAGAGCCTGGGAGAATTCTTGAGAAATGACTTTAATCACCGGAAGAGGATGGTAGTTTGTCAGAATGTTGAGCGACGACGTGTCGTGGGTTTGTTTGACGAGATCAAGCGCGAGGTCTAATTGCTCATTGATATTAACTTCAGACAGCTGTTCTGTTAGTTGTGATGTCGCTAATCCCGTAAAGTCCCTGATGATGGCCGCCATTCGTCTCCCATGTTGAACAATGTCATGGGCGTATTCTTTGATTTGATCAGGATTGTCTTCTTGTTCGATAGCTTCTCCAAGTCCAATGACGCCGACGAGCGGATTGTTCAGTTCATGCCCAATTCCTGCACTGAGGACACCAAGGCTGGCTAGCTTTTCTTCTTTGATGAGGCGATCCTGTAAATGGCTTTCTTTGGTCATATCTCGAAATACGAGTCCTATGCCAGGTGCATGTCCAGGTCTTGCCTTTACGGTAAACCATTCATAGCGATAGGTCTGATTATAAAGATGAAACTCCTGACCTTTTGATGTTGAACTCCAATCGGATTGCTGCTGAAGCGGGTCTCTGAATGTGTGTTGAGATTGAGGCCGAGGTGAAATTGGCGCGATGTCTTCGGCAGATACGAAGCAAATCGATTGAAACTCGTCGCCGAGCTTCTTGGTTGTTGGAGGGTCGGTTTTAAGAATTTGAAAGAGTTGTTCCCCTTCGACATGCCCATTATTGTTGAGATGAAGGGCCTCTTTGGATGCACGGTTCATGTATTGTATCTGTTGCTCCTGGTCTAACATGATTACAGGATCGGGGACGCTATCGAGTATTTGGGTCGTTGACTCTTGAAGGTATTGAACTTCTTGGGCCTTGAGTTCGACTTCACTCTCCAGTCCGGCAAACGTTGACGCGAGTTGCCGATTCATCCGATTGACTTCGTCAGCCAATTCTTCAAGCTCGTCATTGGTCTTAATATTCACCGGTTCTTGTAATTCGCCACGACCAATGAGTTTTGCTGCTTCTTGAAGTTGACGGATGGGTGTCACGATGCGTCCTGCGGCAATGGCGCCAAGGGCAGCCAGCAATCCTACCGATAGTAGACCGAAGACCGAGATCCAGGTGAAGAGGTGATCGATGGGAGCAAACAGTTCTTCGGACGACTGCCAGACGAACATATGCCATCCGATTCCGGTTGAGGCCTGAGTAATGTCGCTTGTGGAGGGTAGGGGGGCAAAGCCGATAATGGAAGAACGCTCTCCGCCATGACCGTCGCTTGGAGCCGCTGTCCAACCTTTGTGCATCGGAGTGACTAATGGAATGATCTGCGGATCGCTCAGACTCGTGCCGGTAGGAAGAATGGGACAACTCAGCACCTTCCCATGACCGTCAATCAGCATGACATGACCGGTTTTCCCAAATCGGATAGTCTCGATTGAGGCCCCAAAAAATTCTTTGGCATCATAGATGCGATGTAAGATGCCAATGACTTGATAGCGAATGCTGTCCATGATCGGGAGTGAAAGGGTAAAGGTATAGACCTCCATTTCATCATTAAAGGCGACATTTTCAATGTAGGGTTGTCCTACCCCATTTTTGAAGGCTCCTTTCCACCACAATTCCTGAGCATGGGCATAGGCGACATTGGTGTTCAATGTGGCGATCAGACGCCCAGCGACATCAGTGATAAATAGCCCTCGGGTGGCTGACCGCGTGATGACGGGGATCGGATGGCCTGGGTCGACATACGATCCTCCATAGTAGCGCCGGAGAGTTGTCACGAGATCGTTTTGTGTTAAGCGTTCGACGAACTCAGGATTTTGTGCAGTCCAGTTTTTGGTTTCTTGAGTGATAACCGTTTGCAAAGCTTCATCGCTGTAGGTCGCAAGCTGATCACGGTGAGCTTCCAATGCTTGAATGATGGAAATATCGGTGGTGATTTGAGAATTTTGCGCCAATTCTTCACTCAGAATTAGGTCAATTTTTCTTGCGGTTTCCGACGCGAGGGCTTGGAAGCTTGTCCCACTCACTTCTCGGATTTCTTTGGTCCCCTGTAGAAATGCCATGACCAGGCCAATAGTAAGCGGGAGGGTGCCCACCAGGAGCATGGAGAGGATAAGCTTGCGCTTGAGACCACGCTTAACTTTGACCGGTGTCTCTTGAGGGTGAGTAGTATCCATGAACTCACTATACCTTGCCTACTGCTGATAGGCGTGAGCAATTTCAATCGTAAATGTTGTGCCTTTGCCGACTTCGCTTTTGACGGAAAGTTTGCCGTTATATTTTTTGATCATGGCTTTCACGGTGTGGAGGCCTAAGCCTGTCCCTTGTCCCTTTGGTTTGGTGGTGAAGAATGGGTCGAAAATTTTCCCTAAATTTTCTTTTGCAATTCCAGACCCGGTGTCGGAAATGGCAATCTTACCGAATCCGTTTTCTTGCCATGTGTCGAGAGTCAAGGTTCCCTTGCCATCCATCGCATGGATGGCATTGGTAATCAGATTCACGAGGACCTGAAAGAGTTCATCCGGATTGGCGAGGACTTCAAGTTGACCTTGATAGTTTTTAATGATCGACAGGTCCTGAAGAATTGTTGCAAATTGAGCAATTTTCACGGCCTCATCGATGGTCGAGTTGACTTCAACTGGGATCGCATCACCAGGTTTAGCGGCTCTGGCATATTGTGTAATGTTTTGACAAATTCCTTGTATGCGTTTCCCAGCTTCAATAATGCTGCTGGCTTGTGTATGAATTGTGTCAAGATCAGTTTCTTCCATAATATTTTCTGAAAAGGCCAGCAAGATATACAGCGGATTATTGATGTCATGAGCAATGCCTGAGGCAAACGTGCCCATTCCTGCAAGTTTTTCTGCTTGAAACAATTGCGATTGCATCTGTGATGTATGTTTGACGAGATCCCACAAGACTTTGGAGGCGGCACCTCCTAAGACTTCTGTCTCGGTATGCTTGTGTGTGGCTACCAAATTTTCGATTTCAGGGTCGCCGGTCACATTGACAATGAGATTGACTCCTGAACGACGGATCAGGCGTAATGGGTCTTGTGTCGTAGGTATATGAAGTCTGGTCGCGTACTCAAGCGCAGGGGCTGATGCGTCTCGATCAGCAATGCCGATGATTTCAACTCTCGGGAGGTTGGTGAAGAGTTCAAGAAGGGCGGACCCCCCTTTTCCAGCTCCTAAGATGACAATGGTCGTGTGATCTTGGTTGTTCATAGTTTCAAAACCTTATGAGGAGTCAACATGTGTCACGGCGTGCATGAAGTAGGAAAACGAAGAATTCTCCCAGGGAAGTCGTAGCGGCGATGCCTTAAAAGTGTCCAAAACATCAACTTTCCTCGACTGCAGCCCTCCCTGATCGCAGGGAGAGCTGTGAGAGTCTGGAACCAGGACAAAAACCAAATCGGGTAGGAGGCGTATCAGAGTCAACTGATCAGGAATTCTCCGCGTCAAACGTTGAATCGTATTGTATCTTCATCAGAATCCGCGGAGTTCACGCTGTCCCATGGCTTGCGCTACGGCAGCTCGTAGTTTCTCAGCCTCTACGGGTTTAACCAAATAGTCGACAATGCCATGTTTTAACAGAGATGTCGCCATATCCATATCGGGAAATCCCGTTAACACGATCAGAGGAACGCTGGGCCATTCCTGTTTGTAATAGTTGATCACGTCAATACCGTTTTTGTTGGGCATACGGATATCGGTGATAATCACATCGAGGACAATCGAATTTTCGCCTTTTTTAATTTCTTCGATAGCTTTTTCTCCATCTTCAGCTTCTAGGACATGATAGCCTGATTTTTCCAATGTCATGCGAACCACTTTCCTGACATCAGGTTCGTCATCGACAATGAGGACAAGTCCTTCAGAGGGCTGTCCACTGAACATATACGCTGATTTGGGTTGTGACATGCGATTACCTCCTACGTTAAAGATAAAGTGAGAATGCTTTTTCGCATCAGAACATCTATTGAAACTAGCAGAAACGTCAATAAATGATAAAGATTATTATAAAGAATTTCTTTGATTCGTTGGCTTACTCATCTGAGACTTTTCCCTGATGATGATGTTTTATTCATAAATTTGTGGGGTCAGGAACAGGAAAGTTGAGTGTAAAGGTCGTACCTTTTCCCTGTTCACTTTCTACCGTAATGGTTCCTCCATGTGCCTCCACAATATCTTTGATGATCTTGGTTCCGAGTCCAGTCCCACCCATTTTTCGACTGATAGTTTCTCGCGAGAACAAGCGGTCACGGATTTCAGGATGCATGCCGTTGCCAGTATCGGTAACCGCGAGTGTTAAGGTGAGTGGGGCCGGTCCCGTTTGCCCTGTAATAGTCACCGTTCCCCCAGAGGGCATTTCAGGGATAGCGTTATAAACAAGGTTGTATAAGGCGTTAAAGAGACGAGTCTTGTCACCGTGTATGATCGGGAGAGAGTCAAGCATCCTGGCATGTAAGGAAATGTTCTTATCGGAGGTATAGAGCCTCAAGGATGCAAAGACCTCTTCCACAACTTCGGATAGTCGGCAAGGAGTAAACTTGGGTGGACTGATCGTTCCCTTGACGGTATCGGCAATCTCGCGAACTTGCCTGTGCAGTCTCCAGGCGTTGTTGATGATCATGCCTATAGCTTCGTGGGTAAACACTATAGTGTTTAGTGTTTCTTTACCTGTGCTAGCAGAGAGACTCGAAAAGTGTTCTCGTAGTTCTTCCTCGAGTAGTTTTGCTCCATTGAGGACAGGCATGAGCATATTTTTCATATCATGAGTGATGTCTCCCAGTACTCGAGTGACTTCGGCAAGTTTGGCGTCTTCTTGCTGTTGTATGGCCAATCGTGTTTGTTCGGTGATGTCTTGAAACGTCACGAATGTTCCCACGAGTTGTTCATTTTCCCAAACTGGTGTGCTGGTGTAGTTTACAGAAAAGTGAGTGTGGTCTTTTTTCCGAAGTACAGCATTCTCAGAATGATGGATTTCTCCACTCTTTACGGTGTGACACATCAGGCACGACGCTTGTGAGAGGTGTGAGTCTCGGGTGTTTGTTTGATGTGCGGTCTCATGTATGGAAGCCCCAACAAGTTCCTGCACTTCATACCCGAGTAGTTTGGCCCCAGCTGGATTGATAAACACCATCTTGCCTTCGGGATCTAACCAATAAATGCCCTCTTCTGTGGAAGCGAGAATTCGTTCGTTGTATTTTGCGATCTTCAGGTGTGTGTCGAATAAAATATTACGTTCGATAGCAGTGGTGATATGGTTCGCAGTCATCTCCAGACTATTTTGCATGAAGGCGCTGATCGGATATCGGAAACCAAGGGCGAGCACCCCTATGATTTTTTGGTTCTTCTGTAGCGGGTATCCGGCGAAAGCGACAAGATATTCTTGTCTAGCCCATTCCTGGGCTAATACGTGAGGATCACCGATGACGGTGTTGGTGAAGTAGGATTTTCCCGTCTCTGCGATTTCAGTTATGTTGAATTGGTCAACTCGCCTTGGCCTGTCGGTATAATTAATCTGAGTGTTGTGTTCGGCGGTACCTTGTAGCTCTAGGGTGTGATCTTGAGGATTATGTGTCCAGATTTGTGTGATAATGGCATCAAGATGGCGAACGAACGATTCGGTTGCCTTTTGTAAGAAGGTTGAAAGTTCGTGTTCTTGTGAAACGATCTGTCCGATCTCTGTGTTTAAGGCAAGCAGGCAATTTCTTTCTTCCAGGTCTCGTTCCAATTTTTTTCGTTCAGAAATATCACGGATAAGCTCACAAAAAAACACGTCATTTGTTTTCTCTGAATGTGAAAGCAATAGTTTAATCGGGAATTCTTCTCCTCTCCCTTTAACGCCTTGGAGATCAGCGATTGTTCCCGCGATATGTCCCCAATTATATCCCTGGAATTGTTCAAGCTTTTGCTGATCGCCACTATGGTATCGATCAGGCATAATAAAAGTGAGTGGTTTGCCGAGGATATCTTTAGCACGATATCCAAACATATGTTCAGCAGAAGAGTTCCACGAAAGGATGTGACCATCTTGGTTCCCTAAGATAATTGCATCTTGAGCTGTCCGAACAATCGATTGATATCGCGCTCGAAAGGTAATGAATTCTAAAGTCGTGGTTTCAGCGATTTTCCTTAAGAATCGTTTTTCCTTAACTTGCTGAAGAGCCTTGATGCGTTGATAGTTCTCGTAAGATTTCCAAAGAAATTCATCTTCTCCAATACTTTGAAACTGGAAGTTTATGTCTGATGGTACATGCTGAATAAGCAAGTGGATTGGAAGCTTTATGGCTAGACGATTGAAGGAATTCAAAATGGCTAATTGTTGGAAATCCAATGTCTCGACATCGAGTAGCAGAGTGTCATATCGTTTCTGTTTTACTCTTATGATGGCGTCCTTCCATGAAGTCACTGTGTCAACGGCATAACCAAGTTCCACCAAAAAGTCGGACGATGTGATAGGAGAGTGAGCTCCATGCTGCAGGATGAGAATGGAATAAGTCGTATTTGTGTGCCGACACGTACGCATGGTTTTTATCTCGAAGGATGTGCTTCTTTTAACCTTAGAAAAGCAAATTTCGGTCCATTTGCGTTTTCGAATAGGCTTCGTCGTAGGCTGTTGGTTTTTAAACGAATTTAAAATGTCAGTCATGATCGATTCGTGATTGGGACGTTGAGAGTTATGAGCAATTCCATCTATTTAGATAAATGAAGTCGTCGATTGGATACAAAGAAAAAATCCACATGACACACCTATTCAAGTCCCACATGCGTCCAATTTTCATTTTCTTCGAGCGTTCTTAAGCTAGAGTCCTTTGTGAACGTAAACTGGGTACGCAGGCAGCTAGGGCGTGAAAATATAAAAGCCCTTCGAGCAAATTTATGCCGAAGGGCTTGAGACTGTTGTTGAATTTTCCTGAAGATAGACATGCCCGATTCTCCTTGAACCGGCTTCAGACCACTATCAATTAAATGCCGATTGGATAGCAATGTCAAGGATTTGTCGCCGAGATATCACATTCAGAATCAGGGTTAGTAAAGGTGCTGATGGTTTTGGATGTGATGAGCTGGGATTTGCTTACATCAGTTGGTGGATGGTGGAAAAGTTGAGTGGGAGGTGTTTGGCTGATTCCATATGTTCATTGCCGCCTTCATGGATGCTCCCGTCGCTGTTTGCCCATAATCTCTGGTCAGGATTTGTTCGAGAGCCGATAGGAGCATCAGGATATATTCTTCGCGAGAGGATTCGCCTATGAGCCCAATGCGCCAAACCTTCCCGGCTAACGGGCAAAATTCTTCGCCAACCTCAATGTGAAATTCTTTGAGTAGCGCTTTTCGTACATGAAGATCGTCAAGAAATGGAGGCAGTCGTACGCATAGCAAGGTGGTGAGTTTGAATGAGGCCAAGGGGGAACAGTTCAAAAGCAAGTGTGTTGAGTCTAGCCAGAAGCGCGTGACTGTTTCGTTAATGACGTGCAATCCGGGCTTCGAGTCCTTCTTCTTGTATTAAACGAAGAGACTCGCGTAGAGCATAGGTCATCGAGATTGGCGCGGTATGGTGATTGGTGCGTCTGGACTCACTCCAGTAATCCGAAATTAATGAGCAGTCTAAATACCAACTCGTGCAAACTGCTTGACGCCGGCGAATGCATTGTACTGCTCTGTCGCTGAAAGTGATCGGTGCGACGCCCGGTGGATAACTGAGACATTTTTGCGTTGCGCTATAACAGACATCAATGTGCCAGGCATCGCCGTGGACTTCCATGCCCCCCAGCGTTGTGACGGTATCGACAATGTACAATGCCTCATGTTGCTGACCTAACTGGCCGATGTGTTCGAGGGGCTGGAGGACATCGGTTGACGTTTCGGCATGAACGATGGCCACGGCTTTAATGTGTTTCGTTGCTTTTAGATGGTGTTCGATGTGTTCGGGATCGAGAGGTTGTCCCCACGGGACCGCAAGAGGAATGACTTGTCCGCCGCATCGTTCAACCATAGAAGCCAGTCGAGTGCCAAAGATGCCATTGATCCAGACAATGATCGCATCGTCAGGTTGAATGAGATTGACAATAGCGGCTTCCATGGTGGCGGAAATTCAGGGTCTATAGCGAATCCAATTAATTTCCAGTGGTGACCTTGGCGACGATTGTTCCGTAACACTATGCATCCACAATGGCGCAACTAACGTTGAATGCCATTCTGCCCCTGAGAGGTCAACTCAAAGTCGCCAAGACAGCGAAATACAGCGCCTCAGGCATCGAAAGTTATTTGGAACGGCCATAGGTGACCTACAAGAGGGTTCGACATGGCTTGTAAGACTCGTGGGTGAACCTTACTAGGGGCGGGGCCTAGAAGGATGCGCGCGATGGATTGATTGCTGGTAGCGGTTGCATGGTGGTGGTCAGAGATTTGACGCGCCGATTATATCGGATTTCGAATCTTGGAGGCTATGTTATCTAGAAAGGGCCAGATGCATCGAATCGTAATCCGAGACCCTGGTCCTGTCTACTGCTTGTCTCATTGGTCACTCCACGCACCATGGTATACTTCAGATAGCCTGATATCTAGGCTGTTTTTACCGGTTGAGTGAAGCGCAGGGGAATCTTTTCACTCAATAATCATAAGGCGAGTAGACGTTTGGAACGTGAACCACACATCCAAGATCAAGACATAACTTTCACGGAAGAAATCGTTCTTAGTCATACGAAAAGTCCATCTGTTGGATTTTCGTTTGGGTGGACCGTTCTCTGTACGTTGGTATTTCTTGGTGGGATGGGATTGCTCGTTTGGTCCTATGATTCGATCACAGCCTTAGAGCGTGTTGATCAACCCGAACGGGCTTTAGAGCATATCGTGAGTCGATCCATGAATCTCGAATCATCGCTGATACAGGCGTCACCATGGGAGCAATCTTTGTATCAGTTGCTGAAAGGCCAGAGTGAAACCTTAAAGCCACTTGTTCAGTGGTATAGCGAGCTGGCAAATGAAACAGTTGATCCATTGAATGCCCTCTATGCTGGCGTTTTGGAGGCAGAGTCAGGTTCTCTTGATCAAATGAACCGGCGGGTGGAGACATGGGATGGTGACGATGAACAGCTTCAAGGATTTCGCGAAATACTGGAAACGGCATATGGTGCCGAAGTTCGCGATGGTGAAGACATTCTGTTGTTGCAGGCACGTCTTGCAGAGGAAGTGCCGGATAACTGGTTCTACGGTCGATTAGCCATACAACTTGCCAAAGCGGGGCACGATACAACATTTCTCCGTATGACTCAAGGTCATGTCCAGGGTCGACAGAGTCAACTCTTTTGGCGAAACCGACTTTTAATGATCACTGAAGTTGGTGGAGCCGTCATGAGTTTGCTGGCCTTATTGATCGTGATCGGGATTCGCTATCGCAAGGGAAAGGAAGGTCTGATCGTTGGTCATGCCGTATTACCGCCGCCGTGGGTTGGTGGTGATGGGTTTGCGGTGTTCATGCGCGGCGCGGCTGTCACCTTCTTGTTGTTGTCAGGGTTGGGAGCGCTCTTAGGGGCCTATTTTAGTTTCATGAATGGCGAGGTGAATGAGAAGTTCATGGAACTTATGAGCTCGATCATTCTGTATGTGCCGATTCCCCTGGTGTTGTATTACTATCTGTTGCGACCAAAGGGGCAATCGTTGCGCCAGGTGTTTGGTCTTCAACTTCGTCATGGGAAAACTGGCGTGTTGTTTCTCTCAGTCTTGTCCTTGTTTGCCTGCGGGTTGTTCGGGGATTTAGTGATCAGTGTTGCCGGAGATACGATAGGAAAGTCAACGCATTGGACTGAATGGTTTAATGATAGCTTGGTGTGGGGTGATATCACCGATCTGGCCATTCTCTTTTTAGAAGTGGTCGTGCTCGCTCCGGTATTTGAGGAAATCATCTTTCGAGGCATTGTCTATGCGAGTTTGCGACGGCGGTTTGGTTGGGTGTGGTCAGCGGTGTTGAGTACAGCCATTTTTGCCATTGTGCACGGGTATGGAATTGTCGGCCTTTTTGCCGTGGGTTGGAGCGGGTTTCTCTGGGCATGGGCGTATGAGAAGACAGGTAGTCTATTGCCAGGAATTGCTGCGCATGCCTTAAATAATTTTGTCTTTCTGGCAAGTCTTCTGGTGGTGTTCAGGTAGTCAATGTAAAGCGTCAAATGGAAATAAGAAAATGCATTGCCAAGGAATTTCCTTCAGTTTCTCTTATTTTTCACTTGGCATTTTAGATTTTTCAATCTGGTCGAGAGCTTCATAAAGATCAGGATAAAGAAATGTATGCTGAAGAGTCGTTGTCAGTTTCTTGATGGTAAGGCGTTTCCCGGGATTCTTTGGCTGAGAGAGTGACGGGCAACGCATGTCCCATCGTTTTGTAGCCACCGAAAATATTTCTGACCATTGACGGGGAATTCCATCGCTCACGACAAAGTTTTCCCCATCTTGTGCTTTCTCAAGTGCTGCCAAGCAAATCATCGCAACATCTTCAATGTGGATAAGGTTGACATATTTGCGGGTGTTTTGGACCTTCCCCTTTCGCATCCAATCGAGTACATGCCGTCCAGGTCCATAGAGACCGGCTAACCGTAAAACCACGGCACCATAATTTTGACGAAAATACTCTTCACTTTGGACACGCGGAAGGGAAGAATCTACCGACGTGTGTTCATCAACGAAGGCAGGATGTTCGGGCTCATAGGCTGATGTGCTGCCCAGCATAACCAGTCGTCCTCGGTTTGGTGACAGCGTGTTGAGGAAATTGGCTGCAGCTTCTTGCGGAAGGGCTGGGAAACACCAAATGAGGTGGGCATCCGTTGGAATCTGTTTCCAGGACTCCGACTGTGCGAGGTCAAAAAAGAGTCGTTCATTTTTGACAATGTGGGCAAGGTGGCTGGTTGGTGTTCGACTGGTTGCATAGGTGTGCCAGCCATGAGCTTTGGCAAGAGGGTAGAGAAATTTTCCGGTATAGCCTGCTCCAAGAATGACGAGAGGCCGTGAACGTAAATCAGTCATGATGACGAGTTATTTGCTCTAGGAGAGTGTGTCGTGAATCTTGTTTGTTCATGTGCGCTGTTGGGAAAACTATTTCTTTTGACGAGATACGCGCAACGAAATACGGATACGCGAATGATCAGTTAGGAGTCTATACTAGAGGAAAGTTATTGTTCTTGACTGTCAGCCATGTATTGGCTGGCGTAGTGGACATAGTTTTGTGCGGATTCCGTAAGCCATGCCAGTTCCCTATCCGACAGCGGACGTCTGACTCGGGCCGGACTGCCTAAGACCAGACTATTGGCGGGGATATGAGTTCGTTCGGTAATTAAGGCTCCGGCGCCAATGACGCAATTTTCTTCGATGATCACTCCATCCATAATGACCGCGCCCATGCCCACCAGGACGCGGTTATGAATCGTACATCCATGGAGGACCACATGATGTCCAATAGTAATATCATCGCCTAATCGCAAAGAGTACGTATCATGAGTTACATGAAGAAGTGAGAGGTCTTGCACATTGGTGCGATGGCCAATGCGGATAGAGTTGACGTCCCCTCGAACGACCGTATTGAACCACACACTAGATTCTGGTCCAATTTCGACATCACCAATAATCGAGGCCGTTTCCTCTATAAACGCACTGCTGGCTATCGTTGGCATCACTCCACGAAACGCTCTAATCACGATGACATGTCTCCAGATTGAAAATGGGTATTCTTTGGTGATACATCGGAGAGCAAGAGATTTATCTGACCAACACAGCGGCAATCACGAGGACGGTAAGCGCGGATATGACCGCCGTATAGACCGTCACGCTTCGATCGCTGAGCCATGCTGTTTGCCAATCTTCAGGATACAAGGCCTTTCCGACAGAGTAGAGCCCTTCGTCGTAGAGACCTAAAATTTTTTCCATTTCTATTAAGGTTTTTTTTGCTATCCGATGACGATCGCGTTGTTGAAGAATAAGATACACGAAAATGGCGGAGAAGAGTGCGACGCCAGTGATGGCAAAAATTTGCGTTGTCACGTTTGTGCCATGAGTGGGGGAGACTGCCATGATTGTGACTAAGAGCAGGACCAAAAATGCGCTAGCAAATGCCGTGAGGCGCATCATTTGCTCACGTCGACGAAATACCTCTTCTTTGTACCACGGGTACAAGACCCGAAGGATTTCGAGTTGTTCTTCGCGAAGATCGGTGTCAACTGGCATAATCGTTTAGTAAGAAGTCATCTGGAGATTTGTGTTGAGACCGCAATATCAATGGATATCAAGCTCATGTTAAAAGATGTTGAGTCATCCAGTCAGCAAGGAGTGTTGTCATTTTACGAAAATCATCAGGTTTGCCGAAATGGTGATTGGCGCCAGGTAGCAAATGGAGGCACTTCTCTCCCGCCAACGATTGTTCCAGTCGTTCAATTTGCTGAAGCGGTACCAACTCATCCGCATCGCCATGCACAATGAGGGTTGGCATGTTAATCGTTTTCGCGGCAGTGTACGCATCATAAGTCAGGCAATTTTCATAAAACGCATAACGTAGTTCGATCGGATTATTGGAGCCTGTCACATCTGGGATTTCACCTGTCTTCCGCCATCGTGTCATGGCTTCTTGTCCAAATTCTAACTGAAGCATCTCCGGAAAGTCAGGGACCGGGCATTTGAGCCCGAGAGCAGCCAGGTTGGCATCACGGGAGGCAATCAATGTCGCAATGAGGCCACCATAACTTGATCCTACAAGCCCGATGCGAGAATACCCCTGAGTACGGACAAAGGCTAAAGCCTGTTTCAACTCATCGCAGCAGGTATCGACGGACAGATCTGCAAACGCACCATCGGATTCCCCCATTCCAAACCAATCAAAACAAAACGTACTGATTTCTTGACCAATCAGTAATTCTGTCAAACGACGATTGGTCCTGCTTTGTTTGTTGGACAGAAATCCGTGACAGAGTACGACAATTCTGTCAGTCGACGATTCAGGTTCAGTCAAAATAGCCGCGACCTTGTGATGATTAGAATCATGAAAAGAGAGAGTCATTTGGGAAAGTGTCATGGATTGATCCCCTGTAAGGAATACGGAGTTTAACAAATTCAACTAACGAATATACTGAAAAGTATACTGTTCATAATGCAGACTGCCATGAAGGATTCTGCCTCGGAGCGTTTGGATGGCCTGGAAAAGTTTATTTTTTAGTGATTATAACCTTGACGCACGTTAGTATTTCTGCGAATGTACCCATTCGATGATTATTTCTTGGCTTTTTTCTTTGCTTGTTCCTTCTCATGAGCTACACGTTGTAGTTCCTTCTTCGCATCCTTCGGGAAAATCCTTTTCGCTAACTCGTCGGTAGTCATTTCTGATACTTTCTTTTTATGAGCCATAAGATGCCTCTTACTCAAACCAATTTAGATATTGTTACGATGATGTCCAACTTTCATTCTGATGAAAAGTGTCTAGAAGTCCTTGAGGAAATTCGGTGGCCTGATGGTGTGCAATGCCCTCGCTGCAATCATCAGAGTATTTCTCGTATTTATGCCCGTGGACAGTTTGACTGCAATTCATGCCGATTTCGCTTCTCTGTGACGTCTGGCACGATCTTTCATGATTCTCATTTACCCTTACCGAAATGGTTTGCCACCATCCTATATGATGGTTGAATCAAGAAAAGGTGTCTCAGCCAATCAAATTAAACGTACCATTCAAGTCTCATATAAAACAGCCTGGTATCTGTGTCATCGTATTCGGGCAGCTATCACCGAAGCGACTTCAAGAAAGCTGAAAGGCACGGTCGAAGTTGATGAGACTTGGATAGGTGGCAAACTGAAAGGACAAGGACGTGGTAAAGGAAATTATAAGAAGAATAAATCCTTGGTGATTGGCATTATTGAACGGAATGGCGATATACGTCTGAAAACGATTAAAAACACCGACCGAAAAACCTTTCACAAATTCATTAAAGACCATACGGCAGCAGATACCGAATTGATTATTACAGACGAATGGGAAACCTATAAAGGCATTGAGGATCATGATACTAAACATGAATCGGTGAACCATAGTAAAGATGAATGGATAGGTGGGAATATTCATGCCAACGGCATTGAAAACTTGTGGGATCTGCTGAAACGGTCGGTCATGGGAACCTATCATCATTTGAGTGCAAAACATCTAGATGCCTATTTGGATGAGCTTGAATGGCGGTTTAATAATCGCCAGAATTCGTATTTATTCAGAGATACTCTCAAGAAGCTTATTTCGTCTGGAAATTTGGAGTACCAGAAACTCATTGCCTCTTAACGTAACCACAAATCAAAAACAGAATCCCCGCTATCCAGACATCGATAATTCACCATGGCAACATTCTCTTTTGGAATCGCTATAACATTTTTAAATTCTCCTTTACTCTCGAAGTGTAACGTTAATCTGAATCCTTGTTCTGTAGTTGGCTGTCCAAGTCTTCGTAAATCATCTTGAGAAACGTAGCCAATTATCAATATTTTCCCATCTGCTAGTTTGTGAATTTCTACATGACTGCCACGATCACGCTTAAGAGTGACCTTTGTATTCCTCCACTCATCCCCTAATGAAGCAAACCTCGGATCAGCTATTTTTAACTCGGGAGTATTAATGTAGCAACCGTCTACAAATCCCCACCGACCAGATGGGATCATATAAATACTTAGGTTTGACTCTACTTCACTGATAGGCCTTACATTGTGTGCATCACGTAATTGCTCAATTGTTTCTTTTGATATTACCTGGAGCATCCTTGCTTCAGAATTTTCAGTATAATTCTGTGCGCTTTCACTTTTATTGCTTTTACTCCTAGGAGAACCCTGCTGTGATTTAAGTAAAGCGTCTAATTGATAAGGAGCATCCTTTTGTTTGTGTTGAAAGATCAAACATCCAAAAATAATCAAGCTCACTATAAAAATTACCATATTGCCTTGAGGCGAAAAACTGACGATATTAAGGTAAGCGTCTTGCAGCCAACCTGGGTCCTTAATCCGCCCTATGACAAAATCCATATCACCCAAAAAATCCAACATAATCTTTAAAGTGCTCCAGATAAATCCAATAACCGTTACAATATAGAGGAAAATTGGCTTGAACCTCCTCCAATCTTTACGCATTTTCCCTACCTGCTTCAAGTAGATAATCGTGATTTTTTCTGGCTAACAATTATTCATTCTTCATTGGGTTTATCATTTCCATTATAGAGAAGGAAAGCTATTTGGGAAGATTGATATTGACGCTTCCTTCTGTGAATGATCGTATTCTTCTCTGCTCTTCTATGCCTGTGAACCTGACCTGAAAGTTTCCCTAAACATGGACAGGCAAAAAATGGAGCTTTCGGCTCTTTGTCGTTGCCCCCGTTTTGAGACAGATCTTAACCAAAATAGATGGCGACTTCAGCTGTCTGATTCTCCTGACGTTGTTTCAAGAACTCATTCGAGGTCAGGTGCCCGAGTGAGCTATGGGGACGATGCTGATTATATTCTATCCGCCGGGCTTCGATGATCGCTCGAGTGTCATCCAGTGATCGGATCTGGTGGATGTTGAAACACTCCACTCCAAATCGCCCATTCAATACTTCCATGAAGGCGTTTCCGGCTGGTTTGTCTGGATAAATGAAGTCAAGCTGGCCCAATGCCGATAGACCCAATTCCCCAGCGCACGAGATGAGAATTCGGTACAGTGATCAACAATGGTGGAACGCGATCGTGAGCCTTGCCCCAAGACTCGATCAAGTGTCTGACCGATCGCCTCGCCTGGCAGCCGAATTTCTCCTCCCCTTCGAGTGCAGCACTGAGTCGACACTAATGATCGACGACCGTGAAATCTTAAAGCGGACTCCATCCGCCAGCGTATCTTGTGCAACACCCATATTCTAGCGTTCGTTTGACTTCATCAGAGCAGCAGCCAGACTACAGTGCTCTGTGAAGTGCTTGTGTCTTCATAACGGCAGACACAGTTCTGCCTTTTCTACCCGATACAGCTGACGCATTCGCTTTCGATTGACGAGCCATCCTTCGCGTTGAATGCTCTCTTTGGGAAAGTAGAGGAGTGATCGGCAACAGGTCGTTGCGACAACCCCAACGGTGTATCTAAAGAGATAGACATCGTATCGTTTTAGATACCCTCTTTTGCTATCTATCGCCAGTACAACTCTTAATTCGAACAAACAAATTTCAAAAATTTTTCTTGGTCTAGCACTTGCAAAATAATTTTTAAAGAAAATCACTAGCTCACAACTCACGTGTTTACTGAAGGGAGAACAAAATGAAAAGTCTGTCTCAACGAAAGCACGGTCTATTGGGAGGCTTGTGCGTCTTTAGCGTGTGTGTCGCATTCAATGTTTCAGCCGAAACGAATACGATGGTGAAAGTCACGCCGGATAGTTCGAATGGTCTTATCGCGACGGTCGATCCTGACACAGGGCGGCTGGTATCAGGAGAAATGGCCGCCAAGATCATGGAACGTCAATCGCTGAAAGTGGATGTGCAAAAGTTTAGGTCAAGTTTGCAAGCTATGATGGCCGCAGACCGAGATGTCTCAGAACTTGCAGAGAAAAAAATGGCAACTGGAGCCGTCAAAGTAGATTTAAAAGGTCACTTCAGAAGCCCGGTATTGGCAACCGTGCATCCTGATCAGACCATTGTGCTTACCCATGAAATGGGTGTCACTCATATAGATCATAATTCAACTGAAAAATAATGAGCGCCACAATGCGCCCGTCCTCATGGAGGAAGCATCATGCAACATCATCGAATTACGAGACATCTGGTATCGACTGTGCTGTATGCGGTAATTCTTAGTTTCTTTGTCGTTTCGACGGCAACAGCCGCGTCACAGATTATTATTGTGAATAATGATGGCCCAAATGAAGGGTTCAACGATACAACCCCGGTCCCTGCATTACCTGGCAACCCGGCAACAACACTTGGGGCACAACGTTTGGCCGCCTTTACGGCGGCGGCTCAGGTCTGGGAAGCCGCACTCGACAGTGCGGTACCGATCCGCGTCCAAGCAAACATGGATCCTCAAGCCTGTTCGGCCGCAAGTGGTATTCTTGGGGCTGCTGGGCCACAAACGGTCTTCCGTGACTTTGACAATGCTCCTGTCGCTAGTACTTGGTACTCTGTTGCTCTTGCTAATAGCTTAGCAGGATCAGATCTTGACCCCGATAACGATGATATTGGAGCGACATTTAATAGTGATGTTGATGACAACCCCAATTGCCTGACGAACACAAAATGGTGGTATGGGATCAATGCTCCTGCCCCTCTTGGAACAATATCCTTTTTTGATACGATTCTCCATGAAATTGGTCATGGAATAAATATGCTGACGTTCGTGAATTCGACGACCGGGGAAAAACTGTTAGGCCAGGACGACATTTATATGACCTTCCTCGAAGACGGGAGCGAAGCAATGTCCTGGTCGGACATGGACAACGGCCAGCGTGCAGCCTCTGCGATAGATACCGGAGATTTACGCTGGACTGGCTCTCTGGCAAACGCGTGTGGTCAAGAAATTTTGACCAATGGGCTATCGGATGGGCATGTGCGCATGTATGCTCCCAATCCATTTCAACAAGGGTCATCGGTATCTCACTGGGATACGGCACTTTCTCCTGACGAACTCATGGAACCATCAGCGACGCCGACTTCCGACCAGCGGATTACTGAGGCACTCCTACGGGACATTGGTTGGAGCCTCTCGTCTCCACCCTGCGTTGATGGTGGCATGGGGGCTATAAAAATCCCTATCAGTCCTCCATTAATCAACGGGTCGATATCCGACACTGAAAAAGAAAATCTCTTCGAATTTACCGTGACACAAGAAGGTTCATACACCATGGAAACTGAGGGGAAGACCGGAAGCGTTGATACGGTGATGTCTTTGTTTGGTCCAGATAGTCAGACGACGTTCATTCAAGAAAATGACGATGTATCTCCAGGAAACTTCAACTCAAAAATCACCGAAACGCTAACTCCGGGAACCTATTATGTGAAAATCAGGCTCTATCAAGATAATCAAGTAGGAGAATACACCATTTTTGTTCGTGCCGAGTAACCTTGTTCAAGCCACAGGGGAAAACATGTTCACTCGAAACACAATGGAGTTCAGATTCATGCCTTTAAATGAGTAAACACTGAGTGTACGATTGAAAGAGTCATGCAGAAAAACTGGGAAAGTCTGGAAATTCATGGGGGAGGGCTCGTTCGAGAGCCCTCTCTTCGTTTCAGCACCACACCGTTATAGGAATCACTGAATCGAATGAGAGCCCATCGTTTTCTATCCAGAACCAGTGTTGTGAACAGTGGTATACTAAAGTGAAGGACACTTGAAGTCTTCTCTGAAGGAAGGATCGTTCGACATTCATTGTGTTGCAAATGAAGATACTCTGGACCCAGAACAAAACAGGTCATGGCATCTAACCCTCATGCGACATGCGCGGCCGTCTTAATTATTGGGAGGTAGATCATGAAGGCTTCATATAATTGGCCCAAGAGCCTTTTGGGGAGCTTGTGCTTCGTCATCACGTGCTTGATCAGTACGGCATGGTCTGAACAAACTGCGGAGAGAGAGTCTCCGAGAATAACGATGTCATCAACACCGGATTCAGCATCGAATGAAAGCAAGAAGGAGGGTGCAATGGGACGAAAAGTCTGTATCGATCCCGAAACCGGAAAACTTGTCTCACCTGAGGAGCGCCCAGACTGTCAACGTCAAGTTGATGGTGAGCCGACCACAAAGGGAGTCACCGAATCAGCCGAAGGCCTCAAAGAAGAAACCATGCCAGATGGTTCAACCAAAATTGATCTGGGAGATCGTTTCAAAAAGCACAGCCAGTCCGATGCCCCGTAAGCCAAGTTAGGCGGTCTTGTCCTATCGAATCACGCCCCCCTTTCCAAGAGATGAATATCGTGAGTGAAGGAGGAGAGGCGCACGTGTGAGTAGAATCTATCAGTTCGGCCCACAACGCCTTGCTACGTTCTCCATACGTTGAATAATCTCTCTCCTCGATCTGCATTGAAAAACTCAGCTTTATCTAGTATTCCCCACAGGTGTGGGGATGAACTGGGCAATAGTCGCGGAGGGGGACTGTGTTGTATAAACTTGAGTCTTCAAATCATATGTGAATAGATTGAGCTCTTGACAAAAGTACTGATTAGAACTATCCTTATTAGAACTTTAATGATTGAAGACGGAAAAATTCGTGTGAGCTATTGGTTTATGAATGTGAACACAGTGAGGAACAACACATATGTCCGTTAGAGACTATCGTCGGGACCCGTATCTCTCCTTGCTCAGGCCGTTGGTTGAGGCGTATTTGGCGTTTTATCGCGTCGGAACGCGCCATATTGAATCCATGGGGTTGACTCCTGCCCAATTTGATGTCATTGCGGAACTTGGTGACACCGACGGTCTGACCTGTGTAGAGCTTGGAGAAGCGACATTAATTACGAAAGGCACCCTCACTGGCGTGCTGGATCGCTTAGAGGCTAAGAGACTTTTGGTAAGAGAACAGGTCCAAGGTGATCGACGCGCCACGAATATTCGATTAACATCTCAAGGAGAAGCGCTCTTTCAGAAAACCTTTCCGGCTCATGCCAAATTTCTTAAGCCGTATTTTGAACACGCTCTGACAAAAGAGGAGGTGAAGCTGATGAAGCCATTATTAAATCGGCTTCGAGATAGCTTTGAAGGTTCCTAGCAGTTCTCTAAGACATGCAGAGTCAAATTGAGATGTTGCATTTATATTGATGAGTCATTTACGAAAAATGTTTTTATGCAGAAGTGAGGTGAATTATGAGCACACGATATAGAAAAGTGAAAACGGTTATTGAGCCAAAGGCGGTTATGGAAGGGGCGGGTGTGAAACTGAAAAGAAGTCTTGGAGGTGAGGAGCTAAACTATCTTGATCCATTCCTTCTTTTTGATCATTTTGGGTCGCCGCATACTGAGGATTATCAAGCCGGGTTTCCGATGCATCCGCATCGAGGAATAGAGACGGTGACCTACATGTTAGCGGGGGAAGTCCAACACCGAGATACGTTAGGGAATGAAGGGAGTATTGGGGCAGGAGATGTCCAATGGATGACGGCTGGAGGTGGGATTTTACACGAAGAAATGCCTCAAGTTCGTCCTGAAGGCAATGCCGGGCTTCAACTGTGGGTGAATCTTCCGGCCAAACTTAAGATGACGCAACCGCGATATCAGGATGTTTCGGCGAGTGAGGTTCCTGAAGTGACCTTAGAGGGAAGTACAAAAGTTCGTGTGATCGCTGGAACAGTTGAAGGGACTGGTGGTGCCGTCAAGAATATTGCTGCCAATCCGACATATCTTGATGTCCTGGTTCCGGCCCATGGTTCATTTGTTCAGCCCATCCCGCAAGGATATACGGCATTTGCCTATGTGTTTGAAGGAAAGGGGGCGATTGTTCATGATGATGGACAAGATTGGGTGACTAGCCCAAGACTCGTTGTGTTGGATGAGGGCAAGGAATTGAAGATTATCACTGAAGATGAGCCAATTCGATTTTTGTTGATTTCTGCAAAGCCCTTACATGAGCCGATTGCACGCTATGGTCCATTTGTGATGAATCGTGAGGAAGAAATTCAGCAAGCCTTACATGACTTGCAGCAAGGAACGTTTACTTGGAAAGGAGAAGCATCATGACTGCGCAGGGACAATTTCCAGATGAACAAGACGAAGAAGGGGCATTTACCCGTCAGGAAGATATGTTTCGCAGTTGGGTGACGGAAGACGTAAGTTCAGAATTCCCAGCCGAAGCGGGACGCTATCATCTCTATGTGTCCTTAGCCTGTCCCTGGGCGCACCGAACCATTATTGGACGAAAACTCAAGGGACTTGAGAACATCATTGGCATGACGGTTGTTGATCCCATTCGTGACGACCGTGGATGGGCGTTTCGAGAAGGACCTGGCTATTCTCTTGATCCCATTAACGGATTTCAATATCTCAGCGAGGCGTACAAGTCTACCGTCCCTTCATATCGGTCTCGCGTGACCGTGCCTGTTTTGTGGGACTCTCAATCCCGAAAGATCGTGAACAATTCCGAGGATGATATCCTGCGAATGTTCAATCAGGCGTTTCATCAAGTGGCCAGGCAGACCCCCGATCTGTACCCTGAATCGCTTCGTGCGGGCATCGACAACCTGAATGCACTCATTTATGACCGTATCAATAATGGCGTCTATAAAGCCGGATTTGCCACAACTCAACGAGCGTATGAGCATGCGGTGGGTCAGTTGTTTGAGACGCTCGATCAGCTTGAGGCGCGGTTGTCGAGTCAGCGGTATCTATTTGGATCACAGATTGTCGAAACCGATTGGCGCCTCTTTGTCACTTTAATTAGATTTGATGCCGTCTACCATGGACATTTTAAATGCAATCTTCGGCGAATCATTGATTACCCAAATCTTTTTGGATATCTCAAAGACTTGTATCAGCATGAAGGCGTTGCTGAAACTGTTAATTTCGATCATATTAAACGTCACTATTACATGACACATGATGATATTAACCCCACGCAAATAGTTCCGCTTGGGCCTGCCCAGGACCTGACGTCTCCTCACGGGCGAGAGCGATTGGGCTGAATCACATGGAAGGACAAGGAGTCATATTGTTAATTTTTCTATTATAAAAGGAGATAACGCGATGAGTGCAAACAACCAAGCGCAGGCAGTGATTGATGGAATTTTAGCTGGGAAAATTTTGGAAACATTCGATGCGTATTATGCGGATGATGTCGTGATGAGTGAAAATCGAACGGAAGAACGAGTCGGAAAGGCGAAAAATCGCGAGTACGAATTACAGTTTTTGGATAGCGTGCAAGAATTTCATGGAGCGACGGTAGGTAGAACCCTAATCGATGGTGATCATGTGGCGGTTGAATGGACATTTGACGTCACGTTTAAGGGCGATAAGCATGTGGTAATGAACCAAGTCACGATGCAAACCTGGAAGGATGGAAAAGTCATTCGCGAAGATTTTTATCATGGGTAAATCGTAAAGAGTCTTACCTGTTGAAGTGCTAGATTTTTTCTTCCAAGAAGTTCTCCGGTGTGATCGCCACGTCTGGAAAGGTTCTAAGGACCTGGCGGTCGGCCGTTACCAACGTGACTCCCAAGTCTTGTGCGAGGCTGACAAATTCGCAATCATACGCTGAACATGCCGATTGTGCAGCAAGATTCATCACGCGGTGGGAGACGACAGAGTATTCTCGCCCCGCCATCAAGTGCTCTGCTTCTTCAACAATCCCAATCACATGGTCAAGACGGAGACCGTGATTTCTGACAAGGCCTATCAGCGTGTTGCGAAATTCTGACCGCCAAAGAAGGGGGCCAGTCCATACGGGATCTTTTTGTAGGACCGCTTCAGCTTGAGCTGTACGTTGACCTTTGATGTAGAGGTAGATCAGGAGATTTGTATCGGCGACGATCATGGTCGCCCCTCGGTCCTTAGTTTCTGTAGAGTTCGATCTGTGAGGCGTGTTGTTGTTGGGCTCTTCCGAATGGTTCGTGCATGGGCAATAAGACTTTCGGGGTTGAGAGGGACACTCCCAGCAGCTTGCTCTAAGCACTGAATGACTTCGTGATTGAGGCTTCTTCGATGGACCTCTGCTTGGTTTTTAAGCTTTCGCACAAGCGGCTCTGGAATATTCTTGATAGTCAATGTGGCCATTGCAATCTCCGTCTGGTAATCATTATGGTACCAAAACGGTACCATAATGTTAATTTTAATTCACATGAGCTATGCTGTCAATTTACGTTAGCGCTATGGCAAAGAGTATCGGTGATACGCTTTGCCCGCAATGGTCAAAGGGTTCACAGGACTGTAGGCGATTCTGTCGAACGTTGTTTCGTCCGGGCAGGCTTGCTAGAGGTGGTTCCCAATGTCTGTTTGGGGTAGAGTTGGTAGCGTTGCAAAAGATTGTACAGGCTGAATACTACAAAAAAGTTGAGGGAAGAAGGTAGAGATGTGTCTTCCATTTTACTTAGAATAAAGTATAGTTCATGAATAAAGAGCCTTATTTCATGAGAAATGATAGGAGGATGTCATGAAACAGGTAGCCGTGGTTCTTTCAGGTTGTGGCTTTTTAGATGGGGCTGAGATTACCGAAGCGATTAGTACGCTGGTAGCGATCGGACAAAATGGAGCGGAGTACAAAGTCTTTGCGCCCAACAAAGACGTCGCTGAAATAAATCACCTCACGCAAAAGCCTACAGGTCAACAACGAAATGTCCTGCAAGAGTCCGCACGAATTGCTCGTGGCGATATTCAAGCATTGGAAAATTTGAAAGCTCAGGATTTTGATGCACTGGCGTTTCCCGGTGGTTTTGGGGCGGCCTTGCACCTCTGTGATTTTGCCGAGAAAGGAAGCTCCGGGGAGATTGATCCTCAAGTGACCAGAGTCGTCAACGAGTTTCATGAAAGCCGTAAACCGATAGCGGCTATTTGTATTGCCCCCGCAATCATGGCTCTGGCGTTTGGGAAGAAGGGTGTGAGTGTCACCATCGGTGATGATGCTGGAACCGCGACGGAAATTGAAAAGACCGGGGCCAAACATCAGAATTGCGCCGTAGAAAAATTTGTGGTGGATGCCGATAAAAAAATTATAACGACTCCAGCCTATATGTATGGAACAGCCAAGCCTCATCAAATTTTTGAAGGTGTGAGTGGGGCCATCTCTGAACTGCTGAAGATGGCTTAAATGCGTATCTCGTGAATCGTCTTTCGTATCTCGTAAAAACTGAAAGACTTTTTCCATAATATAGGAGCAACGAGATACGTTTTCCCCCATAGGTGCTGAACGGCGTTTCACAAATTAGGTCTTACTGACCCAGCATTTATATGAAAAATAGATAACTCAATGATAGCTGGTTCGATTCTTCTGTTCGGTGCGACCTCCATGTTGGGGTTTCAGTTAGCCTCGAGATTTCCCAAAGTTATCCACCCATTTACTTCACCGGGAAATCGGGCACAAGCTGTTCGTCATTGGCCTTCCCTGCAGCTCGACAATAGGAATTGGATTGAAGAGCTACTTCATCGAACTCAGCCCAATATTCTCCTGTATTGTCATGCGGTGTGTGATGTGACGAAGTGTGAGGCCAACCCTGAGTGGGCGTATGAGATCAATGTTCAACACGTCAAGCGAGTCGTGCAGGCCTTACCTGAACAGACGAAATTTGTCTATGTCTCATCTGATCACGTGTTTGGTGGGGACGGCGTCTACACCGAAAATTCAGCTTCTTGTCCGATCAGTGTCTATGGCCGGACACGTGTTGACGCGGAACTAGAAGTGTTGCAGCGAGCCGGTTCATTAGTGATTCGAACAGGTCTTGGAATTGGAGCTTCACATAATGGCCGAACCGGTCATCAAGATTGGCTTCGTTATCGTATGCAGCAAAACCTCCCCATTACCATCATTGATGATGAATATCGATCGGCGGTGTGGGTTCATGAATTGGCACAGCGTGTCATGGATTTGGCCAATAGTGCGGAAGCTGGAATTCGTCATCTTTCCGCGACGCGTGTGGTGTCTCGAGTGGAGTTGGCGACGCATTTATTGAACAGTATGGGGCGAGAAGCGCAGTTTACGATCGAAAGTCGTCATCAACAGCGTGCGCCTCATATAGGGCGAGTTGAATTAGGGAGTGTGTATCAGGGAAAATTGTTCAAGCCGTTACGAAGTGTGCTAGAGGGGTAAGGGCTTTTTTAACGGGAGTGGTTCTTCAACCGTATAGCCTTGTTGCTTACTCAACTCATGAATAGCCTCGATTCTCTTCTGAAGTTCTGGATGGGTATCAAAGTAATGTAGTATGTTGATGTCCCAGGTCCCTTCCTGCCGCTGTAAGACTTCAAATAGTTCAGTGGCTCCGCCCACATGTCCGTAGTGACAGTTAAGAATCTGTAGCGCTGTTTCATCGGCTTGGCTCTCGCGGCTTTGCGAGTATTTCGCTTGGCCTAATGTCATGGATGAGGTGAGCATTTGTGAAATACTGGAATTGGCTCCGGTTAAGAGTGTTGAGAGAGCTGCCAAGACAAGTCCCCGCCCAATTGAGCGTAAATGATCTCGATTCTTGAAATGTCCGAGTTCGTGCGCTAAAACAAAGGCTAATCCATTTTCTGTTTTCATGCTCTTGAGTAATTCTGAAAAGACTACAATTTTTCCGCCCGGGATGGCCATCGCATTGATATTCTGTGATTCGATTATCGTCACTGGTGTGGAAAACCCAATTTCTTGGCATGGACGTAAGGCCTCAATGAGGTGTTGAACCAAAGCTTGTCGTGGTCCTGAGGCGGTTTCCCCAAATTCCCAGTCTAGGTCAATCTTTGCAAATAGCTGAGCTTCATCTTCTGGAGAGATATAGCCTACAGCCTGATCTATGAAAAACCCGAGTATCCAAAAACTGATGACCGCAACGCCAATAATGCTGAGGATGAGAATTCCAAACTCTCGGATGGGGTGTTGATGGGAGACATTATCGTTTCGTTCAGGCAACGAAGGTTGGTACTTCACCGAGTGGTATCCTGGATTGTTTTGTCTTGAAGGTAAATGGCCGTTCCGTAAGCCAAGACTTCAACTGAACCGATCCGTTCGTTGTCCCCTTTAGAGATGGACGACGTTTCTAGACGTAAATTGATGATTTGGTCAGCATCAGGACAGCTCTCTTTCAAGCGCAGGACAGCTTCACGACGTGCTCGATCTAAGAGGGTTTCGTACGCTTGAAGGGTGCCTCCAAAAATATTTCGGAGGGTTGCTAAAAAACGTTTGAAATAGTCGACAGAGATCACGACATTGCCTTGAACCAGATGGGCATGACTGATCGGTCCTAGATTACTCATTGATTTTTTACTAGAGGTGGTGGGTAATCCCAGAAAGGCTTGTTCACGCACCTGAATAGATTGGTAGTGCCGTGTTTCTGCGATTCTCCCAAAGATATACCCTAAGGCAATTAAGGCCGCAACGGTGATGAGGCTTTCCATGCTCTAGTTCACTCTACGCTCACGGCCGTACCGTAGACATAAATTTCTGCCGCGCCTGCGGCCACTGATGATGTGGAAAAGCGGACATTCAC
Organism: Nitrospirales bacterium; assembly: GCA_021603905.1. GTDB lineage: Bacteria > Nitrospirota > Nitrospiria > Nitrospirales > UBA8639 > JAGQKC01. The sequence goes on from BQIU01000005.1 coordinate 86,618, forward strand.
GATGGCGTTGGCCCCCATTTGTTGGGCTTGCGCTTTCATTCGGTCAATGGCCTGCTCACGTGACTCTCCTAAGAGTTCCGTATAGCCTTTGAGTTCTCCTCCAAAGATATTCTTAAAACTGGCCATGATATCCCGTCCGACATGTTTGGCTCTCACGGTGCTGCCTGACACAATCCCGTGACAAACCGTAATGGTTTTTCCTGGAATTTCTTCAATGTTGGTCACAAACATATTTACTCCTTTTGAGGATAGATGCAGAACAGCGAATGGGTATTTCCCTCTCTGCTATCATCAACGGATGAGGTATCTGTCTTCTCGGTCAGTGATAGTGAATGACCTAAGAAATACTTTGGTGATCTTGACCAGAAACTGTATCGTACGGTGGGATAGAAATCTACGTGTTAGGCTGTATTCAATGTATTTGCTGGCAATTAATTTGATGCTTGAGGTGCGTGTGTTTGCATACTCTCACATAAAGAGTGCCTCTTTGTGAGAGGACTAAGGCTTTTGGAGGGATGACCTGAGAGTCACAGGGGCAAGGTTTCGGCATTGAGTTATGTAATTCCTGGGAGACCCCGGCGACAGGCTCTGTAGCCTGTCGCCGGATAGTTTTTCCCCTATCTGGCCTTGCTTTGTCCGGCTATTCAAGATCAGACGGATCATTAAAGAGCTTTGGCAGGGCAATGCTTCCATGACCGTTTTGAGGGTAATTGGCAGCCCTTGGATTCTTGGGATTCAGGTTGGATGCAGTGTCGTCTGGTGGGAACAGGACGAGCGATTGTAAGAACTCCATCAACAGAGCTTGTTGGCCTGCGGACAGCCGGGCGAAGCGGTTACGTGATGATTGCGCTTCACCCCCATGCCGCATAATCACAGACCACAAGTTAACACTTCGGCCATCATGACCATACGGAGCGCTTGATCCCACTCCCCATAAGGGTTCGGTCATAAATTCCTTCGTGATCGTTCCATCGAAGTTTCGTTCCCAAAAGTTAGACCCGAGATCGTGCCGTTTAAAATCAGCAAAGATGTTGTTGACAATGAATCGTTTTTCCATGGGTTTCTTCACCGGAGGGTTTCCTGAATTCGGGGTGGCCTGGACAAGTGGCGTGGCGACGGCATAGAGCTGATTGAAGGAACCTTTCTGTGCCTGATATTTCGTTTCAACGTCTGCGACTCGTCTGTCGCGTTCTACGATCAATGAGGGAACATGACAGCTTACGCATTGAATTTGTTGAAAGAGTTTTCTTCCTGTCCGAACACGAGAATTTTCTCGGTGGATGGCTGGTTTGAAATAATTCAATAAATAAAATTCCAGATAATCGATAAGACTGACAGGAATTTCGTTCGCGACTCCATCAAGGTCAGAATCATCGCTTTCACTTGAGACCGGTGGCGCTTCTATGGCATCAATTGAACCGTCGAGTACCATGCCCGAAGGTGTGGTGATGTTTCCTCCTGAGGAGGCTTTCGCGAGATCTGGGTCAAAGGCTTCGAGTCCCATTTCTCCATTCAGTGCCCCAACAACAAACTCTCTTATGGAGATAGTGCCTCCATGATGAAAAAATGGTCGTACGCGCAAGTCAGCATCGACCCCTTTGACTCCTGTGGCATCCACTGAACCATCGGGGAGCGCTCTAATAAATCCATAGAAAATACCTTTGCTCTGAAGTCTGGCTCGTATATTTTGCCCACTTTTCTGAGCGCGTTCACTTGCCCCATTTTTAATGGCCCGTAGTTCCAGGGTAATTTCGTCGGCTAACATTTCAAGAAGACCAAGGCCGAACAAATGTGGAGCATCTCGGCTGTCAGGGCGAGTAAATACGTCGCCACCGAAGCCCGCTGAGCCTCGTGGACGACCATGGCAAGCAGCACAACTGTCGGCTAGGCCAGCACCCAGTGAGGCATCAGCACTAATATCTCCAAATCCATCACCATTGCGTGGCCCAAGTCCCTGAGCCACGGTAAATTTTCGTTGAAAGAGATTTCTTCCGCGACGAATTGAGCGAAAGGGATCTCTGTTTATCATGTGCAGTGATGATCCAGGAGTATTGATATTGCCTCGACCCGCGCCAATTTGATCTTGTAACGATTTCTGAATTCCTGCATTAATGGAATTGGGATGCTGGGTGATATCAGTTTCCTGAGCGTACCCCCAGACGGCAAAGTACAATACAGAGAAAGGGATAAATATGAGACCTGTGATAACTGGTCGAATAGACTGTTTCATCTTTATCATCTCCAATTCTTTTTTCAACATGTTCAAGAAAAAGGCATTGATCGTGTTGCCACAGGTGCGTGTTGCTAGCACCTCTTGTCGCAACGCGGGAGTCACGAACGTTAGAAGGCAGGCGGAGGTCCTATAGACAAACGAGTAATAAGGACGTAGATATGAAGACCAAATATTGTACTGCAGTATTACTAGTGATTCTGTGAGTATTCTCGCAACAGCCTCTAACGTTCGAGGAAAGGTAAGACCTTAGGGTGGTCGTATCTCTTGTTGTCCAAAGTATCCTCGCATGGTGAAATTTTCCCTTTCTTGTGTGTCGTCGCGAACGATCGCTTTGTCGATCCATTTTCGTGTGAATTCCTCGATAAAATAATTAAATTCACTAATTTGTTTCGTGTGTCTGTCGCAATCGGCGTGGTAAGGCCTTTCCAGTTGAGTCGATAAAAAAGTGATGACAGCAAAGGTTCTGTATTTGTCAAGAACAAAAATACATCATAAGAAGTAATGATGAGCAGGTAGGGGGGGCAGTGGACAACTATATTTGGAATCCGAAAAAGTAGAAGTTTTATCTATATGTTCAAGTGCATTCTTTCTTCTGAGTAATTATTGGTGTCTGATCTGGTTCATACGTCAGTCGTCAGTTTTCTTATTCAAGTAATCAAGTCGAGCAGTGAAAATCATGAAACTCACACTTTCTGTTCGAGAACTCAAGCAATCTGCATTCCTAAAAGCACTCTGCTTATATTGTGGGCAGTGCGGCAACAGAGAATTGGAAGAAGTCTTTGAATTACCAGCGAATAAGAAAAGATGAAGGTGAGGTTATTGATGGTGTATGAAAAAGTTATTTCTGTGAATATGGCTTGTAGCAACCGTGAGCATTCGTGGGACCGTAGGGAAGACCCTACGGTCCCTCTCTTTTCTTTCTTTTGAGATTACTCTGCGTCGTTGCGAAGAATGGCAGTAGAAAAGGAAATTCAGGTGAAGAGAAATTCCAGAAATGTTGCATTGGGAAATACGAAGATTGTATGAAATGAAGATCTTTGTGTTCTAAGTGCTATTCTGTATCTGAAATCGTCATGTGCTTGTTTCACGGTTGGTAAACCACATAAATAAAAGTTGAAAAATGTGGAGTAGAGTATTAGGGCAGTTATCAATGGTAGAAGAGTCTCTTTCGAGAGTCGAGCATAGAATAGATTGAATACGGAGTCAAAAGATTCGATTGAGTGAATGTGCTCGGATTTTCGAATGAAACGTTAAGCCCCATCCCAAACCGTATGGAGTGGACGTGATATTGCGGATGTCTGTCTTTCCGCGATCACAATATAGCGCAACGGTCCACCGGGTTCGATGGCATCAAAGGGGTAACAGGTCACGAGGACAAGCTGTGTATGAGATTTGTCTTGTGCGATCATGGCCTGACGTGCATCTACGACGTGCAATTCATGAACTGTAAATATTGTCGTTTCCCTAGCAATGTCTTCGATCAGTATCGTTTCACCCAATTGCAGATATTTGAGAAATGCAAAGTGCGTATCTCAGTGACCGTTGAGAATGGCGGTCCCCACGGACCCAGGATGTGGACTGCTTGTAACATGACCTGGACCGAAGGCTAGGGTTCGACCACTGGCATCTGAAAGGACAAACATCTCGATGCCATGCTGAGGAACCTGCAGTTTGGCGATGGGCCAGGTATCGGCCCAAGGCCATGGGTGAACGCGAGGTTGACCTCCTTGTGTTTGAGCCCAGGCTCGTTCAAGGAGGTATTGAGCGAGTTCAGCTTTCACATAGATCCAGGCGCCGTACCCTGTCTGCCATGCTCCAAGAAGAAACATGATTGAAAAAATGAGAATCAGAAGTGGACGAGTCATATTCAAATCCTTATCCAGTGATATCCGGCACTATAGCGAATCCAATTAGTTTCCAGTTGAATGAGGAAGGGAAGCCTAGGCGACGGTTGTTGTGTACCTTTCGCAGGGTTGAAGATGTCGCTAATGATGAGACCTGTTTGCCTGTGGAGTGTTAATTATAGGTCGTCTAGACTGCGCCTCAAACATCGGAAGTTGTTTGAAACGGCTATAGCGCCGGCGATGAAAAGGAGAATGAGTCCTGTGAGGAGATGCCATGTTCCATTTGTGGCTCCTGCTGATAGTCCAAAGATTGCCGTGTAATCTTGCCCGTGCGGAAGGTTTGTCTTGATCACATGTGGAGAAAGCGTTTGACCTGAGGGTCGTGCAGGCGTGATATCAATGGCAACGAGACTGGTATAGCGGCTCACGAGATGATGAGCCATGGCGATATCAATAATTTCCTGACGTATGTGACTATTTTCATTCCTCTCAACATCCTGATCCATTAATGCTGAAATTTTTTGTCGTGCCCAATACGTGGCTATACCACGATGTTGGAGGGCTTCATCCAATGAAACCGTCGTCTCCCAGTTTTTTTATCCGGCTGTTCCTTGCACGTGTATGTGTTCTGAAGGTGCGGTTGTTCGAACGGCCATTATCAACGGTTCTCCGACGTACAAGTCTGGAATGCGTTCTGGGAGAATTTCCCCTGATGTTTTTCCTGCGAGTGTCATGTCGATGTTCGTGATCACTGGATGTTCAAGTTTGTGAAAGAGCTGATTCATCTTGTCTTGCACTTCAGTGGACTGACCGATGTAGGTAAAGGTTCCACGTCCGAATTTGGCTGCATGCCGCATGAAATAACTATTCGGCGCAGACCCGATGCCGATTGTGAACAGCCGAGTGTCAGCAAGGTCGTGCTGGATGGCTTGGAACAATTGTTGCTCGTTTCCGATTTGTCCATCAGTGATAAAGATGACTTGTCGGACATTGGGGGTCGATCCCTGATGAGCAAGAGCGAGTTGTAGTGCGGGTAACATTTCTGTTCCGCCGTCAGTCTCTAGGTTTGAGACATATTGTGTGGCCTGTCGGATGGTTGTGGCTGTGACGGGTTGCGATGAAGAAAATGATGACTGGGTCTCATGATTAAATTGGATCACATTGAATTGGTCTTGCTCTTTCAGGCGTGTCAGGGCGAGGTGTAATGCTAACTTTGCCTGTTGGATAGAGGCGCCATGCATCGAACCTGAGGTATCGATGACAAATGTCACGTCTCGTGGCAAGGTGACGTGATCGGCAAATGCTCCGGCTGGTGGCATGATCATGAGCATCAGGTAGGTGTCGTCATGATGTTGCTCAGAGAAGACCGCCGTATGTGGGATCTGTTGTTTACGCTCCCATGTCAATTCAAAATCTCGATCGGCAGGAACGTCTCCATCTTGTAGTGCGATCTGGTAACGGCTTTGGCTGTTCGATGTCTGGTGGATATTGTGATAGGTTGAGTCGAGGGAAACGAGTGGAAATCCAGGCACAAGATCGATGGTGAGTGTGATGGGATTGAGCGGACCGTGTTCTGGATGTTGGACGGGTGGCGTGATACGCGAAGCATCGGGAACCTGATTCGTATTCTTAGCCCATCCATGTCTTTCAAGGATTGTGTCAGATTCATGAGGTGGTGCAGGTGAGCCGGGGATATAGCGAGGCCCGACAACCATCGGAAAGCGAAGAGAAAACTTTCCGCTGTCGTAGGACACCCTCTCCTGGTATACAATCTCAACAATAATTGTTTCGTTTGGGCCGATGTTGGCTACTGAGGCTGTGAACATATTGGGCCGTTCTTGCTCAATTAGACTCGTGCGTTTTCCTTCTCGTTTGGCTGCGGTATAGGTTTTTTTTGCTTCTGTTCGCTCTTGGATGAGGCCCTCGATGACCCGTTCTCCAATATGCATGCGCAGGTGATCGATGGCAGCCGTTTCTGGAAGCGGGAAAACGTAGACGCCTTCAGCCCAACCGGACCCCGGATTGCGAAATTCCTGACGAACTGTGGTTCGTGCGATGAACCCGGTCACGATCATATGGGCTTTGGTCTGGAGTGTCGGGGCGGGAGTGTAGGAATTTTGTGTGGATGATCGAAACAATAATGTTCCTTGAGTCACATCATTCGGTGAAACGTGATGTGTGGATGATTGAGCGTAGGCATCAGTTGTCAGTAGGAGGAGCAATGCGGCCAATGTCAGAAATATGAACAGGAGAAGCTGGAATGCGGAAACACTTCTTGATGCATGGTTTTTGTTTCTCAAAAGACCAGTGAGTCGATATGTGAGGCCAAGCATTGGATGGATAATCTCGCGGTGGTGGTGAAGAGACATCAGAAGACCCCTTTCATAGAAGAGAACAGAATGGTGTGCCAAAGAGACGGCGCAGGATCGAGTCAGTCGGAGTAAGAGCTGCGAATTGACCGGTAGGCTGTCAGTCCGCAGCTCTCATGAATGGATCTTATGGTAGGGATTCCGATGTTGTCGTTGCTTCGCTTGCAGTTTCCTCTTCAATCGTGTTGGAGAGCAACGCAGTCTCTGTTGCAACATCGTTGTCAGTGAGTGAACGATTCACGTCCTCTGATTCCACGGTGAGGATGTTTTCTGGTTCAGAGGTGATGATTTCGGCAACGAGGGATGCTGCCATTGTAGTCGAGGCATGCTCCGAGCTTAAGGTAATGTGAGCACGCCGATTCTTCTGAAGGCATTCTTCGGAGTCTTCCGTACAGATACTGTTCTGTGACCCCAGACTCTCAGTCCGGATGACTGACTCCTCGATTCCTTGAGCCGTGAGATACGCTTTCACCGCTTCGGCTCGTCGAAGGCCAAGCCGCTGATTGTACGCATCAGACCCATGTTGATCGGCATGGCCCTGTACGATAATCTGCCATCCTTCTTTCTCCTTGAGATAATCGATTTTCTCCTGGAGTACAATGGCGGCCTCCTCGGATAGTGAGGCTTGATCAAATCCAAAGTAGACGTCGGCCTGATCGGAAGGCCCGGCCTCTTCTGAATGTGCGGCGGCTTCCTTAAAGGCGACAAGCGTTGGATCCATCGATTCTGTGGATTTCTCTGTCTCTGATGTGGATTCAGATATCGAAGGATTCAAGCCCTTGGCCACCTGTTTTATCTCCACGGCATTCGTGGGATTCGCATGTAAAGGCTGATCCTCTGAGATCATCCACATGCCTCCAATCCCCAGGGCCAAGGCCAAGAGGCCCGAGCCCAGCATGAGGGTTTCTTTCGAGGATGGCCCGGAGTCCGAAGATGAAATAGGTAATTCGGGGGAGTCATTCTTTTTTTCGATGGGTGAGTTTTTTCCGTCGTGTTTCATTAAGTCCTCCATTAAAGTGTTGTGCACAGGCAGTTGAATACCAGATTTATCGATACGGAAGAGTTATTTGAACTGTCCCGTAAGCCTCGAGGTTCCTCAGTCGCTTGAAACTCACCTCCTTTCCGAGGAACATCGCGAAGCCTATGTACGCCGTGAATTGAGCAATGGCGGTGCCAATTCAAGAATCAATAAAACGTCATAATTTCAAGTAGTTATGCGATGATGAGATGCGGGGATGGAAGCGTCATGCGGTGAGTCGTGCTGGGCATGCGTGGCTATCCACGCATGGGTCGGTCACAGAGAAGTTAAAAATGGTAGATTGGGGATGCTGAGACAGGGAGATCGTGGTGAGGAATACGAGTAGAAAAGATCGTGTAGACTAAACGGGAGCTTATCCGGAAAGAGTGAGTAGTCAGAGAGGGATAAAGACTGTGAAATACCGTCGACTACACTCCGGTGTAATCTTCAAGGTCAGGCGGGTCTCCTTCTGATTCATTGATGTCTTTGCCGGTTCGAAACATGGTTTCCAACCGTCGAACTTCATTGGATCGCCGTTGACGTTCTTCTAGCAACATCGAGACAATAGCGTTCCAGAAGGCCACTTCTTCCGCAGAGCCTTCAGTCAGGCGTTGATCGCGCCACTCAGTGGCAAAACGAGTATAGACCCGGATTTCACAGTCATCGAAACTTTTTAATGATTTGGCAAGATCCTTAACCGCGTTCATGGTATTCCTACTAACAACTGTGTATGTGATTCACGCGTACGAGCCGTTTTTCTCTCTATTTGATAGAGTGTGGCTCTCACCCCCACCTGGAAGTAGTATCGGCTTGTTTCCCTTGAAATCTTTACCCTGAACGAGAAGAAAAAGAGAAGGAACAATGCTAGGGGATAGGCTTGAACAAATGGAGGCTAACCCTCAAATAGAGAGAGAGCGACGAGGAGGGTCCGAGCGACGACAAACATTGCTAAGAGGGAGAGTACTTATGATATCGAATAGGATGGTAAACGGGTTCAGGATGGCGTTGTTGATGTGCGTGCTGGGTCTGTGGGGCTGTGGAGAAGATCCACAGCAATTATTTGAAACCGCACAATTTGAAGAGCAACAAGGTAATCGTACGCATGCCACCCAGATCTATGAACAGATCATTGAGATGAGTCCGGATAGTGTCTTGGCCCAAAAGGCCAAGGAGCGAATAGCACAATTGAAAGAGAAGAATGTGCAATGAGAGAGTGGAGAAAGGCGAGTCAGTCTTCTGCTTCTTCTGGATCGACTCCAGTGCGATACATGTACTCTAACCTACGAACTTCGCCTTCTCGACGCAGACGTTCGTCGATGCAAAGGTTCACAACCGTATTCCAAAACCCTGCTTCCGCCATGGCTCCTGCTTCGAGCCGTTGATCACGGAATTCCCCCGCGAAGCACGTATAGTGATTCAGTTCGATGTCATTAAAGTCCTTGAGGAAAGTTACGAAGTCGTTCGCTGAGCTCATACCAAATTTCCTATTCGCTGTATTATTTCCGGTCTTTATCGGTTTCTCCTTGCTCATTCCTTAATTTTCTATCGATTCTCCTAGAATAGTTTTGTTCTTTAGAAATGGTTGTGATGTTTTAATTTTGCGTATGAATGTTGTTGCCTCGTATGAGGCGGGTGTCTTCGCTGTTTTGAATCGATGGCGAATGTGTCACGTTAGGTAAATTTCGTGTGGGATATTGATCAGTGTTTCCCTTTCCTTTTCTCTTCTTTGAATGATGAGAGGTGGTGCGAAGGAATGACATGTTGCGCTCTCGAGAGTGAGATAGAGGAAAGCCTACTCTGAAATGAAACAGACTCTTGATGGATAGAGGGTGTACTTTGACGAATGGTCGTAGTTCTAGCGAATATCTTGAAAAAATGCTGGTGTGAGAGTCGGAAGACCGTATTCAACATGCAAGATGATCAGCAAGACTCTAGTTAAACTTTTCCAAATTCCCATACGAAGAAACTTACGGGCATCTGTGATCACCGGTGAGGGGAGGAGGAGAGGGATGGTATAGTGCAGAAGCTTCTTACCAAAGTCGATATCTTCAAGTATTGGCTGGTTGGGGAATCTCCCTATTCGTTCAAATAGCTCTTGCCTGACAAAGAGCGCTTGATCGCCATAAATAATATGTGACTTGGTGCAACGAAAGTTATCTAACCACGAAATGAAACGGAGTCTCCAATCGTTGCCGGAAAATTGGTGGGTAAATCCCCCGGCTTGGCAATTCGGCTGTGCCTGTAGGCGGTGCAAGTGACTCAGCGCATCTGTTGGTAATATTGTGTCCGCGTGGAGAAATAAGAGCCAATCGTCATTCGATTGTTTGAGATTCCAGGCATGGCCTGCTCCCGCATTCATCTGGGAGGCTCGTCCCCTCGGGGCGGTTAACAGGGTGATTCGTGGATGGCTGGCGATGTGGTCACATGTGTGATCTGTACTGCCTCCATCTACCACGATCACTTCGTACTCACCCGATTGGCGAAATAAAGATTTCAGTGTTGACGGTAAGGCACGTTCTTCGTTTAATGTGGGAATGATAACCCAAATCATACGTGTCTGATATCTTTCTCGTTCTGAGCTAGGCTACCGCACAAATTCGTGAATGGTATACCCAATTGGGTAATGTCTTGTGAAACTCCGATAGATACCAATTAGGGTCTTCGGTCATCTCGACGAGTAAGGCTTGTCCCTCCAGAATCATTGACTCAGCCAACCTCAGATACACCTGTGCTCGCTCATGAAGATCGTGTTCAGTCATGTCCTGTCTTTCCATCGCGCGTTCGAGAACACGATTTCCAAATCCATGATGGGCTTCTTCTTGTTGTAAAAACACACGCCGCAGTCGCTGGAATGGGGCGTGTCGTTTGAGGAGGCCAATTTCGAGTTTTTTGAGTGTGACATTCCCGAGGCCTTCAAGAATGACTTGCTCTGCTAAAATGGTCTCATACAGATCGCCTCGGCGCAGTGCCGACTCGATAAGACGCTGATAGTGAGCAAAGGGTTCAGTAAATGGGGAAGACCCAAGGTGTTTTGGCGCCATCCAGGAGATGGCTGTCTGAAAGGTGTAGGCGTGCAAGCCTTCTTGTCGAGCCTGTTCTTTAAAAAACCGATTGGTACCAAGATCAGGGGCGAAGGCCGATTGAGCTCTGGCGCATGCCTGGGCGATGCGTTCGCCTTGCTCAATGAATTGCAGCAGTCTTGCTAAAGGAAGTCGTTCGTTAGCCTGCAGTAACATGGGTCGGGTTCCGGAGAAATGGTTCGAGTTTTGTTGGAGTGAGTAGCGCATTGATTGGCTGGTTCAGTATGGAGCCAATGACGCGGCTGCAGAGCATGTTGCAAGAAGACTGATCAGAGCATGCTCGAATGGCTACTTGATCGATTTGCATCAGAATTTCGTCTAGCGATGATGTCAGCAGGTTTCCCTGATGTTCGAGTGCTAAGCAGGGGGCGACGTTACCGGACGCATCGATAGCGATACTATAGCGGCCGGCATCACATCGTTTCAGGGAGCCACCGCTTAACCATGTAATGTTATCGCGCAGATACTGACGGAAATAGCCACGAGGGACAAGTCCGGAATCTAACACTGATTGAAAGACTGAGACTGCCGTGGATTTTTGATATTGAAGGGCCAAGTCGACTTTCCCGTACCGCTCAATGTCCCAATGGTAGGCTCCGACGACCGGGATAAACCCTCGATCGCGAGCAAATCGAACGACTTCTACTACGTGGCTGCGATTCGCTTCACTGACGATACAGGTCAAGTATTTAGGGTGAGGGTAATCAGTCAATGCGTCAATGCCTTTGAGGACAAGTCGTAATTGATCGGCCCCACGAATGCGTTTGTAGAGCTCCCGATCAAGTGCGTCGAGACTGATGGAAATGTTCAGAGGGATAGACGTCAAATGGCTAATCAGCGTTGGTGTCAGTTTGGTCCCGTTTGTAATTAAGCTCAGTCCAAAGCCAATGTCAGCGAGATCATTCAAGATTTCTGGTAGGTCGTTTCTCAGGAGTGGTTCGCCGCCTTGGATTAGGACATATCGTAAACCGTTTTGATACAGATGTCTGAAAACCTGCCTGATTTCCTGCCGGCTCATCTCATATCGGCCCTTATTGAGCGGGAGATCACAGTATCCGCATGCGGAATTGCACCGGAGGGTGACTTCAAAAATGGCCAGAATAGGGCGTTGACGCAGGAGGTTGAGTGCCGGTTTGGCTGTGTTGGACAGATATGGTCTCATGAGGATACCGTCAATTCAGAGTTCGTTGACACCCAGAATTCACTTTCTTGGTTATCGTGTTTGAAAGTATTCTTTATACCCAAAGAATTGCTATGAAATAGAGATGTAAGCATTCAATTGCTGAGTAGTCTGGATACGTTGCTTAGTGTTACGGATTCATAAGATAAAAAAATTATCTGCCTGACAACGTGACAACAGATGGACTTGCAGCTTCTCCTGCCATAGAGTTGGCCTTATCCGGAGGGATGCCGTTGAGACTCCAATCATACTCAAGAAATTCCACAGTATACTTCTCTGTTCGTAAGGCTTGAGCCAATGCGATATCATCAAGATATTTGGCCACATAGGCGGTCAAAGAGCCTGAATGATTGACGAAGTCCTCAGTAAACCAATCGAAAATCTTTGAAAGATAGGCAATCTTGTTTTTGTGGTCGAACCGATTTTTCGTTGGATCGTTGATAAATTGTCTGGCGCTATCCGTAAGCTGTTGATCGAGCTGTTCACCTGTGAATGCTTGGGATCGGAGTTTGGGGCATGATTGAGACGCACATACGATGGCGAAGTGAATTCGGGGTTCCCGAAAATCAGGAATAAGGAGTCCTCGTTCCAGATCATAGAGATTGATGCTCTCACCGCCCACAGAGTATCGCTGGTTCACGAAATATTGGTATCGGCCAGTAAACGTACTTGGGGAATAGCCGTCTAGGATACCCTTAATGGCAAAGGCGTTATATGCGTTCATCCAGAATACCAGTCGATCATTTGGCGTCGGGAGTCGGTTCGGAGCAACGTGATTGAAAAGGTGAAGATACTCGGTGAATGTTTGATCCTGCGCAATGGCTGTGTACTGGACGACACCATCCCGTACATGTGCTTTGAGGACCGCATCAAACAATTGGTGTGAAAAGGTCTTTGTGGCTATTGGCTGTTCAGGGGTAAATGAGCGAGGAATGGTCGTGCACCCTACGAGCCAGATCGGGGCGATAATCAGAATAGATACCAACTTTATGGTTTTGGTTTTCAGCAAGAGTTGTCCTCAAAATAGGAGACGATACCCTCGGTTTTGGTGCATTGGTGCTTGTCGCATAACAATCTTGTTCTCTCAGTGAGGTAATCGGACTCCTTTGTATACGAGATAGTCTTGAATGATCTGGAAATGTTACACGGCCATTACCAGGATCTGTGATGCAGATGCGTCATGGTGAACTAATGTCTCGTTGTCTGTGCGCAGGGAGAAGGCATTGCTGTATTCGGCGGAATCGCTTGAGGTGCTGGCTAAGAAACGGCGAAGTGGATGCGTGCTGGATTCTAAATAAAGATATCGACAAGGTTTCCCGTCACTTCAAGTTTCTCTCGTAGCTCGGATTCAGCTTTCTCGAGTACCTCGGCGATAGATTCAAGGAGGCCGTCGTCTTGAGCGGATGGCGAACCGAACAACAGTTGGTTGACGCGAGTTGGATTCTCACGAAGCGTAGAGGTCAAGGCATTGTGGTTCTGTCCAGACAGTCGAAAATCAAGGACCTTATTGGAGTTTGGTCTAAAATCAAATTCAATGCCAAACGGACTCCGAAACCGCGGGCCATCGGAATCAAAAATGTTGGCAACGGTTGATTGAAGATTTGCACGAAGTGTGTTCAAGAATGGTCCGGGATCG